>JBQTIC010000068.1:0-13831 GCA_052388435.1 Chromatiales bacterium | reverse complement strand
GGACTTCTCAGAGCACGCAAAGCAAAAAGCGTGGTTTTTGCTTTGCTTCATCTTCAACGGCTTGCAGCCTTCGAAGATGGCGGCACATCCCTGTGCCGCAGGAACCTCTGACTTAATCAGAGGTTCCCTAGGTCTTCGGCAAGGTAACGCCGGTCTGGCCCTGGTACTTGCCGCCGCGATCCCTGTAGGAGGTCTCGCAGGGCTCGTCGGACTCGATGAAGATAACCTGGGCGCAGCCCTCGCCCGCATAGATCTTGGCGGGCAGCGGTGTCGTATTGGAGAATTCCAGCGTGACGTGTCCCTCCCACTCCGGTTCGAGCGGCGTCACGTTGACGATGATGCCGCAGCGGGCGTAGGTGGACTTGCCGAGGCAGATCGTGAGCACGTTGCGGGGGATACGGAAGTACTCCATGGTGCGCGCCAGCGCGAAGGAGTTCGGGGGAATGATGCAGACGTCCGCCTTCATGTCGACGAAATTGTTCGAGTCGAAGTCCTTGGGGTCGACGATGGTGCTGTTGATGTTGGTGAAGATCTTGAATTCGTTCGCGCAGCGGATGTCGTAGCCATAACTGGAAGTGCCGAAGGACACGATACGGTGGCCGTTCAACTGCCGCACCTGAGCGGCCTCGAAGGGCTCGATCATGCGGTGGCTCTCCACCATGCGGCGGATCCACCGATCGGATTTGACCGTCATGTATTTTTGACGACGATCTTAGGGAAACGCGCGGAATAGTCTTTGGCGCGCAGTGCAATCTTCGCGGCTACCTTGCGCGCGATGTCGCGGAAGGTGTGCGTCACGGGCGAGTCCGGGTCCATCGCCACCGTCGGCCGCCCGTTGTCGACAGCTTCGCGGATGCGGATGTCGAGCGGCAGGGATGCGAGCAGATCCACGCCATATTGCCTGGCCATGCCCGCGCCGCCGCCTTCGCCGAAGACGTGCTCCTCGTGGCCGCACTTGGAGCACACGTGCGTGCTCATGTTTTCGATGATGCCGAGCACGGGCACCTGCACCTTCTCGAACATCTTCAGCCCCTTGCGCGCATCGAGCAGGGCGATGTCCTGCGGTGTGGTGACTATGACCGCGCCGGTGACGGGGATTTTCTGACAGGGCGTGAGTTGGATGTCACCGGTGCCGGGCGGCAGGTCAACGACGAGATAATCCACGTCGCGCCAGTTGGTGTCGCGCAGCATCTGCTCCAGTGCGCCGGTCGCCATGGGGCCGCGCCAGATCATCGGCGTCTCCTCATCGACGAGGTGGCCGATGGAGATCGACTGCACGTGGTAGCTCACCAGCGGCTCCATGCTCTTGCCGTCCTTCGATTCTGGCTTCCCGTGCGCGCCCAGCATGCGCGGCTGGCTGGGCCCGTAGATGTCGGCGTCCAGGATGGCTGCCTGCGCCCCCTCAGCCTGTAGCGCAAGGGCCAGGTTGACCGCCACCGTGGATTTGCCCACCCCGCCTTTGCCGGAGGCAACCGCGATGATGTTCTTGACGTTGGGCAGCGCTTGCACGCCCTTCTGCACGGCATGAGAGGTGATGACTGAGTGTACGTTGACCTTGACGTCCGTCACGCCGGGTACATCGCGTATCAGTTGCGTCAACTGTTCGTCCAGGCGCGAGCCGTACGCTTTGCTCGGGAAGCCAAGTTCAACGTCGACGGCGACTTTGCTACCGTCAATGGCGATGTTGCGTATCGTCTTGGCTGTGACCAGGTCGATACCGAGATAAGGGTCCACGTAACCGCTGACGGCGGCCTGGATCTGCTGTTGCGTCGGAAACGACATCGGAACGCCTCAAGGGCCTGTATGGGCGGGTAATCTTACACCAAACCCCAGTGCGAGAGGGCTGGTTGCCGTGACAGGAGGAATGGCGAATGCTACCGTAACCGTCCCAGGTTACCGGCCGGCAACTCAAGGAAATGTCTGAGAAAAAGCGACGCATACTGGTCACCAGCGCTCTGCCGTACGCCAACGGCTCCATCCATCTCGGGCATCTCCTTGAGTATATCCAGACCGACATCTGGGTGCGGTTCCAGAAGATGCAGGCGGATCGAGAGGTGCACTACGTCTGCGCCGACGACACGCACGGCACACCGATGATGCTCCGCGCCGAGAAAGACGGCGTCACGCCCGAGGAACTCATCGCCCGTGTCTACGAAGAGCACACGCGTGACTTCCGTGAATTCCTCATCGAGTTCGACAATTATTACAGCACGCACTCGGAGGAGACCCGGCAGTTCGCGGAGGACCTCTTCCAGAAGCTTGAGCAGGCCGATCTGATCGCCAGGCGTTCCGTTGAGCAGTTTTGTGACCCGGTCAAGAACATGTTTCTGCCGGACCGTTACATCAAGGGCGAGTGCCCGAAGTGCGGCGCGCAGGATCAGTATGGCGACGCCTGCGAAGTGTGCGGCTCGACCTACTCACCGACCGACCTCAGGAATCCTTACTCGGCGGTGTCCGGTGCCACGCCGGTGCGCAAGGAGTCCGAGCACTATTTCTTCCGTCTCTCGCATCCCAAATGCCAGGTGTTCCTGCGCGGCTGGACAACTGGCGCATTGACTGCCGAGCCGCCGCTGCAGGCGGAGGCGGCAAACAAGATGCAGGAATGGCTGGGCGGGGAGGGCGAGGAGAAGCTCGCCGACTGGGACATTTCACGCGACGCGCCTTATTTCGGGTTTCCCATTCCGGGCACCGACGGAAGGAAGTTCTTCTACGTCTGGCTCGATGCACCGATCGGTTACATGGGAAGCTTCAAGAACCTCTGTGACCGTCTCGCCGCAACCCCCCCCGCTACGCTGCCCTCCCTTAGCAAAGGAGGGGGAGGGGGGATTTCCACCGGTGCGCCGAGCTTCGACGACTTCTGGAAGCCCGGTTTCAATACGGAACTGTACCACTTCATCGGCAAGGACATCCTGTATTTCCATGCGCTGTTCTGGCCGGCAATGCTCAACTTCTCCGGCTATCGCACGCCGACGAAGATATTCACGCACGGCTTCCTGACCGTGAACGGCGAGAAGATGTCGAAGTCACGCGGCACCTTCATCACCGCGCGCAGCTACCTCGATCACATTAGGAATCCGGAGTACCTGCGCTACTACTACGCCGCTAAGCTCAACGGCACGATGGAGGATGTCGATCTCAACCTCGAGGACTTCGTCGCCCGTGTCAACTCCGACCTCATCGGCAAGTACATCAATATCGCCTCCCGCTGCGCTGGGTTCGTCACGAGGCGATTCGGAGGAAAACTTGCGAGAATTATCCCCAATCCAATGCTTGCAGACATGCAGGCCGCCGCATTGCAAATTGGCACCTCGTATGAACAGCGTGATTACGGCAGGGCGCTGCGTGAAATTATGTTCCACACGGACAACGCGAATGCATTTATCGATCAAGTGAAGCCATGGGAACTTGCGAAAGATCCGGTGAAGGATCACCAATTACTACAGGCGTGTACCGAGGGGCTCAACATATTCCGTCTCCTATCCATCTATCTGAAACCTGTACTACCAGCCCTTGCCAGCCAGGTGGAATTCTTTCTGAACATCGAACCGTTGACTTGGGATGACGTAGTTCGCTGGCTGCCTGAGGGGCACAGGATTAACGAATACAGATATCTCATGACGCGGATCGAGGGGAAGAGTATTGAGGCGATGGTGGAAGCGAACAAAGAGAGCCTGAAGGTTGTTACCCCTTCTTCCCAACCCGCTGGTGTGGGCGAGGGGGGTGTTATCTCCATCGACGACTTCGGCAAGGTGGACCTGCGCGTCGCGAGAATCGTAAATGCAGAGCATGTTGACGGCGCTGACAAGCTGCTCAAGCTGACGGTCGATCTGAACGAGGGCCGAACACGCACGGTGTTTGCCGGGATCAAGTCCGCTTACGACCCGGCGTCACTGGTTGGCCGTCTGACCATCGTTGTGGCCAATCTGGCGCCGCGCAGGATGAAGTTCGGTCTGTCGGAGGGAATGGTGCTCGCGGCCTCGGGGGACAAGCCCGGCATATTCATCCTGACTCCGGACCAAGGCGCCGAACCCGGCATGCGCGTGAAATAGCCGACGTGATCTACGTCGGACTGGAGCTTCATCATTGGAAGCGGCGCGCGTAGAGACGGATCAGTAAGGCGATGGAGATTGCGGTGTCCCGTCAGCTGATCATCATGCGCCACGCCAAGTCGGACTGGGATTCCAGTGCGGCGCGCGATTTTGACCGCCCGCTCGCAGCGCGCGGCGAGCGCGATGCGCCGCGCATGGCCAACTGGCTGCGTGAACAGCAATACACCCCGCAGCAAGTCATCAGTTCACCGGCTTTGCGCGCCCGGCAGACAGCCATGTTGGTGCTGCGTGAGCTCGGGCTTGCGGAGGGCATAATCACGTGGAGCAAGGAGATCTACGAAGCCGAGGTCGCCGATCTGTTGAAGGTACTGGCGGAGTGCAGAACGCAGGTGCCCGTCACGCTCATGGTCGGTCACAACCCGGGACTGGAAGGTCTGGTGCGCCATCTTGGTCGACCAACCACGCTGCCGCAAGAGGACAAAATTCTGCCCACGGCGGGCCTTGTAGTTCTGGAGCTGCCGGATGACTGGCGGAGGTTGCGCCGGCAGGAGGCGAGGGTGGTGGCGTACATGCGCCCGCGCTGGCTCGACTAGATTAAGATACCCACCGCTCGGCCATGTCAGGCGACGCCGGCAGGGCTGTGTGCCGGCAACCCTGAAACGCTACGGCGAATGAAGATTCAAATGAAGCGAAACATCTTGGCGAGGGGGTAGCCGACCGCCGTCAGGGCCAGCACGAATAACAGCCACTCCAGCCCATACTCCTCCAGCGTGCCGTTGAAATGCAGGATCAGGATGACGATGGCTACCAGATAAAACAGAATGAAACCGATATGTTCCATGGCGGCTCTCCTGCGCTTTCTTCTGCATCTGCTGTGACCTGCGACGATCCATGCGATTGAATCGCAAAGCACAGCCCTGGCGGGTTCCCATTCCGACGGCAGCCCGTGTTTCTTTGTCACCTCGGGCCGCCCCCAAGACGGCTCCGGGGACCCACGGCAAGAGCGGCTGTTTCTTAGCAATAGTAAGGCAGAATGCTGTGCAAGGATAGCGGACAGTCCCGTATAACTTTAGCGTGGAACGACGTGCGGAAGGACTGCGAGGGGTGGCGCAATAGCCGCCGCAACGCGCCGAATCGCGTGGTGGGTGGGAGGGAATTGAGCGACCGCGGTGGAGGCGCAAAGCGTCTTCCCGAGGTAGAGCTCGAGCACCGCTTCCTTGTTGTTCTTCGTTATCAGGCCATTATCTTCCTAAGCCACCGTCTCCCACGAGGCCTTCTTCGCCAGCAGATAATCGAGCCACAGGTCGGCGATCTTCTCCTGCACGGTATTCTGCCGCAGTCTCGCATTGAGGTTCGGGAAGTCGACCCGGTCCAGTTCCTGATCCTGGTTGTTGCAGGAGTACACGAAGTATTCCTGGCCGGTGGCCGGGTCAATGTGCTTGCACAGGCACTGCGCGCACACGCCCTTCATCATGCATTGCATGGGCGAGTTGATGGAGCCGATAGCATGGTGGCTCTGCTTGAGGTAGGGCCTGAGCACGCCGTAGCGCGCCTCCTTCACGGCCGCCATCATGCGGTCAGAGCCGATGACGATCATGTTATCAATGTCACTCATCGCGACGGGCGTGTCACCGAGTTCACCCGTGGCGTAAGCCACCATCGCCTCGACAATGTTGCCGATGAAGCTCTTGTCCTGTGCGCGTCGCGTCGGCACTGGCATGGCGTTGGAGGCGCGATCAACGGACCAGACGATGACGTCAGAGGCGGCTTCGATGTCCTCCACCTTGAAGACGTCCTGACCGTTGCGGTAACCGGCGAAATAGATGACCTTGTTGCCCGCCGCCCGCAGCGCCTTGCCTATGGAGAAAAGCACGGCGTTGCCCAAGCCCCCGCCGACAAGCAGCACGCTGCGGCCGGTGGGGATCTCGGTCGGCGTGCCTGTGACACCCATGACCGCGATGGGGTCACCGGCTTTCAACTGCGCGCAGATCCGGGTGGAGGCACCCATCTCCAGCGCGATGAGCGAGATGAGTCCCTGCTTCTTGTCGACCCACGCGCCCGTGAGCGCCAGGCCCTCTGATACCAGTACCGTGCCGTCGATGGTCTCGGCCAGCGCCTCGAAGTTCTGCACGCGGTAGAACTGGCCCGGCGAGAACTTGCGCGCCGCGCGTCTGGCGCGGACAACGACTTCAATGATGGTTGGCGTGAGCCGGTTCACAGCGATGACGGTGGCGAGCAGTTCATCGTCAAGGTGTTGCTGCAGCGTTTTCAGGGCGGCGGCGCGCGCCGGTTGCGCGGCAGGGTCGAGCTGCTTCAACTCCTGCTCGAACAGCCGCACGACATAGGGATACCCGTCTTTCGCACTGGCCATGGCCTTGACCACGTTGCCGGCATAGACGGGGTGATTGTCTCCGTAGAAGCTGATGCAGCGCCCCTCATGCGTGTAGGAGGTCAGCGGGGATGGTCTGCCAATCTTGGGCCAGGGCGTGTCTTGCACCGGTTTAAGAACTATCTTGTCGTTCTCGACGACGGGCTCGCAGCGCTGGTAGAACTTTCCATCCATCTCGAAGGTGTCGGGATACTCGGTTTGATAGATCGTGTTCGGCGAGGTGCCGGCGGCGATGAAGAGGCTGCGCAAGAAGGGCGTGGACTGCTCTCCGGAGTCCGCCCACTTGCCGTCCTGCTGCACCAGTCTGCGGAAACGCACCGCCCTGAGATGACCGTGTTCGTCGGCGATGGCCTCCTTCGGATCCATGCCCTCGGCCCAGCCGATGCCTTCCTCCAGTGCCTTCGCCACCTCTTCATGGTTCTGCCGGTGGGCGGGGGCGTCCTTCATGCCCTTTCGGTAGAACAGCGTAACGCCGCCCCAACTCTCGAGCAGCGGCTGGAAGTCAGGCGATTCGCCCGCCTGCTCGGCGCGGTTGCGCTCGGCGCGCACTGCGCGGCCGTGGCCGAGGAACTCGTCGAGAATCATCCGCTCCTCGGGGTCGAAGCGGCTCAGCACCGCTTTCTCGTCAAATTGATCAACCAGCTCCTCGTAGCGGAGCAGGATCTTCTCCACCTGCATCGGGTAGTAGGCCATCAGTTCAGTGGCTGTATCGATGGCGGTTAAGCCCCCGCCGATGACGCCGGCCGGCAGCCGCACCTGCAGGTTCGCAAGCGATGACTTCTTTGCAGCGCCGCTCAACTGCAGGGCCATGAGAAAATCCGAAGCCTTGCGGATGCCGCGGATGAGGTTGTTCTTGAGGCCGATGATGGTCGGCTTGCCGGCGCCGCTGGCGATGGCGATGTGATCGAAGCCCAGATCCCAAGCCTCGTCGATGGTGAGCGTGCCGCCGAAGCGCACGCCGCCGTACGCGCGAAACGTGCGCCGGCGCGCCAGTGTGAGATAGATGACTTTCAGAAAGTTTTTGTCCCAGCGCACGGTGATGCCGTACTCGGCCACCCCGCCGAAGCCGAGCATGATGCGCCTGTCAAGGTCTTCATAGAGCTCGCGAAAGTCGTAGATCGGCCGCGGTGGCGTATCGTCATCGCCCGTGAGCGTCTTCGGCAGTGGCTCGATCTTCAGACCATCGATGCCGACGACGGCGAAGCCCTCGTTCAACAGATAATGCGACAGCGTATAACCGGCCGGTCCGAGGCCGGCCACGAGCACATTCTTGCCGTTGTATGGCAGAGCATAAGGCCGCTTCACGTTGAGCGGATTCCAGCGCGTGAGCAGGCTGTAGATCTCGAAGCCCCACGGCATGAATAGCACATCGGTCAGGACGTTGGTCTCAATCTGCGGGATGTTGACGGGCTCGGTCTTCTGGTAGATGCAGGCTTTCATGCAATCGTTGCAGATGCGATGACCGGTGCCGGGGCACATCGGGTTATCGATGACAATCAACGCCAGCGCACCGATGTTGTCGCCCTGACGCTTGACCAGGTGCATCTCGGAGATCTTTTCTTCCAGCGGGCAGCCTGTCATGTTGACGCCCAGCGGATTGACACGGAAGCTGCCGTCCTTCTTGCTGCGCATGCCCTTGGCGCAGCAGTCGTTGTCGTGATCGTGGCAGTAGATGCAGTGATCGACTTCGTAGAGCACTTCGCGTTCGCCCATGCGCCGATCGGTCAGCTTGAAGCCATCGCGGCGGCGGCGATGGTGACGCGGTCCCTTGAGCGCCACATAGCTGCCCCTGTCGTGTGTTTCCGTGGGCACCAGGTCATGGAAGTCGATCCTCGCCGGTGACTTGAAGCTCATCCAGTGGGCCACCGTCCTCTTGAGAGGGGCGTGCTGCAGAGCGAGGTAGCTCCAGCGCTGTACCACCTCGAGCAGTGCGGCGGTGAAAGCCGCGGGCTCGGTGATGCGCAAGGTCTCGGCGAAGCGCGTGTTTGCCACCGCATGGTGGGTGAGCGCGTGACGCAGCCGCGCCACCTCCGCGTCGGCGCCGGCGTAGTCGCTCGGCTTGCCCCTGGCGGCGAGGTCGTAGTGATTGTGCAGCCGCCACAAGGCGGCACCCATTCGCGCCGTCGCGCATTCCGCATCCGTGTCCGCTGTCGCGTCGGGGAACGCGGCACGCTTGAGCAGGTCCAGGCGGTCTTCGATGTCGCCAGCATCCCAGCTTGCGACATCTACTCCCTTAAAGCGGGCGGCGACCTTCATCACCACCTCGGCGCGATACACGAAGATGGAGTTCATCTCGTCGCGGATGGCGGTCATCTGCGCCGCCCGTTCCGTCTCCACATTGAACAGGCGCGCGAGGAAGGCGCCAGCATGCGGTGCCATGCGCACGAGCAGTTCCGAGACAGCCTCGGGTTTCATGCCCACGCCCTGACACGCGCGATACGCTTCAAATGCCGCAAACAGGGCGGGATCCAGCGCGCGCACGGTGGCATCGAACACGCTCAACAGCTGCGCCAGGCGCGCGGGCTGGTACAGGTCTGGATAGGAAAAGCCGGCTATACCGAGGGTTAGGCCCGGTGTGGACGCCGTGCGGCGTTCGTTCATGGAGTGAAGCCTGAAGGCAGATATCGCTGCAACAAGACGAGAAAGGCATGTTAAAGCGGCCCGGGGAGTTCCGCAATTTAATGTGCTTGTCGCCAGTCAGCCCCGAGCGCCTCGCCCGAACCAACGATGACAAGTCTTTACAAGCCTTAACATGCTGGTGATTCCGACCACTGCTGCCGCAGTCCACACTAGTCATGCATCTGTCTAGGATGCGTCATGCATTAAACCCAACTGAGGAGAATTGACCATGAAGAAGCTTCTTTTCGCACTTCTGGGTAGCATGTTCCTGCTGGCCAGCGCTGCCTTCGCCGCTGACGAGGCGACGCAGTGCAAGGAAGGTGAGGTGTTGGACGAGGCCACTGGCGAGTGCAAGGCGGCCGAGTAGATTAACGAGGGGACGCCACGAAGGCGCACCCTGTTAGAGAGCACAGAGAGAGGGGCTTAGGGCCCCTCTTTCTTTTTTTGCGCACTGTTTGGCTTGTATGCGCCTTACAGATTCGATAAGTGGGAACTCTCGTTCTTCACGGCGTCAGTCTCACCCATGAGCTTGCAGCCCTCCGCGAACACCCGTATCCGGCCGCGCGTTCCCATTATGTTGCTATGGGTCCTGTTGTTGGCCACCGTGAGCATTGCCGGGCTCACGTTCTACGCGCTCAAGGGTCAGCGCGCTGAACTGGAGGAGACCCGGCGCAAGTCCCAGGAGCAGGCACTGGCACTGCTCGCCAGCCGTGTAGAGCAGTCATTGCTGGCTGCCGTCGAGGCGCCGCTCCTGGTGCTGCGGAACATTCCCAACAGCGCCCTGTCGGAGGAACGCCTGCAGCTGCTGCGTGCGCTGTTCGCCCCGGTTGAAGAGGTGCTGGTGTTGGATCGGGATCTGTCCCTGGTTCGCAACTTTCCCCCCTCGCTCGATCTGCACGAGAACCGCCTTGTCCAGTGGGTCGCGCGGCAAGTCCAGGAAGAACAAGTCGGGAGCGAGCAGCCAACATGGGGCGTACGATCGTTTATCGAGACCATACGCGGACAGCCGACGCTGCTGGTGATCCAGCCGATCGGCGATATTCCCGAGCTGGGCATCGAGACGGAGGAACGCGCCGCCGACGGATGGATCCTCGTACGCTTCGATGTGGGCGCGCTGCAGTTGACCGCCGTGGAGCCGCTGCTGGCCCCGTTCGGCCGCGAGCAGGGCGGGACGGCGATATTGCAGGAACCCGCCTCTAATTTTGCCGGCGGCACTCTGAGCACGACACTGTCACGGGTATTGCCCGGCTGGACGCTGGCGTTCGAACCGTCACGCACGGGCAACCGTGAGGGGTTAGGACGGCAACGATGGGCGCTCATTGGCGCCGCGGGCGGCGTGGTGATCGCGGTCGCCCTCATCTGCGTGGCGATCTGGTGGGAGATCCGGCGCGAGTATGCGCTGGTCGAGTTGCGCAACCGCTTTGTCGCCAACGTGTCACACGAATTGAAGACTCCGTTGTCACTCATCCGGATGTACGCAGAGACGCTCTATCTGAAGCGCCTCCACGATCCAGGCAAGCAGCACGATTACCATCGCATCATCCTGCGCGAAGCGGAAAGGCTGTCGCGCATGATCAGCGGGGTCCTGGATTTCGCACGCCTGCGTCAGGGCATCAAGCTCTACCAGCTCACCGAGACTGATTTGCGCGAGCGGGTCGAGGCCGTCGTGCAGCGATACCGCCCGGAGTGGGAACGGCGCGGCGTGCACGTCGGCGTGAAAGTGGCGCCGGAACTGTCCCCGGTGGCCCATGACCCGCAGGGAATCAGCCAGATTCTGCTGAATCTCGTGGACAATGCCATCAAATACGGCGGCAGCGGCGCGCAAGTGGAGGTTCGGCTCGAGAGCGACCCGGAATGGGTGGAACTGCAGGTGATCGATTACGGACCCGGGATGACAGCCAGGCAGTGTGCGGAGTTGCAGGACTCCGCTCGCCGCGGCCGCATGGCCGAATCCGCACAGGGCAGCGGGCTTGGACTGGTGCTGGTGGAACAGATCGCCGAAGCGCATCAGGCCCATTTCATTCTTGACACCCCCGACGGCGAGGGCGGGCTCAAGGCCGTGGTGTCCTTTCCGACCTGCAAGGGCTCCGCGTGAGCAGGCCAGCGCTTATTCTCCTGGTTGAGGACGATCCGGCAATGCGCCTCGGGATCGAGGACAACCTGCTCATCGAAGGCTTTAACGTCGTGAGCACGAGTAACTGCCGGGACGCGCACGAAGCGGTGCAGAGGAAGAATCCGCAGCTCATCATCCTCGACCGCATGCTGCCCGACGGAGACGGTGTCAGCCTCTGTCGTGACCTGCGTGCGGAGGGCTTCCGTCAGCCGATCATCATGCTCACCGCCAAGGGCGAAGAGATGGACCGGGTCATCGGGCTGGAATCGGGTGCCGATGATTATGTGGTGAAACCTTTCAGCCTGCGCGAACTGCTGGCGCGCATCAATGCGCACATCCGGCGCACGGGCGGGCCGGAGCAGGACGGCTGGCTATGCGTGGGGGCTGCACAGGTCGACTTCGGACGTCATCGCATCGTTCGCGACAGTCAGGATGTTGAAATCAGCAGCAGGGAGCTCGAACTGCTGCGCTTCCTGGTGGCACGCCGCGGCCAGGTCGTGTCACGCGAGACACTGCTGCAAGAGGTCTGGGGTCGGCCCCACGACGTTGTGACCCGCACCGTCGACAACTTCATCGTCAGGCTGCGCAAGAAGATCGAACCGGAGCCCGCCAACCCGCGCTATCTCCTCACGGTTCACGGCTGCGGTTACAAGCTGATCTCCGCTTGATCGCTCGCGGGGCGCGTCGCGAGCGACCGCGCAGAACGATGGCCACCTCTCGCGAGGCGGAGTCCCTCGCTGAACCAGGCGCGCCGGGTGTTCAGTCAGTCACTCAGGGAAGGGAGACTGGTCATGCAGATTCTGCGGTTCCAGTCTGAAGCTCTCCGACATGACTTGCGTCGCCCCGAAGTCGTCTTCGTCGCGCGGCACATGATGGATGGCTCCGGTGTACCAGACGACGACATCCTGGGCGACGACTGACTGTTGATTCGCCACGTACGAGGGCAGGGCCCCGGCAAACATCTGCGTGGTCTTGCTCCCAGTGTGCCGCGTGACCCAGAAGTCCTTCCTGGTATACGCCCGGTCGTGTCGCGACATACCGCTGCGCACCGGGATCAAACGCAGGCCGGTAGAGTGCCCCTGGGCGTTCGTGAGCGTCGCGTCGTTGATGCGCCAATAGCGGAAGCCGGAGGCGGACCAGACGCGCCCCCCTTCGGTCGTAATGAGGGCGACGCTGTCACGCGCGGTCTTGTTCAGAGGCGACTCGATGTGTGTGACCTCGCGCACCGAATCTCCTTCAAATCCGTTGAGGTCGATATCCAGGCGCCAGGTGATGGTGTGGATGTGCGGGACATCGTGTTTCCCCACCAGGTTCTCGCCGGTGGCGCCGACCCGGCCCACGACCACACCGTCGTCGCGCAGAGTCCACTCCATGAGGTACTTGTAGTTGGCAGACCGGGTAACGCCCCACAGCACCAGCTCCTCGCCGCGCCGCGCGTTGAAGTCCGTCTTGTAGGCGAGCCCGCGATCGCGCACCTCGAGGCATGCCCGGTCAGCCAGGATCAGAGTCCCCGCACACTCGGCACCCAGCGTCATCAGCCCCGTGGAGAAATCGCGTATGTCGAAGAACTGCGTGCCGTTGTGATAGTGAACGAAGACTTCCGAGACCCGCGCGTCGTGGAATATCTGAATAAACGGCGCGCTCGGCGATTTCCGGAATGCCGTGAGCCCAAGCGCGAGCCCTTGGTTTCCCACCGAACAAACCAGCCCCTCCCAGCGTGTCACCTCGGTGGCAGTGGTGGGGAATCCCTGGCTGAACAAGACGGTGTCTGCGGGGTCCGGACTGATGCACGGATTGGCGCCGGCCGGCCGCGGCAAGCCGACAAGACCTGTTGCAGAGAGCAGGCAGGCGAGATATGACAGGTAACGCATGCGCATGATGGCGCCTTCTTTTTTAGTATTCCGCGTACGGGAATTATAGACCACCCGTCTATAGTCCCGCCATGAAGACGGATGCCCGTTCGCACGGGCGGTCGCCGGGGAACGCTGTGCCGGTGAGCGCGTTGCGGGTAAGTGGCGTGCGGGAGCAAGCCATGTTGGGGGTGAATTCGGCGCTGGCGTGGCCGCGGTATGAGCCGTGCCTGTGCCGGTGTCATGAACGAGACGGCCTCCGTGCCGAGGGTAAGAACAACCAGCCTATTGATCCTCGCATAATCGGTGAACAACCACACTTGTCATGCCAGCGCAAGCTGGCATCCAGTCTTTTCACTGGATTCCTGCCTGCGCAGGAATGACGACTCCATAGTTCATTTATTCTGCAGGGCTCAATAATTGGTCGGTCGGGGTCGTGCGCGTCGGCCGGTGGCAAGGCGCTCGCGGCCGGTGTTCGCGCAGTCTTTAAATGATCACGCTTGCCGGGTTAGGGATTTCGCTATAGTGGATCCCCGAATCGGTGCAGGCCCACCCGGCCTGGTCCCGGTTCCTCGCGGCGCCGGCGACCAAAGACTGACTGACGAGAATCTTCGACTGCATCGGTGGGCGAGTTCCGCATTGGGCGCTTTTAGGTGTTCGCCTCGAAGCCGGGTTCAAGCTCCTTTCTTGACGATGATCTCCACGCGCCGGTTCTTCTGCCGGCCTTCGGGGTTGTCGGAGCCGTCAGGCTTCTCGTTGGGCGCAACCGGATGCGATTCTCCCATGCCGCTTGGGACAAAGACGTCGCCCG
>JBQTIC010000067.1:0-21159 GCA_052388435.1 Chromatiales bacterium | reverse complement strand
AGTCCGCGCCGAGAAACCTGCATGGTCTTTACGATGAGACGGGACGGGTGTGGACATTCCCCGCCATCGACCCCGTTGACAGCTCGCTGGTCGGCCTGGAGACCGCGCCCGACGGGAGCGTGCTGATACTCGAGCGCCGCTACAGGAATGTGTTCTCACCAGTCGTGATCGCGCTCCGACGAGTCCGCCTCGATCCGGCGCGGCTGCCGCACGGCGGCGCTGTCATGCCCGAGGAGCTTGCGCGCTTCGACAACGCCGAGGGATGGATGCTTGACAACTTCGAGGGCATCGCCCGTCATCGGGGCAACCACTACTTCCTGGTCAGCGATGACAACAACAGCGCCATGCAGAGCACGGTGCTGCTCTACTTCGAGATCACCGACTAAACGACCCTCGCCTGTAAGGCGCGGGGTTTACACCATCGCCGCAGGGGACGCTAAGGTTCCAGCAGGCGCGGCATCAGCTCGACGAGATTGCATGGCCGGGTGCGATAGTCGAGCTGCTCGCGGATAAGCTTGTCCCACCCTGTACGGCACGCGCCGGGCGAACCGGGCAGACAGAAGATGAAGCGCCCGTTGGCCACGCCCGCCACCGCGCGCGACTGCAAGGTGGAGGTCTTGATGTCCTCGTACGACAGCATGCGAAACGTTTCGCCGAAGCCCTCGATCTCCTTGTCGAGCAGGGGCCGTATTGCCTCCGGCGTTCCGTCGCGGCCCGTCACGCCGGTTCCGCCGGTGCTCAGCACGACCTGGATATCGGCATGGACCAGCCACGCCGAGACCACCGCGCGCACCTCGTAAATGTCGTCCGGGCAGATGCGCTTGTTGATGAGCAGGTGGCCGGCTGCCTCCAGACACTGCACCAGTACCTTGCCGGACCTGTCAGTTTCCTCCGTGCGCGAGTCGGAGACGGTCAGGACGGCAATCCCTAACGGTCTAAAGGCCCTCGCCTCGGCAGTGCTCGGCTGATCACTCATTGCTCGTCTTGGATTCTATGTCGTCGTCTTTTTATCATAGCATTGGTATCTAGACGGACACGCCGATGGCCCACGGCACGCACGACGACAACGACCAACCGCGCCTGGACAGGTGGCTATGGGTAGCGCGTTTCTTCAAGACACGCACGTTGGCCCAAGACGCGATCCGCGGCGGGAAGGTGGAGGTCAATGGAGAAAGACCGAAGCCTTCACGGCACGTCCAGGTCGGCGACATGCTACGGATACGCCGCGGCCAGTTCGAGACTGTCGTGCGGGTGAGGGGGCTTTCGCGACAACGCGGCGCGGCTTCGGTCGCAGCCGGCCTGTACGAGGAGACCCCCGAAAGCGTTGCGAGGCGCGCGGCGATCGCCGCGGAGCGCCGGCTCATTGCTGCCAGCGCCCCGCAGTTCGCCGGCCGGCCAAGCAAGCGAGACCGCCGAGAGATCATTCGCTTCACGCGCAAGCGTGATGCGTAACGGAAGATGACACCGATGCTACTGAAACGCCACCGCCGTGCCCCACGCCCCTTCGAAGAAACTGGCCGCCAGTGGCCGTCGGGCCCGCGGCGCGTACTCCCTTTCGCGCATCGACTCCGGGATCCGATCCGCCGGCAATTGATAGCCCACCGTGATCATCGCCATCGGCGCGTAGCGTTCTGGTATCGAGAACTCCTGGCGTACCCGTTCCGCATCGAAGCCGCCCATCTGATGCACCATCAGCCCCAGCGCCGCGGCCTGCAGGCACAGGCTCACGGATGCCGCGCCCGTGTCATGCTGACCCCAGCGGTTGGGCTTCCCGCTTTTTACGAATGTGCCGTCCGCGGTCGACAGCATCAGCAGAGGCGCGTGCTGCGCCCAGCTGCGATTGCCCTCGGCCAGACAGTCGAACGCGCGCTGCCACGAAGCGGCGTTCCGCTGCCGCTCCCAGATTAGATAGCGCCACGGCTCATCGCCGAAACAGGACGGCGCCCAGCGCGCCGCCTCCAGCAGGGCGAAGAGGTGCGGGCGGGGCACCTGCCGTTGCGGGTCGTAGGCACGCCCGCTCCAGCGCTCCGCTATGAGTTCGTGCACGGGTTGCGCCGTATCGATGGGTTTCTTCATCACGCTGCGCTCTCCTTTCCGCCGGTCGACTTCCGCTTTCATGACATTCGCATCGATAATAACGCCCACTCTGGGCAAGCCGCGAGGCCGCCGCTGATGAACGTGCACGACATGCTTTCCGCGATCGCCACCAACATCGAGCGTGTCATCCACGGGCAGCACAGGACGATACGGCAACTACTCGCGGCATTCGTGAGCGGCGGGCATGTGCTCATCGAGGATTTCCCCGGCACGGGCAAGACTACCCTGGCCAAGGCCCTCGCGCGCTCCATCGACGCGGACTTCCAGCGCGTCCAGTTCACCCCGGACCTCCTGCCCACTGATATACTCGGAGCCGCCATCTACGACCCACGCGAGCAAGCCTTCCGGCTTCACAGGGGGCCGATCTTCACCGCTATCCTGCTCGCCGACGAGATCAACCGCGCCTCGCCGCGCACGCAATCGGCATTGCTGGAAGCGATGGCGGAAGCACAGGTCAGCCTCGAGGGAGAGACGCACCGGCTTGATGACCTGTTCTTCGTGATCGCTACCCAGAACCCGGTGGAGTTTCACGGCACCTACCCGCTGCCAGAAGCGCAGCTGGACCGCTTTGCCATGCGCCTGCATCTCGGCTACGTCAGCCCCGAGGAGGAGGTGAGCATCCTCACCGCGCACCAGGGGAGAGATCCGCTGGAGGCACTGGAGCCCGTGGCGCAGCGCGATGACCTGTGCACAGTGCGCCGCGCCGCGGCTGCCGTTCGCGTCAGCGACGAGATCAAGCGCTATGTCGTTGACCTCGTCACCGCGACGCGCTCCTGCAAAGGGGTGCAGATGGGCGCCAGCCCACGCGCCTCGCTGACCCTGCTCAAGTCGGCACAGGCACTGGTGCTGTTCGACGGCGTCGACTTCCTTACGCCCGATCACGTCCAGGAACTGGCGCAACCCGTGCTCGCCCACCGCCTGCTGCTCGACTCCGATGCGCATTTCAGCGGACTGACACCCGTGCGCGTCATCGAAGACATCATCAGGCAGGTCCCCGTACCGCGCTAGCCTGTGTTCCGCGCTGCCTTGGTCCGCTTGTTTGCCCTGCTCACGCGAAGCGACCGCCGGCGCCGTCTGCGGCTGACATCGCTCGGCGCGGTGATCGCTGGCGGCGCGCTGTGCGTGGGCGTCTTCAGCGTGGACACGCGCCAGACGCTCGCCTTCCAGGTGGCCTCGTTGCTCGTCTCTCTGCTCGCCGTCAGCGCGCTTTTCGCCGCGCGTTTCCGCCCGCCGCTGCGTGTGCAGCGCGATCTCCCCGACTATGCAACAGTAGGAATGTCCACCACCTATACGCTGCGCATAGACAATCTCTCGCTGAAGCAGGCGCAGAGTTCCATCGGTGTTGTCGACCAGTTATCGACGGTGCTGCCGTCACCGTCTGAGTATCGGGGCTACCATGAAGCGGCAGAGCTGGACAACTGGTTCGATCGTCTCCTCGGTTTCCGGCGCTGGCTGCGTCTTGTCACCCTGCGGCGCGGCGCCGGCATCGAACCTGTGACCATCCCCCGATTGCCTCCGGCTGCGGGACTGGAGGTGCCGATTTCGCTGGTGCCGTTGCGGCGCGGCTACCTTCACTTCGAATCGACCGTGCTGCAACGCCCTGATCCGCTCGGGCTTATCAATGCGCTCAAGATAGTTAGCAACCCGGGAGCCCTGCTGGTGCTGCCGCGACGTTATCGCGTGCCGAACATCGCTTTGGGCAGTCACCGCCGCTATCAGCCCGGCGGCATGCATATGGCGGGCAGCGTCGGCGACTCGCGCGAGTTCCTGTCGCTGCGCGATTACTCTGCGGGCGATCCCCTGCGTCACATACACTGGCGCAGCTGGGCGCGCACCGGGCGTCCGATTGTCAAGCAGTTCCAGGACGAGTTCTTCAATCGTCAGGCACTCATCCTCGACACCTTCGCGGAGGGCGGTGCGTGCTTCGAGGAGGCCGTGTCGCTCGCCGCATCATTCGTCCTCAACCAGCACGAGACCGATGCATTGACCGACCTGCTCTTCGTCGGTGCACGCTCGGTGCAGGCGCAGGCTGGCCGCGGCCTGGGCAGCGCCACGCGCTTGCTGGAGCTGCTCGCCTGCGCGCAGCCTGCTGCGCGTGAGAATTTCGACGTCCTGCACCGCCTCGTGGTGCAGTCGGCCGCCCGGCTTAGCGGTGCGATCGTGGTGTTGCTCGGCTGGGATGACGCGCGCCGGGCTCTCATCGGTCATCTGCGCGCGCTGCGGGTGGCACTGGTGGTCCTCATCGTTGGCGACATTAAGGTGGACAGACTCGTCCCGGGGCCGATGCGTGATCAACCCGGGCAGTTCGCCATTGTGCGTCCCGGACACATTGAGGAGGACCTGGTGTCGCTGTCGTCGGCCATGGCAGGGAATTCCGCGCGGGTCGGCGCATGAGGACTCCGCCTGCCCTGCTTGCCGCGGTGCTCCTGTTCTGGGGCTGGCACACAGCCACTTTGATCATCGCCGTTCCGCTCGCGCTGCTTGCGGAGCTGTGGCGGCTGACACCGCTGCGCTGGGACTTAAACGAGCGCGACTTTCAACGCCTGTCTGACCTCACCAGCGTGCTGTTCGTGGCGCTCGTCTTGTATCAGTTCAACGAGCACGTCCTTACCGGCATCTTTCACGTGCTGAAGTGGCTGCCCGCGACGCTGTTCCTGCTGCTGATCGCGCAGCTCTACAGCCGTCGTGGGGCAATGCCGCTTTCGGCGCTCTTCGCGAGCATGCGGCGCAGGGAGGGAAGCGCACTCGCGGCCGCCCGACGCGACGTGGACTTGAGCTACCCGTACGTGCTCGTGTGTCTGGCAGCGGCCAGCGTCGGGGATCGGCGATCCACGGTGTTCTTTGCGGTCACGGCGCTGCTCCTCGTGTGGGCCCTTTGGCCTTGGCGTCCGCAGCGCTATCACGCTGCGGTATGGGGCGCCCTCCTCGCCGTCGCTCTGAGCCTGGGGTTCACGCTCCAGCATGGCCTGCAGACCGCGCAGGGTGTCGTCGGCACATGGCTGCTGCACTGGCTGCAGGACCCGAGCATAGGCGCCGTGTCGCCAGACCGCGCCTTCACCGCCATCGGCATGGTCGGACGCCTGAAGCTCTCCGATCGCATCCGCCTGCGCGTGCGCCCGGAGCAACCATTGCAAGCACCGCTGCTCCTGCGCGAGGCGAGCTACAGCCAGTACCTGAACGGCACGTGGCGCAACAGGGCCGTCGGCTTCACCGCGATAGAGCGCCAGCCGGCGCAGAGCGGCTGGCCACTCGCTCCGCCGCGCGGCCACAACCAGCGCCTGTCTGTCAGCGCCCCGCTGAAGTACGAGGTCGACGTGATCCCGCTTCCGCACGGCGCACGCACCGTTTATGGTCTGGCGATCCTCGGCGTACAGCAACACCCCTACGGCACCGTGATGGTAGACGCCAAGCCCGGGTATCTCGAATATCAGGTTGACTATGACGCGGGCGCCCTCGCCGAGCCACCGCCATCGGCGCAGGACCTGGAGGTGCCGGCCGGCTACGCAGCCGTCCTGACAAGGGTAAGCACTGAACTGCGTCCGGGCAGCGGTTCGACCGCTGACAAGGTCGCTGCCACGGAAAAGTTCTTCCGCGGTTCCTTTACGTACTCGCTGGTACAGCGTAACCGCCCACCGTGGTCACATCCTTTGAGAGATTTCCTGCTCCACCGTCGCAGCGGCCATTGCGAGTATTTCGCCACCGCCACCGTACTGTTGTTGCGGCAGCTCGGTGTAGCGGCACGCTACGCCGTCGGTTACTCGGTGTCGGAATACAGCGCGCTCGAGGGCCAGTACATCGCGCGTCAGCGCGACGCGCACGCCTGGGCGCTGGCCTACGTCCGTGGCGCCTGGCGGATCGTTGACACGACCCCTGCCATCTGGCACGAGGAGGAGGAAGCCGTCGCGGGCCCGCTTTCGGCCCTGTCTGATCTCATTGCCTGGGCTGGTTATCACTGGTCGCGCTGGCGCACCGGGGAGCAGGCCTGGCGCAGCCAGTTGCCCTGGCTGTTGCTGCCGCTGACGTTGTGGCTGCTCTGGCGCCTGCGTCACACCCGTCGCGCCGCCCGGGCAACACGGCCGGCATCGGCGGTGTGCAAACCGTTGCTCGGCGCGGACTCGGAGTTCTACGCGCTCATCGACCGGCTGCAGCGCAGCGGCGAGGGCCCCCTAGCGGGCGAGACGTTGCAGGCGTGGGTTCATCGCCTGGGTCAGCGCCAGCATCGTGAATATCCGCGACTGTGCTCACTCATCGAGTTGCATTACCGGCTGCGTTTCGATCCGCATGGCCTGGATGCCCCCCAACGCGCGGCTCTGCGGGCCGCGGCCGCAGCGAAGTAACGCGAAGACCTGCTCACCAATATGCGAAGAGCTTCCCATCCTCGACACGCGACTCGAAATTACGCAGCGGCCGGTCGCCCTTCTCGAGGCATGCCCCCGAGGTGATGTCGAAGACCCAGCCGTGCTTGGGACAGATCAGCCGCTCGCCTTTAAGTGCCAATTCAGGGATGTTCGTCACCTGGTGCGGGCAGCGGCTGTCATACACCGCGTAGCCCTGTCCGTCCCTGCGGATGAACAGCTCGCGGTCGTCGCACGCCACGCGCACCACCTGCCCGGTTCCCATCGCCTGCATGTCGCCCACTTCGTGCCAGCGCGGTTGCTCCTGCAGCGCCTCCAGCCGGAACTCCGGGATGTCCATCTGCACGATGAGGTCGATCGCCCAGATGATCTTGGCGAGGCCCAATGCCGGAAACGCCGTCAATAACCCGTCCAGGATCTCGTTGGCGCTCAAGCCCGCGCGCAGGGCGCGGCTGAGGTATTGCCGAAAGCCATCCTCGGTCTGGGTGGCGACCTTGGTGATGACCGAGATGAGCGCGCGAGTCCTGGGATCGAGATGCTGGCCGGACTCGCGCAGGAAGCGAAAGTACGCTCCCATCGCCTCCGGTCGTGCCCTGAGCAGATAATCCAGCGCGTCGCTCATGGCGCGTTCCCATCCGGTTGCATCACCGCGAACGGCGTCAGTTCCACCACCTCCACCTGATCACGTCCCGGCTCCAGCCGCTGCGGGTCGATGGGCAGGAACAGCCGCTCATAGTCCGGATGGATCAAGACAAGGACCAGTTCGTCCTCCCCGCTCAGCCAGAGCTTCTCCGCCTTTCTGAACTTGAAGAGCGGAGTAAACCTGGCCGACTTAAGAACCACGAAGTTGAGCTCCACAGTTCCTTCCCCCGTCTCGGGCTTCTGCGAGCACGCCTCCTCCGAACCGCGGCGCACGCAGGTGACATGTACGCCGGTGACGACCTTGCCGGTGCTCCTGTCGATAATTTTGAGGCGAAGGTGCAGCAGGTCTTGCATCTGCATCTCGCGCAGGCCGAATGCCCCCGCATAGTCCGCAGCAACAGCTGCCGCAAGTGCCACCACCAGCGCTGTGACTGCAATGATTGCCCTCTTCAGCATGCCTCGACTTTCCCGCGCCTCGCTGCTGGCCGCGACGAAATCACTTTTGCCTCACACCGCGGCAGCATACGACAAACGCCGAACTGGCCGCCATCCATGCACCGCTGTGGCGGGCCCGATGGCGCGCGAAACCTTCAGTCACGCCGGAGCCTGTCGGACACCGCGATGGGCGTTGGATACCGCAGCACGACCCAGCAGGAAGAAACAATGAACGTGACCAGCGTCGCCATCTTGATGCCGTCGGCCGCGTCCTCGCCGATGAAGCCGCTTTCCGCCGCCGCGACGGCGACGAGGAGGGAGAACTCGCTTATCTGTCCGAGGCGCACGCCGATCTCGAGCGATATGCCGGATTTCTCGCCGGCGTAGGTCAGCAGGCCGCGAAAAACCAGCGGCTTGAGGGCGAGACTGACCAGCGCCATCGCGACCGCCGCCCAGGCCGTGTCGAGCAGCGAGCTCATGTCGAAGCTCGCACCGAGTGAGAAGAAGAACAGAATGAGGAAAAAGTCGCGCAACGGCTTCAGACTCTCTGTGATGAACAAGGCCACGGGGCTTGAAGCCAGCGCGACGCCGGCCACGAACGCCCCGATCTCGTGCGAAAGCCCGAGGTAGCGGGCGAACTCGGCTATCCCCAGGCACCACGCAATGACCAGAAGAAAGAGGTACTCACGGATCTGATCGAAGCGCGCGATGAGCCGCTCGACGACATAGCGCTGCAGCAGCACGGCCACCGTTCCCAGAAGGACCAGGCTGCCCAGCTGCGTCACAACGTCAAGAAGTGGCTCCCTGCCCTCTCCGTAACCCTGAAACAACAGCATGAAGACGATGGCGATGAGATCCTGCAGCAGCAGCACGCTGATCACCACCTGCCCCATGCGTTGATGGTGCAGAGTGGTCGTCGGAAGGAGCTTCAGACCGATGATGGTGCTGGAGAACATCAGTACGACGCCGGCCACCATGGCCTCGCGGACAGACCATCGGAAGAGCAGCGCCGTGAGGAACCCGAGTACGGCGAACAGCGCCGAGCTTGCCATCGTCACCCACAAGGCCTCACGAAACATCCTGCCCAGTTGCACGGGCGCAAGATTGAGGCCGAGCAGATACAGCAGAAACATGACGCCGATGTCAGCCACATCCTCGATCCAGGCCGCGTCACTGACCAGCCCAAGTCCTGAAGGGCCGAGCGCCATGCCCACGAGGATATACGCGACGATCATCGCCTGCCGCGCATACAACGCCGCCGTGGCCAGCGCCGCGGCGCCGACAAAAATGACGAAGATGGAATGTGCGACACTGCTTTCCGGCATGTCTGCGCTCCGGATCTTTCCCGTGCCGGATCATGCCCGCTTTCCGAGGCGCTGCGCTACAGGCGAAACGCTGTTGGGCGCGATGCCATGCCGAGGAGCGTTGCGCTCGATGATCGCCGTCGTGGCACACGTGACCGCTTATGAGATAGGCTCTATCTTAGGGCCAGTGTTTCTCGGGAGGATAAACGCTTGCGCATTCTAGTATTCCAGCATCTGGACATCGAACACCCCGGCATCTTTGGCGACTTTCTTAAGGCCGACGGCATTCCCTGGGACGTCGTGGAGCTTGACGAAGGCGATTCCATCCCGGCGCTCGACGGCTATGACGCATTAGTGGTGATGGGCGGACCGATGGATGTCTGGGAGGAGGACGAGTATCCATGGTTAATCGCCGAGAAACGCGCGATCCGCGAGGCAGTCGCTGAAAGAAACATGCCTTACCTCGGCATCTGCCTCGGGCATCAGTTGCTCGGCGACGCACTCGGCGGCCGGGTTGGCAAGATGCCGGGGCCGGAGGTTGGGATTGCGGATGTCCAGCTCACGGACGCCGCGCAGCGCGACCCGATGTTCAAGGGAATCGCGCCGACGTCGAATTGTCTGCAGTGGCACGGCGCGGCGGTGCTGGAACCGCCGAGCGGAGCAACAGTGCTGGCCCGCTCGCCGCTTTGCGAGGTGCAGGCCATGCGCGTTGATCCCAACGCCTATGGCATTCAGTACCATGTGGAGGTGACGCAGGAAACGGTCCCGCAATGGGCGGCAATACCCGCTTACAAGGCGGCGCTGGAGAGGGCGCTTGGCCAAGGTGCGGCCGCGCGGCTGGAGAGGGAGACCACGAGCAAGCTCCCGGCATTCGCGAAGGACGCGCGCACCCTCTACGAGAACTTCATGCGTATCGTCAGAACGCGCCGTTCCGCATAACGCGCCCAGGAACGCCGCGTGTGGCGCGGGTGAGGGTTGCTCAGCCGCGGCAGGTGAGCCGTTCCCACCAAGTCCGGCGCTCCTCGCCTCAATAAGCGCGCTGGCCGCCTTCCGGCAGGGTCTTGAACCGCCGGTGCACCCAGTAGTACTGCTCCGGCATCTCGCGCACCCGCTCCTCGATAAAGGCGTTCATGCGGCGCGCGTCTTCAATGGCATCGCCGTGCGGATAATTGGACCAGGCCGAATACAACTGCACCGCGTAGCCCGCTGCGCCTGGAAGCTGACGCGTCACGCACGGGACGACGACCGCGCCGGTGACTCTCGCCAGGCGGGACAACGCCGTAACCGTCGCCGCCGGCACGCCGAAGAATGGAACGAAAACGGCCTTGCGCCGGCCAAGATCCAGATCGGGAAGATAATAGAACGACCAGCCCTTCTGCATCACCCCGATCGCGAAGCGGAAACCCTGATCGACCGACACCAGGCGCCCGCCGAAGCGCTCGCGGATGCGGCGCAGGAAGCGGTCGACCGCCGGATCTCCCTGCGGCTTGTACATGGAGACCATCTGCCACTGCGTGGTCAGACGTACACCGCCCATGTCCATGCCAACAAAGTGCGGGGCGAGCAGGATTACCGGACGGTCGCGCACGCTTTGCCAGTGGCTGAGCCCTTCGACACGGACAATCCTCTCGATGCGTGGCTGCGACGACCACTGCAGGATGCCCCGCTCGAGGATGCTCCTGCCGAGGGCCATGAAATGCCGTCTCGCGAGCCGTCGCCGCTCATCAGGCGTCATGTCAGGAAAGCACAACTGGAGGTTGATGAGTGCGATCCGGCGGCGACGGCGGGCCACGAGGAAAAGCAGCAGGCCGAGTCCTTCTCCGCAGCGGGCGAGCACGCTGAGCGGCAGGAAGTGCAGCAGCCAGAGGACGGCAAAAGCAACCCGTACCCAGATGCCTGAGTTTTTCACGGCGCCCACTTCCAGTTACAACTCCGTCGATGAAGTTCTCCACGGCCTGCCACGCCCGCAACGGCCAGGGTCGCCGCTCGGCGAAGAAGTAATGTAACCCATGGGGCGCGGCAACTTGAAATGAACACGGCAGCGAAGGCGTAACAGCAACGACGCCATCGAACGTGCCGGGGCCGCTCGCGTCCATGGCCTTCAAGGCTTCGGCGAGAAGGCTGGGCAGAAGATCCCGGAAGCCGCCCGGACACATGTCGGACCATCTATGGCAGGGCAACGGCAACACAATTGTGCCAAATCGCTCTGCATGAGATCTTAAGGCTCGGACAGATCAGTTCTCAGCGTCGAGCCACACGCAATTCCAACCGGCGACGGCTATGATTGGAGCGAAAGGTGCAGTCTCGCATCGGCCTCATTACGCTCGGCGTATCGGAGCTGCCACGGCCGACCTGCTCTGCGAGGACGGATTGCAGTTGACCCGTCTCGAAACCCCGCTGATCGTTGCATTCGGTGGATCCTGGCGGATTCTTCCGGGAGGTTTAAGAACTTGTCCTGCGTCCTCGTAGAGGGTTGGGTCTCACCAACCGCACACAGTTACATCATCCGGAGGCTTGGGTTATGACATTCCGCCAGTTGCGCACGTACGTTTTGATCAGCGGTCTTGCCTTGGGTGCACCGCCGTCCGGTCTTGCCGCGCAGGGTTGCGAGGCTCTTAACGGCAGGTGGGCCGGATCGCAGAATCTCGTCGGACAGCGCGACGCTGTGCTGGCAAACTACACCATCACTGCACGAGGCAGGGATGTCACGGTCGATACGGGCAACGTCAGTGCCACCGGCTCCTGTGAGGTCAGTACCGACGCCTATGTGCTCAAACTCAACTGGGGCGAACTTACCTCGGAGATGACTTTTCGAGTGGTGGGCGACGGCGTGGCGATGTTCTTCTGGCAGGACTCTGCGGGCGAAGGCGGCCGCGGCTCACTGACGCGTGAGTCAGCGGCGGAGCAGTCCGAAGCGCCGTAGTCTCTCCGCGCACGCTACGGCATACCGCCCCGGTTTACCGCATGGCGGGGCAGGCTCCCGCCGACGCGGCAGAGGTCAGCGTCGCTTGTTCGCATCGACAGTTGAGGTCGCGCCGACGATCCGATCCCACGCCTTGTCCAGGCGCGCAGCGGAGACCGGCACGGCAGTGCCTAGTTCCTGAGCGAACAGCGAGACGCGGAACTCCTCCAGCAGCCACCGGTAGTCCTCAAGCATGGCGGGTCGCTCCGCAGATTTGTCGCGCTGTTCCACGTAGCGATTACAGAATTTCAGAAACTGCCTTGCCCGCTGGCGATCCTTTGCCGTGTCGCGGGCGAGCTTTTCCAGGCGCAGTGCTGCCGCCTTGAGGTAGCGCGGTAAATGCTGCATGGTTTCAACGGGCGTGGTACTGACGAAGCCGGGGTACACGAGCGCTGCAAGCTGCGCTTCGATCTCCGTCAGCGTGTCACGCCACAGAGGCTTGTCGGCCGCCTTCAGACCCTGGCGCAGGGCGTGGGCACGCTCCAGGCACTCGCGCACGACGGCGCAAAGCGTGTTCGCGGTGGGGACCACCTGCCCTCTGCCCTGCTCGCGCCGCCGTGCGAACTCGCGCTGGGTGGCAACAGGCGTCGCGTCCGTCAGAAACGCGCGATCGAAGACGGCGGCAATGATGTCCTCGCGCAGTGTCTCCGCCGCGCCGATGGGACTGAACAGCAGGCTCATCTTCCTGAACTCGGGGAGGTTGGCACGCAGATACTTCACCTGTGAGGCGAGCTCGAGCATGAAGAGCCGGCGCAATCCCTGGCGGCTTGTCGCCTGCGCACGCTCGGACGTGTCCATCACCCGCACATTCACGCCGTCGCTGCAGTCCTCGATCGCCGGGTAGCCGGTCACCCGTGTCCCGGATCGCTCGATCACCACGCTCGCCGGCAGATCACCGAAATCCCAGCGTGTCAACTTTCCGGTCCTCGCTGTCCAGCCGGGCACACGCGCAAAGGATTCACGAACCGAACCGCCCAGCTTGCGCTGCAGTCCTTGCAGGTCCCGTTCGGCGGCCACCACCCGCTCCTTCTCGTCTACCACGCGGAAACGCATGTGCAGATGCTCCGGCAGAGAGTCGAAGCGCAACTCGTCTGCCCTGAAGACCGCACCGGTTAGCTCGCTCAGGGACCGCGCCAGCTCCGCCCGCAAGGCGCCCTCGCCCCACTTGAGCCGCGCCGCGCACGCCTCAACGAAGTGTGGCACGGGCACCAGGCGGCGCCGCTGCGCCTTCGGCAGCGAACGGATGAGCAGGCCGATTTTCTCCTTCAGCAGCCCCGGCACCAGCCACTCGAAGTGCGCGGAGTCGAGTTGCGTCAGCGCGAGCATGGGAACGCTGACCGTTACGCCATCCTGCTCATGCCCGGGCTCGAAGCGGTAGGAAAGGGGGAGATCGAGGCCGCCGACGCGCAGATGATCGGGGAACAGGTGCGCGGCCGCCGGTGCCGCGCGCAGCAGATAGTCGCGCGGAATGCACAGCACGTCCGGGTCAGTCTTTTCGGCCTCCAGCAGCCATTTCTCCAGCGTCCGCTGCTCGCAGATACCCTCCGGAATGCGCTGATCATAGAAGTCGAAGATCGCCTGCTCGTCGGCGAGAACGTCCAGCCTACGTGCTTTGTGCTCGAAGACCTTCAGCTCTTCGAACAGTGCGCGGTTGTGCGCGAGGAAGTGCGCCCGCGTGTCGATGTCGCCTGCCACGAGCGCCTCGCGAATAAAGACGTCGCGCGCCTCGGTGGGCCTGATGCGACCGAAGTCCGTGCGCCGCCCGGAGGTTACGGTCAGTCCCAGCAGGGTAGCCTTTTCCAGGGCGTTGACACGGCCAACACGGCGATCCCAGTGCGGTTCGCTGTAACTGCGTTTAAGCAGATGCCGGCCGACCCGCTCGATCCACTCCGGCTCGATTACCGCCACCGTCCGCGCATACAGCCGCGAGGTCTCCACCATCTGCGCCGCCACGAGCCACTTGGGCTGGCGCATGAACAGGGTCGATCCCGGAAAGACCGCCGGCTTAAGATTGCGCGTGCCCTGGTAGGTGTTCGCATCGACACGGAGGGCGATCTGACTTAAGTATCCGGCGAGCAGTGCGCGATGTATCGACCCGTACCCCGCCGGTTCACGGTTCGCGGTGTAACCAAGCTCCCTGGCCCAATCGACCAGTTGCATCCAGGTGTCGCGCCATTCGCGCACCCGCGCCGGCGCGAGGAAGTGCTCGCGGCAGAAACCGGCTAGCCTGCGCTTGGACATTGTCTCCGCAAGCTCCTCGTACCTGCGCCAGAAGTTCAGGTACCAGAGGAGGTCGGAGCGTTCGTCATTGAACACCGCCTGGGCAGTCCTCGCTGCCTCTCGCTGATCGAGCGGATATTCGCGCGGATCCTGCACGCTCAGTGCCGCGGCAATGATCAGGATCTCGTTCAGACAATGTTCCGCGTGACCCGCCACGACGAGGCGCGCGATGCGCGGATCGAGGGGCAGTTGCGCGAGCGTCCGTCCCAGTGGTGTGAGTCCACGCAACTCGTCGACCGCTCCGAGTTCATATAGCAGCGTGTAGGCATCGTTGATATAGCGCAGCTCGGGCGGGTCGAGAAATGGAAACTCCTCCACCTCGCCGAAGCCCAGCGCCTGGAGCTGCAGGATCACCGCCGCGAGATTGGTGCGCCGGATCTCGGGCTCGGTGTAGCGCGGCCGGCCGGCGTAATCCTCCCCGCCATAGAGGCGGATGCAGACGCCCGCCGCGGTGCGGCCGCAACGGCCCGCGCGCTGATCGGCGGAGGCCTGCGCGACCGGTTCGACGGGCAGCCGCTGCACCTTGGTGCGCGGGCTGTAACGGCTGATGCGGGCCAGACCGGTGTCGATGACATAGCGCACGCCCGGCACAGTGAGCGAGGTTTCGGCAACGTTGGTGGCGAGCACGATATGGCGGCGCCGGTGCGGCGCGAAGATGCGTTGCTGCTCGCCCGCCGTGAGTCGGGCATAGAGCGGCAGGACGTCGGTATCGGCGAGCTTTTGCCCATGCAGCCGCTTCGCCGCATCGCGGATCTCGCGCTCGCCGGATAGGAAGACGAGGATGTCTCCTCTATCGATCCGGGACAGTTCCTGCACGGCCGCAACGATGCCGTCGTTGATGTCGGTCTCTTCAGTCTCCTCGTCTTCCTGCTGCGGGCGATAACGTATTTCAACGGGGTAACTGCGGCCGGACACCTCGATGACCGGCGCGTCGTTGAAGTGATGCGAGAAGCTCTGCGGATCGATGGTGGCGGAGGTGATGACGACCTTCAGGTCCGGCCGCCTCGGCAGTAGCGTCTTCAGATAACCGAGCAGGAAATCTATGTTGAGACTGCGCTCGTGGGCTTCGTCAATGATGAGCGTGTCGTAGGCATCGAGGCGCCGGTCACCCTGGGTTTCGGCGAGCAGGATGCCGTCGGTCATGAGCTTGATGTAGGTGTTCTCGCCGAGCTGTTCGCTGAAGCGGACCTTGTAGCCGACCGCTGCGCCGACGGCGCTGCCCAGCTCGGCGGCGATGCGGGCAGCCAGCGTCCGGGCCGCAAGCCGGCGCGGCTGGGTATGGCCGATGTATCCGCGCACGCCGCGCCCGAGACCGAGGCAGATCTTTGGCAGTTGCGTGGACTTGCCCGATCCTGTCTCGCCGCACACAATCACCACCTGGTTTTCCGCTATCGCCGCAGCCAGCTCTTCGCGCCGCGCGGCTACGGGGAGTTCCTCCGCAAACTGCGGTGCCGCAGGCAACGCCGCTGCCCGCGCTGCCGCCCGGGCACGCGATTGCTCCAATAGCCGGTGAAACTGCTCGGCAAGCCGTCCGTTCGTGCGCAGGCAGTGCCACCAGCGCAGCAGCCGGCGGCGGTCGGCTATCATGCAGTCAGCCAGCGCGGCGTGCAGCTCGGCCGCCGTGTTGAAGGTTGTCAGGCTCACCTCTGGGTGTATTGCGCTCAATGAGACCGTGGGCCTTCGCGTTAGCGGTCCACTTTGTCAAACGTGAAGTTTGCTGCTAGCATTACTGTGTAACCGTCTGAAAGGTCAGGATTACCTTGAGATATCCAGGTTCGGGAGCAGCGCTGACGGCACAATGAACAGATAAGGGCTGTGCGTTGCATGGACAAGTCACAAGTCCAGGCAAACGGGCGATGACAGATCATGGGGCTGACGTTGGACATATCCGGCTCGCAGATTAACGGGGCACGCGACTATCAGGAAGACGCGTTTCTCATCAGCGGGCTGGGCGAGAACAGCAGCGGCAACGACGCCGCCTCGCTGGTCATCGTGGCTGACGGCATGGGCGGACACGCCGCTGGCAACGTCGCCAGCAATCTCGCCGTGCAGACCTTCAATAAGTACGTCGGCAGCCATTACCCGACCCACGCCATTCCTCCAATGCTGAAAGAGGCGGCGCGGGCTGCCAACAATTCCATCAGCGAGACCGTTCGCGAAACCCCGGCCCTGCGCGGCATGGGCTGCACGCTGGTGGCGGCAGTGGTCGTCGGCCGCAACCTGCACTGGATCAGCATCGGCGACAGTCATCTCTACCTGCTGCGCGGGCGGGAGCTTGAGAAAAAGAACCTCTGCCACAGCTACGGCGGATTCCTCGATCGCATGGCGGCCGCCGGCCGGCCCATCGAACCGGAGACGGGTTTCTCGCGCAACATGCTGATGAGCGCGCTTTCGGGTGACGAGATAGCGGAGATCGACTGCCCGGAGACGCCGCTGGAACTGCAGCCGGGCGATCGCGTCATTGTCTCGAGTGACGGTCTCGACTCCATCAACGCGGCGAAGATCCTCACTTACTCCGACGCTGCACGCTCCGCCAAGGATTTCGTCAACTCGCTCCTCAAGGGTGTCGACGAGGCGGCCATCCCGCGTCAGGACAACACCACCGTAGTGGTCATCGATGTCCCCGGCCGGCCAGCGACAGGCGCGGTCATGGCGGCGCGGGCGGACGCCGTGCCGGTTCTCAATGAAGCGGTCGTGCTGGAATCCGAAGCCGCCTCTTCCGCTGCGGCGTTCAAACCGCCGCCCGCGAAAGCCGGCAGGCCGGCGAAACGGAAACCCAGGCGCGACCTGCGCGATGCCTACGTCAGGCCGCGGCGCGGTCTGGGAGTGCTCATCCTGTTGCTCATCGCCGGCGCTGCCGGCGCCGCGTACTACTTCCGCGACAGACTTATGGCCAACACCACGGTCGCAACGCTCATCGAGACTTTACTGCCGAGCGGCCCTGCCCCCACGATGACACCCGAGGAGCTGGAAGCCGGCACGGCGCCGTCCGAAACACCTGTCGAGACAACGCCGGCACCCGAAGTCACCACAACTGCACCGGAGCCCGCAGAGCCCGTTGCAACGGAGCCGACCCCCGTCACCGCTGCGCCGCCGGCGCCCATCGAGGAGTTTCGCGACGCCCTGCGGGGCGGCGGCGAGGGTCCTGTGGTCGTCTGGGTCGCGGCCGGGCAGTTCGGGATGGGCAGTTCCAGCGCCTGGCCGGAGATCTCCGAGCGTCCCCGCCACAACGTAACGCTGAAGAAGTTCGCCATCAGCCGCCATGAAATCACCATGGCCGAGTACGGGCGCTTCCGCGAAGCGCCGAATCCCTTCGGCCTCGATGGCGCCACCCACCCCGTCGTCGAAGTTTCGTGGAACGACGCCGTCGCCTACGCGCAGTGGCTGTCGCAGCAAACCGGCAAAACCTACCGCTTGGCGACCGAGGCGGAATGGGAATACGCGGCGGCAGCCGGCACCGACCCGCAGTATTGGCCGTGGGGCAATCAAGCCGGCGCAGGCCACGCGCACTGTTTCGGCTGTGCACCGGATCTGCGCCCGATCAAGCCGACCGCTGTGGGCAGTTTCCCCGCGAATGCCTTCGGGCTGTTCGACACCGCCGGCAACGTCGCCGAGTGGGTGGCGGACTGCTACCACCCCAATTACGAGGGCGCGCCCGCCGATGGCAGTGCGTGGGAGGGGCCGGCGTGCAGCGAACGCGTCGTGCGCGGCGGCAGCTACCAGTCGCCGCCGAAGTCCATCCGCTCTGCCCGTCGCGACAAATGGCCGGCCGGCAGCGGCCACGACAGCATCGGATTCCGCGTCGTCCGCAAGGAATAAAGCCGCTCAGCTATCTTTGCGATCGCTGTGGCCGAGGTCCTTGGTCGGCGCGATGCGGTCGCGGATGAGTTGCTTCAGTTCCTTGGACTCCGGAAACCGGCCCTGCGACTTGCGCGAAAAGATAGGTTCGCCGTCCAGGCTCACTTCGAAGACGCCGCCCTGCCCCGGCACCAGCGCCACCTCCCCTAACTCCTCGGCAAATGTCATGAGCAACTCCTGTGCGAGCCACCCGGCGCGCAGGATGAAGCGGCACTGCGTGCAATAGGTGATCTCGATCCGGGGCGCGCGTGGCGGTTGCATCGAGTTGACTCGCTCACAGTCCGCACGGTGGCGCGGCACTGCACGCCATAGCATAGACGCGCCCACACTGGGCCTTCAAGCGCGGACAGGAACAATGCCCCCTCCAGCCTGCCGGTTCGCGCGCAACTGCTAGAATGAGCCGACTACCGCCCGGAGAAGGCGCCAGCCGTGGAAGCCGTCGTAAACTGCGTTGCCTACGATAACCGAGGGCACAAGCTCCGCGACATCACTGTCGAGGAAATTAGCGACTTCCTGCAGCAGGAAAACACGTTCGTCTGGATCGGCCTGCACGAGCCGGGCCAGCAGCTCCTGATGGAGGTGCAGGAGGAATTCGGCCTGCATGACCTCGCCACCGAGGACGCCTACCAGGCACACCAGCGTTCCAAGCTCGACGCCTACGGCGACACGCTGTTCATCGTGCTGAAGACGGCGCAGTTCTGGAGCGGCAGCCTGCATTTCGGCGAGACGCATTTGTTCCTGGGCAAGCGTTACCTTATCTCCATCCGCCATGGCGCCTCCACCAGCTACGCCCAGCTTCGCCAGCGCTGTGAGCAGCAGCCCGACTGTCTGCGGCTCGGCCCGTCCTACGCCCTGTATGCCATCATGGACTATATCGTCGACAACTATTCGCCAGTGGTCGACGCCTTTGAAGAGGACCTCAACAACGTCGAGCATCTCATCTTCGAAGGCGCCTTCAACCGCACCACGATCGAGCGGCTGTACCATCTGAAGCGGCAGCTCGTCGAGTTGCGCCTGGCGGTGGTGCCGGTCGTCGACATCTGCAACCAGCTCGTGCGTTTCCATCCCGAGCTCATCCCGCCGGCCATGAGCCCGTACTTCCGGGACATCCGCGACCACACCATTCGCATCAACGAAGCCATCGACACCATGCGCGAGATGCTGACCGCCGCCATGGACGTCAACATCTCGCTGGTAACGATCAGCCAGAACGAGAGTGTAAAAAGACTCGCCGGCTGGGCGGCGATCCTGGCGTTACCGACCCTGGTCGCGAGCGTCTACGGCATGAACTTCGAGTTCATGCCGGAGCTGACGTGGCGCTTTGGCTATCCCGCGGTCATCACTCTCACCGCCATCGGCTGCCTCTCGCTGTACCGTCGCCTCAAGCGCGCCGGCTGGCTGTAGCCGCACGGAGCTAGTTGCGATAGAGACAGTGGTGGTCGTCGAAGGCCGCGTGTCCGCGCGGATCTGCCAAAGCAGGAACTGCGCCACGCTGCCGCCAAGGAACACGTGTATGCGCCCTCCTCGCCCAGGTAGCGCCGCGGCGCGCGCCAGGCGATACGCGCCAAGCGGGGCCGCAAGAGAAGATGCGACAGAAGCAGCCAGCCCCGTCCGATGAATGCGGCGTCGCTGTTCATCGTTGCCACCTGCGCGATCGTACCGGCAGGGGTTCGGGGTGAGGCCACGGTTGTCTTCGTTGGCGGAAGACCGGTACGATGACGGAGAGACCCGAATCATAAAGTCCGACGGGAGAATGCGATGATCTTCGAGCAAATCGCCACCGGCGGCTGCCAGTCCTACCTCATCGGCTGCCCCGACACCTGCGCGGGGGCGCTAATCGATCCCGAGATCAGCCAGGTGGACCGCTATCTCGCGCTCGCCGCCCGCAACGGCCTGCGCATCCGCTACGTGATCGACACCCATACGCACGCCGATCACTTCTCCGCGACGCAGGAGCTTGCGCGCCAGCTTGAGGTGCCGGTGGTCATGCATCGCGCGAGCCCCGCTCCTTTCGTAGACATGCGCATGGACGACGGCGAGCTGCTGGTGGTCGGGAAGCTGCGGTTGCAGGTCATGCACACGCCGGGGCATACACGCGACTCGATGTCCCTGGCAGTGGCGGACCGCCTGTTCAGCGGCGACACGCTTCTCATCGGCGCCACCGGCCGCACGGATCTACCGACCGGCGATCCCGATGCGCTCTACGACAGCCTGTTCAACGGCATTCTGAGGCTGGAGCCGGCGTTGAAGGTGTATCCGGCGCACGACTACAAGGGACAGGGCCACACCACCATCGGCGAGGAACTCGCCACCAACCCGCGATTGCAGAACCGGGACCGTTCGGCGTTCATCGAGACCATGCACAATCTCGATCTCACCATGCCGACGCATCTCACCGAGGCGTTGCGCACCAACATGAGCGGTGGCAAGACCGTTGCGCAACTGCTGTCCGAGGCAGCCGCCAGAGTGCCGTTCATGTCGCTCGCCGAGCTGAAGAGCCGCGTCGAGGCCGGCGAGGACGACCTCGTCGTGCTCGATGTTCGCGAACGCGATTCCTACGAGGAGGCTCACATCCCCGGAGCACGCCATCTGCCGCGCGGCCTGCTCGAACTGCGCATCAACAACGATCTGCCCGACCCGACACGGCGCATCCTGTCCTATTGCGACTTCGGCCGCATCTCCACACTCGCCACGGCGACGCTGCGCGACATGGGTTACCGGCGCGCCGTGGCGCTCGACGGCGGCATGAAGGCCTGGCGCGAGGCCGGCTATCCGGTCAGCACCGGGCGGGAGCCGTAAACGCGGTTGAGCGGTCGCAGCTCGATCCAGCGGGACGCTCTCGCCTTGTGCGGCTGCGACGTACTAGCGCGGCTTCCATGATTTGTGAACGGTTGAGGGTTGCACGGGTGGCCGTCATCCGCCGCTCGCCGGGACGCGCGGTCCCCCTCTCCCGCAGGGAAGAAAGAGAGATGTCCGGTACGGGATGCTTCTAAGACTCGGGGCGACTCCCAGTGTAGCAGCGATTGACTCCGCATCGTTTGGCGGTACTCGAGTGCGTGAAATGCGCGGCAGGTGGCGACAAGTGATATCGACGGGATTGTTCATCGTGGTGGGGACGGTCGTCGGTCTGTCGCTCTTACTCTATCTGCTGCAGGACCAGCTCCTGTTTTTCCCGCAGCCGCTGCGTGACTATGACATGCGGCGCATCAGAACTGAGTTCCGGGAC
>JBQTIC010000066.1:0-2762 GCA_052388435.1 Chromatiales bacterium | reverse complement strand
TTCCCGGGCTTAATGTCACGGTGGATAAAACCGGCCTGATGGATGGCCTCCAAGGCGCCCAGGATCGGCGAGAGAAGGCGGAGGATCTCCTCTTCGGTAAGCGTCCTGCGCCGTTGGAGCAGCTTCTGCAGGGTTTCTCCTTCCTCGTAGTTCATCACGATGTAGGCCGTACCGTTCGCCTCGAACACGTGGTGCACCCGCACGATGTTCGGGTGCTCGAAGCGCGCGAGGGTGCGGGCTTCCCGGAGAAACCTCTGAAGTCCGTCGCGGAAATCCGCCTCGACCTCACTGGACAGCGGCCGTACCCGCAGATTGGGGCCCCGACTCGCGAAGCCGCCCGGAAAGAATTCCTTGACCGCGACCGGGCGATCGAGTTGCACATCCTGGCACAGGTAGGTGATGCCGAAGGTGCCTTGTCCCAACACGTTGCGGACCTGGTAACCCGCGAGGTCACAGGCGGGACTCAGGGCGTTGGCGTAGGTCTTATTTGCCATCGAAGGGACTGCCTGTTCGCGTGCTGGATTCGGGGAAACCGGACGGCGTCGCGGGCTCGCTTTGTGGCCAGGGTGCGCCGATGCTTGCATATCGGCCGGTTGCGGTGCGGTCTTTAGTGTCACCGTCTTGTGACGTACGACCGGGCAGATACCGCCAGTAGACGAGACCTCGCAAACTGGTTCACAGTCCACAGCCAGTAGTGTTGCAGCGGATGGGAACAGTCGATTAGCTTGAGAATGGTGAGAGGGAGGGACTGCATCCACGACCAAGTAAGGAAGCCCGCCATGCTCGTCATTACACGCCGCCCAGGCGAGTCCTTCACCATTTCCCCCGCTGTCGGGGTTGATCCCGACATGAAAGTGTCCGAGCTGTTCGTTGCGGGCCCGATTAAAGTCACCATCACGGGCACGCTTGGCGGGCATGTGGGAATCGGTATCGACGCCCCAAAGCCGTTGGCGGTACTACGCGAAGAGCTGATAGGCCGCGACGCTGGTGCGGGCGATCCCCAGCGCAAGCTTCCAGCCGGTCAGCTCCGACTGCTCAAATCTTCATCGTTGCTGCGCAGGTTGTTGCCGCGCGCATTGATGGGGTAAGGCTCCATCAGGTGCGCGCCGGGTTCGAGCGGGGCCCGGTGCGCCAGCGTTATTGCCTCCAGCTACCACGTGCCGCACGGATGGCGCTCAGCGCCGCAGCGGTCAAGTTCTCCTAGTGGTCGGTTGAAGGTATATTCGGCGGGCTTGCCTACCAGTTCGCGCGCTGACTCGCTCACGCTGCCGCTGGGCACGGTGAACGGAAGCGCTACCACGAAGGCCGCGGCGCCGATTGCTGTCCCTGCCACTCCCAGCGGTCGCAGCACAACGAGATCGAAAAGCATGCTCGATCCGTTATAGTCGGTGGCGGTTTCGTCGCCGGCCGAAGCGGTCGCTCCCACCGCCAGCGCAATCAGCCCTGCCATCACCTGCCGTACGAGAATCCTGCCCATGGTGCTGATCCAACGGTTAACAGTGTCATTTAGCCGCTGCTCGCGCTGAAACCAGGCTCGGCGCACTGGAAACTTGTTACCGGCCCGCCGACAAGCCTTACATGAAGCTCCGGCCAACTTCATCCCCCGCTATATTCTGATCCCGCACTGCCGCAGGGTCGCTGCCATCACCACATCCTGATTGCCCCGCATTACGCCTACAGCAGGCGTGCGATCCGCGAAGATCGGTTGGCGCACATGTGCATGCGCGCGGAACGGGCCTATCGGTTAGTGCTGCACCCGATAGCTGACCCAGGGGAACAGGGCGTTTCAAACTTGGTTCGCATTGGGATTCGCACCGCGGAAAGTGAACGTGATCCGCGAGAAGGTGCCGAGCCCGGACCGAACGCCACGGGTGCGAAGCGCCGGCCGAACAGCATGAGATGGAAGGGCCAAGGCGCCTGCGAAGCCTTTACAGCGTGGCTGCAGGTCCTCAAGGTCAAACTGCTGCCCTGGCGCGTCCTCGATTGGGCGTAGGCGCTCGTGTGTGTAGTAGGCGTAGCGGCCGCACATGCTCGAAGGTTATCCGATGCTTTAGCAGCAAGCCCAACGTGAATGGTGGCGAGGGCTGCCCGCGGCACCAACGAACATTATTGCTGTCTTATCGGTAGGCGGTGGCTAGGAGCGCCGCACAGGTTATAGCCATTAACGCTGTGCGCCTCCTACGATTGACCTATCGTCAGTACTTGAAAGAGGAGCAGCTATGCGAAAACTGCTAACGACACTCTGTTTCGCCTTCGCTGTGACATCTCTGCCTATGCTGGCAAGCTGTGCAGCGGACACCACCAAGACCAGTGCGGCACAGGATTGCAAGGCCCAGGCTGATGAGAGGAAACTCACGGATGCTGAGCGCGATAGGTTCCTCAAGGAATGCGGGCAGACGCAGACAGGCGGGGTAACCGAAAGGCCCAGAAGCACGTACAGGTATTAGTCGCGCAACTGCCACGGAAACCGCCACCAGACGACACGCGGCGGCCAACAGGCTGCGCTGCGGGTCGGCTGGACAGGGCAAGGCGGGTGTTCAGCCGGTCATGGGTAGCAAAGAGGTAGCAACAGAGGTGAACAACCCCAAATCCGTGTAACTTACTTATGAGCCTTGCATTAAGAGTGAACTATTAGGGAAGCTCTGAATAAGTCCATCCTGGACTTCTCAGAGCACGCAAGGCAAAAAGCGTGGTTTTTGCTTTGCTTCATCTTCAACGGCTTGCCGCCGTCGAAGATGGCGGCACATCCCTATGCCGCAGGA
>JBQTIC010000065.1:0-12750 GCA_052388435.1 Chromatiales bacterium | reverse complement strand
CTCAGAGCACGCAAAGCAAAAAGCGTGGTTTTTGCTTTGCTTCATCTTCAACGGCTTGCAGCCTTCGAAGATGGCGGCACATCCCTGTGCCGCAGGAACCTCTGACTTAATCAGAGGTTCCTTAGCGGGCGCCAGATCGGACGCAGAGCAGGGCGGGGCTAGCGATGCACATCGGCGATTACCTCGGCCGGCGCGCTCTCTATACGCCGGATCGGCTGGCCATTATCGACGCTGGCAAGGACCCGCAGTGGCGCCTCACCTATCACGCCGTGAACGAGCGCGCCAACCGCTTCGCCAACTGGCTGCGGGATGCGGCGGGCGTCGGCAAAGGCGACCGCGTGGCGATCCTCGCGCGCGACGGCGTGGAGCATCTCGACTGCTTCTTTGCCTGCGGCAAATTGGGCGCCATCCACACCGCGCTCAACTGGCGCCTGCACTGGCGCGAGCTGGAGGGCATCGTTGGCCGTACGCGGCCGGCCCTCCTCATCTTCTCTGATGATTTCCGGGATGGCGTGGCCGCCCTGCAGGCAGCAGTAAAGGACGCGCCGCACGCTATCCGCCAGTATCTGCACATCGAAGGACCCGGCATCGACGGCAGCCTGCATTTCGAGTCCGCATTGCACTCGGGCCGCATCGCGCCGGTGTCTTGCGAGACATTGGCCGAGGAGGACATCGCTGCGCTCATCCTTACCGGCGGCACCACCGGCCTGCCGAAAGCGGCGCAGGTGTCGCACCGGATGATCGCCTGGAACACGCTCAACACGGTGATCCACGATCTTGCCCACAACGACGTCTATCTGAACGTGTTTCCGCTGTTCCACACCGGCGGGCTGTTTGTCTATACGCTGCCTCAGATCATCCTCGGAGGCGCCACGATTCTGCTGCGCCAGTTCGATCCGGCGCGCGTGCTGCAGCTCATCGAGCATCAGCAGGTAACACTTTTCGCCGGTGTGCCAACGATGTATCAGATGCTGACACAGGCGGAGAACTGGGCGCAGGCGAACCTGTCTTCGCTGCGGTTCTGCACCAGCGGCGGCGCGCCGCTGCCGCTGGCGCTCATCGACAAGTACACCAGCGAGAAATCCGTGCGCTTCAAGCAGGGCTTCGGCATGACCGAATTCGGTCCCGGTGTCTTCGCGCTCGCGCCTGAAGATGCGCTGCGCAAGGCCGGTTCCATCGGGCGGCCGAACTTCTTCGTCGACGCCCGCATCGTCGACGAGCAAGGCAGTGCGCTGCCGCCGGGGGAGGTCGGTGAACTGCTGTTGCGCGGACCATCCTGTTGCTCCGGCTATTTCGATGCACGGGACGCGAACAGCGCTGTGCTCGGCGACGACGGATGGCTGCATACCGGCGACCTCGCCAGATGCGACCAGGAGGGCTACTACTACATTGTCGATCGCAAGAAGGACATGTTCATTAGCGGCGGCGAGAACATCTATCCGGCCGAGATCGAGGCAGTCCTCTACCAGCACCCTGCCGTGTACATGTGCGCGGTGGTTGGGACGCCGGATCTGAAGTGGGGCGAGGCAGGCGTCGCCTGCGTGGTGCTCAAGCAGGATGCGACGGCCACGGAAAAAGAGGTGATCGCTTTCCTGAGCAACTGCCTCGCCCGCTACAAAGTCCCAAAACGGGTTGTCTTCCTCGAAAGCATGCCCATCTCCGCTGCCGGCAAGATCCTCAAACGCGAGCTCAAGCGCCAGTTGGGCGAGGAGTGCCCCAAGTGACGGACATGGCAAGGCGCCACTGGACGCGGTGATCGACAAGCAGCGAGCAGCTCCCTGCATGAACTGGAAGATCAACGCGCCCGCTCAGATCCGGGCGCGTCGCCGGGCGACGGACTTAGAGCCGTGGACCTGCGCACCGCCTCTTTATGTCATTGCTCTCGGCCGCACCGCACGGGTCGCCCTCGATCGCGGCATCTGGTGACATCTCAGCTCTGAACCGAAGGGCAATGGCGCGCCAGGCAACACTGCGAGCAATTCGGTCGGGTTTTGCAGATGTCTTTGCCGTGGCGGACGATGAGGGCGTGGTATTCGTTGAAGAGTGGCGCGTCGCGGCGCAGGCCCTGCTCGAACACGGCTCGCAGCCTCTCATAGCTCTCCTGACTGCTGACGAAGCCCAGGCGCGAAAAAATACGTCTTGTGTAGGCGTCGATGACAAAGACCGGGCGGTGGAAGGCATAGAGCAGAATATCATCCGCCGTCTCCGGGCCGATGCCATTCACCGATAGCAGTTCGTGGCGGAGCGCTTCAGTATCCAGGCGGGCAAGAGCGTCATAGCCGCCAAGGGAACAGTACCAGCGACAGAACTTCTGCAGGCGTTTGGCCTTGACGTTGAAATACCCTGCCGGGCGCAGCAGCCGTGCAAGCCTCCGCGCCGGCATCCGCGAGATCTTCTCCGCATCGAGACAGCCCGCAGAAATCAGATTGCCGATCGCGCGCTCGACGTTGATCCAGGCGGTATGCTGTGTCAGTACTGCGCCGACCATCACCTCGAATGACGTGTCGCCGGGCCACCAGTGCTGCGGGCCGTAGCGCCTGAACAGACGCTGGTAGACAGCGCGCAGCGTCAGCATGATCACTGCCGAGTCGAGCGGGGTCCCCGCGCGGAGGGCCTGCGTCGCCCGGATGCGCTGCCCCGAGCCGCGCCCGGCTGATCATCTGGACCCTTATTGCGTGCCTTGCGGAGCGGCTTGCCCCTCGCCCCTACCCTCTCCAAACTCTTTACTCTACCTTCTCCCATCGGGGGAGACGACATTGGACCCCTCTCCCACCGGGACAGAGAGCCACGGGCGCGTGCAGAACGTCCTGCGGGTCTGTGTCTCTGCTTCTTCGTGCGCTCCGCAACGCGCGACGGTTCGCGTGACGGTTCACGCCTGACGCGCATGCCGGCGGCATCCAGTAACACCTCCACGTCCTCCCGAGGCAGTTCCCACCACTGGCCGGCACGCTTGTCGCGCGGCAGCGTAAAGTGTCCGTAACGCACGCGGATAAGACGGCTGACCGTGATCCCTTGCGACTCCCACAAACGCCGCACCTCGCGGTTGCGTCCCTCGTGAAGCACCACGTGGTACCAGTGGTTAGCGCCCTGCCCGCCAGCGTCGGTCACCGAGTGGAAGCGCGCTATGCCATCCTCGAGCATCACGCCTTCCTGCAGACGCGCCTGCATCCCGGGCGTCGCCTCCCCACGCACGCGCACGGCGTACTCGCGTTCAATGCCGGTGGAGGGATGCATCAGCCGGTGGGCGAGCTCGCCATCGGTGGTGAAGAGCAGCAAGCCGGTGGTGTTGAAGTCGAGGCGTCCGATGCTGAGCCAGCGGGCCGCGCGCAACGGCGGCAAATCCTCGAACACCGTCGGCCGGCCCTGCTCGTCGTCGCGGGAACAGACCTTGCCCGCCGGCTTATGGTAAGCGATGACGCGCACCACGCGCCTGAACAGGCTATCGGCCGGGACGGGGCGGCCGTCAACGCGCACTTCATCCCCGTAGCGCACCGTATCGCCGATACCGGCGACCGTGCCGTTGATGGAGATGCGGCCCGCCTCGATCCAGGCCTCCATCTGCCGGCGCGAACCCAGGCCCGCGCGCGCAAGCACCTTGTGCAGTCGTTCAGTCAGCATGCGCGCTGGCGGGCAGTGTGCGCACTCGGCAAGTGCGCGGGCCGTACCGGCGAGGCGGGTTCGAGTTCATTGCGAGTATGCTGGCAGGGCGACGCCGCTCCCTGCCGTGCTGCGGCGCTACTTCTCGGCCAGCGCCGCCGGCCTGCTCTCCACGCTCTGGCCCCGTCCGTTCTCTGTCTCCGCCACATCGCCGTTCTCATCGGCAGAGAGCATCTGCGCCGTCATCGAGGCAGGCTGCTGCACCGTGTCGCCAAAGAGGTCGAGGTTGATATCATCGATGTCGCGCAACTCGGCGAGACTGGGCAGGTCGCCGACGCTCTTCAGGTTGAAATAGTCGAGGAATTGCCGCGTTGTGGCGTACACGGCCGGGCGTCCGGGCACGTCCCGGTGGCCGACGATGCGGATCCACTCGCGCTCAGTGAGCGTCTTCATGATGCTCGGACTGATCGAGACGCCGCGGATATCCTCGATCTCCCCGCGCGTGATTGGCTGGCGGTAAGCGATGATGGCCAGCGTCTCCAGCAGCGCGCGCGAGTACCTCTGCGGCCGATCCTCCCACAGGCGGTTCAGCCACGGCGCCAGATCGGCGCGCGTCTGCAAGCGATAGCCGCTCGCCACCTCGATGAGTTGCATACCCCGGCCCTGGTACTCCTGCTCAAGCGACGCCAACGTGCGGCGGATGAGTGCTCGGTCGGGCGCGCTCTCCAGATCGAGGGCAAACAGGTCCGCCAGCCTATCAATGGATAGCGGTTCGTGCGCCACCAACAGCGCCGCCTCGATAATATTCTTGACCTTCGCCTCGTTCATACCACAGCCTTTACATAAAGCGGTCCATGCAATTCATTTTGCACCATCTCGATCATCGCCGACTTGAGCAGCTCGAGAATCGCGAGTAGCGTGACGATGACCCCGGCGCGGCCCTCGCGCACGTTGAACAAGGACGTGAACTGCACGAACTCCCCGCTCGTGACGCGCTCCAGCACCGTCGACATGCGCTCGCGCACGGAGAGCGGCTCGCGCTGCACACGATGGTCGGCAAAGAGGCTTGCCCGCGCCAGCACCCCGCTGAAGACGGCCAGCAGGTCGGCGAGCGAAACGGGCGGCGGCGGCAGCGCTGCCCGGCGCTCGGGAAAGGGCACGACCACGCAGTAATGATCGCGCTCGATGCGCGGTAGCTGGTCGATATCCTCCGCCGCCTTTTTGTAGCGCTCGTACTCCTGCAGCCGCCGCACCAGTTCGGCGCGCGGGTCCTCCTCCTCTTCTTTCTCCACTGGCCGGGGCAACAACATGCGCGATTTGATCTCCGCCAGCATTGCCGCCATCACCAGGTATTCCGCCGCAAGCTCTAGGTGCAGCTCCTGCATCAGCTCCATGTAGGCCATGTACTGGCGCGCAATCTGCGCAATCGGAATATCGAGAATGTCCAGGTTCTGCCGTTTGATGAGATACAGCAGCAGGTCGAGCGGCCCCTCGAAGGTCTCTTCCAGGAACACGGCGAGCGCATCGGGCGGGATGTAGAGATCCTTCGGCAACTCGGTGAGCGGCACGCCCTGGACGACCGCAAACGGCATTTCCTCCTGCTCGGGATGCGGCGGACCGGCGAGATCGTGGTCGTTACTCATCGGATCCACCCGCTGCCCGCCTGCGGAGATCGCTGGGAAGTGTCCTGAGCGAAGCCTGGACAAGGCGCGAGCACCCTGAAGACCGGAAGGTATACGGCAGTACATGAGGATTCTGAGGGTGCGAGCAATACAGTCATGGCAAGCGCAGTAGCTTTTCAGCGATCTCTAGCGGTAGACGAGGCCCATCGCTTCCCTAACGTCCTCCAGCGTCTGGCGCGCCACCTCGCGCGCCTTCTCGCAGCCCTCATCGAGGATCGCGCGCACGCTGTCGGTGTCCTCCAGATACTCCTGGCTGCGCTCACGTATCGGTTTCAGCTCCTTCAACACGGCGTCGATCACCGGCTGCTTGCACTCCAGGCACCCGATGCCCGCGCTGCGGCAACCCTGTTGCACCCAGTTCTTCACCTCGGCGGTGGAATAGAGCTGGTGAAACTTCCACACCGGGCACTTGCCCGGGTCGCCGGGGTCGGAGCGGCGCACGCGCGCGGGGTCGGTGGGCATGGTGCGCAGCTTTTTTTCCACCTCCTTGGCTGGCTCGCGCAGGCCGATGGTGTTGCCGTAGGACTTCGACATCTTCTCCCCGTCGAGGCCGGGCACCTTCGATTCCGGTGTCAGCAGCGCCTGCGGCTCAGGCAGTATGACCTTGCCGCCGCCCTCCAGATAGCCGAGCAGGCGCTCGCGGTCGCCGATACTGACGTTCTGCTGCGAGGCGAGCAGGGCCATGGCCTTCTCAAGCGCCTCCGCATCGCCGGATTCCAGATACTGCCTGCGCAGCGTGTTGTAAAGCGCCGCGTTCTTCTTGCCCATCTTCTTTGCCGCGGCCTCGGCCTTTTCCTCGAAGCCAGGCTCGCGACCGTAGAGAAAGTTAAAGCGGCGCGCAATCTCGCGCGCCAGTTCGATGTGCGCAACCTGGTCCTCGCCAACCGGCACGTGGGCTGCCTTGTAGATGAGCACATCGGCGGTCTGCAGCAGTGGGTAGCCGAGAAACCCGTAGGTGGACAGATCCTTGCCCTTCAGCTTCTCCTGCTGCTCCTTGTAGGAAGGCACCCGCTCCAGCCAGCCGAGCGGCGTGATCATAGACAGCAGCAGATGTAGCTCCGCATGCTCGGGCACGCGCGACTGGATGAACAGCGTCGCCTCACCGGGGTTGATCCCGGCGGCGAGCCAGTCCACCACGAGGTCGACCACCGACGGGGCGATGATCGAGGTCTCCTCGTAGGCCGTGGTGAGCGCGTGCCAGTCCGCAACGAAGAAATAGCACTCGTACTCATGCTGAAGAACCGTCCAGCTCTTCAGCACGCCGTGGTAATGTCCAAGATGCAGCTGTCCCGTCGGGCGCATACCCGACAGCACACGGCGGTTTGCGGCGATGTTCAAACGCGTTACTCCCTCTTGGGATTTTTGTTGCCGCCGCGGGGCGAAATCCGGTGTCGGCCACCGGACCGGGCTGGCTGGCTGGCCTTTAGGTTATCTATCATGCTTTACGGACCACCGGTCCAACCGCGCCGCCCGGGCCGCGATCAGGGAACCGGCAGCAGAGCGTACGCTAGCCGCTCTCCAACCAGCAGCAGGGGGCCTACCAGCTCATCCATCCAGCCCAGCACCAACAGGAGCATGATGATGACCAGACCGAATGGTTCTAACCTGTTGTAATAGAAAGCCAGTTTCGGCGGTAACACGGCCGTTACCACACGGCTGCCATCCAGCGGCGGCAGAGGGATCAGATTGAAGGCCACCAGCGCGATATTGCTGATTATCCCCACCTCGCCCATCGAGATCAAAGACTGTCTCAAAGCGGGAGCGGCGGGGCTGACGGCGTAAGCCAGCCAGATCACGCCCACCCAGAACAACAGCTGCAAACCGTTTGCGCCGGGTCCGGCGAGCGCTACCAGTGCCATGTCACGGCGCCGATGACGGAGATTTCTCCAGTCGATGGGCACCGGCTTCGCCCAGCCGAATACGAAGCCGGCCTTGGTAATGATGAGTAGGGCCGGCAGCAGAAGCGTGCCAACCGGATCGATGTGCTTGAGCGGATTGGGAGTGAGCCTGCCGAGATTCGCCGCCGTGGGGTCACCGAGCTGCTTCGCCATCCAGCCGTGTCCCATCTCATGGACGGTGACAGCCAGGATGATCGGTGGCGCCCACAGCAGGATCTTCCACAGCAAGTCGAAATTGGATCCGTAGTCCATCGTCGCTCCCCAGTATGTTACCGCCGGGCGGACCGGCTAGAGAATCGCCGGCAGGCGGAGGACGGCCGAAAAGATGGCGAGGATAAAGCAGATCGCAGGCACCGCAAAATCAATCCGCACGAGCCAGTACTGCGAGGCGGGCCGGAAGGCATGCATTCACGTCCCGCTGCCGCCAGCGACGGCCAGACTATGCCGAACACCCGCGACGGCTCGGAGTTTGCGCCCCAAAAACGGGCGCGTTGACCTTGAGCAAGGGAATAATCCCGAGGTCTGCCAGAGTAGCGACCGCCGCGACAGACTCAGCGCCCCTCGGATCGACCGTGGCTGGTCTCGCGCCGCATTCATGCGCCGCATTACTTGAGCATGGAGACATCGCCCGCGCCCGCCCGTACTATCCATGGGGTCTTGTCGGCGAGGTCGATGATGCTCGTCGGCTCCAGACCCCCATTGCCGCCATCGATAATGAGATCGACCTGATTGCCGAGGCGCTCCTCGATGATCGCCGGCTCGTTGAGCGGCAACTCGTCACCGGGTAAGCGCACGGTTGTGCTCATCATGGGTGCCCCCAGCGCCGCGAGCAGCGCCTGCACGATAGGGTGGTCGGGTACCCGCAGGCCTATGGTCTTGCGCCGGGGATTCTGCAGGCGCCGTGGCACCTCGTGCGTCGCCCTCAGCAGGAATGTGTAAGGCCCGGGCGTCAGCGAACGCATCTGGCGGTATGCCGGGTTGTCGACCTGTGCATAGGTGGCGAGCTGCGAGAGATCGCGGCAGATCAGCGTGAAGTGGTGGCTGTTCTCAAGCCGGCGTATGCGACGGATGCGCTCCTGAGCGTTCTTGTCGCCGACTTGACAGCCGAAGGCGTAGCAGGAATCGGTCGGGTAGACGAGCACGCCGCCCGCGCGCAACACCTCCACGGCGCGATCGATTAACCGCGGCTGCGGATTCTGCGGATGTATCGTCAAGCAGATGCTCATGTGGTCCGGCGTGCGCGCAGTGCGTGACGGTAAAGAGATGAGAGCCGCCGCTTGCGACCGTGGCGTGAAAGCGGCGCGCCCTGCGCCGGCCACTCGCGCACGGGTCCGGCAGCGCGGACCGCGCCGACTTTCTGCTCCGAGCGGCAGCCGCATGGCGACGTCGCGTCCATGGTGCCTAGCATGCCAGCTTCCGCCCTCAAATTGAAACGTTTCCGGCGTTGGTTCGTGGAGCCACCCCGCGGTTTTCGCTATGATCGCAATCCTGTCGCAGACGGAACACCGATGGCGCTACTCATCGACTTCTTCCCGCTCATCGTCTTCTACGCCGCGTACAACATACCCGTGGCGGGCATGCAGCCCATATTCGTCGCCACGGCGGCCGCGATCCCGGCTTCGATCGTCCAGGTGCTCTGGTACCGCGTGAAGTTCGGACACTATAAGAAGATGCATCTGTTCATCATGGCGATGATCGTCCTGCTCGGCGGTGCCACGCTGGTGCTGCAGGACAAACGCTTCATCATGTTCAAGCCCACGGTGGTCAACTGGCTGCTCGCGTTGATCGTGATAGGCAGTCATTTTCTGCGTAAACCGGTGCTGCAGTTCCTGCTCGCGGAGATGAAGGGCGCCGCCTCGCTCGGCAGCCTGCCGCCGCCCGTGGTGATCAAGGTGAACCTGCTGTTCGGCCTGAGCTTCTTCGTGGTCGGCGCTATCAACCTCTACGTTGCGCTCAGCTACGCCGAAAGCGTGTGGGTAAAGTTTCGGACTTTCGGCATTCCCCTGCTGGACATGCTCCTGATGTTGCCGCTGGTGTTTTACCTGGCGCACGAAATGCGTGAGGTCGAGAACGAACAGAAAGGGTGAGTGATGTTCTACGTCATCATCGGAGAAGACAACGAGAACAGCCTGGAGAAGCGCGTGCAGGTACGGCTCCGGCACCTCGATCGCCTGAATCAACTGAAGGATCAGGGGCGTATGCTGCTCGCCGGCCCCTTCCCGGCGATCGACAGCCCCGACCCCGGGCCGGCCGGTTTCACCGGCAGCATGATCGTCGCGGAATTTGAGTCGCTGGCCGCCGCGGAAGCGTGGGCCAACGCCGACCCGTACCTGGAGTCGGGCGTCTACAAACGCGTGACAGTCAAGCCATTCAAGAAAGTAATGCCTTGAGCACCGATCGGATGACACGCATACGCGAGTGTCTGACGCGGGGTCTGTCGCCCGCGCGACTGGAACTGACTGACGAAAGCCATCTACACGCCGGCCACGCTGGCGCGCAGTCAGGCCGGGGTCATTTCCGCCTCACCATCGTCTCCGAGCGTTTCGCCGGACAGGCGGCACTGGCACGTCATCGCATGATCTACGCCGCGCTCGGCGATCTCATGCAGACCGACATCCACGCGCTCAGCATCGAGGCGCTGACACCCGATGAGCAGTAGTGCCGCGGACAACACAAGCGGTTCACAGGCGAAGACACGTCCTCCACTTAAGTGGGCTGGTGGTAAGTATCGTATCGTTGGCGAGATCCGCAGACTCCTTCCGAGCGGCAAACGTCTCGTTGAGCCCTTTGTAGGCTCAGGCGCAGTCTTCCTGAATACTAACTATGAGCGCTACCTAATCAGTGACATCAATCGGGATTTGATCCTTTTTTACCGCACGCTCAAAGAAAGAGAGCGACGATTCATCGCATACTGCAAGAAGTTCTTTAGCCCGGGATGTAACAAGGCAACCGTCTATTACAGACTGCGCGACGAGTTCAACGCCACAATCGACCCTCTGCGCAAAGCGGGGCTATTCCTCTATCTCAATAAGCATGGATATAACGGTCTGTGCAGGTACAACGCGGCTGGCGATATGAATGTCCCGTTTGGACGCTACAAGAAGCCATATTTCCCCGAACGCGAGATGCTTGCTTTCATCCAGAAAGCAAAGCACGTGAGCATTCAGCAAAGAGACTTTGCTTCGGTCATGCAGTCTGCACGCAAAGGCGATGTGATCTACTGTGATCCTCCGTATGTACCGCTGAGCGAAACTTCGAACTTTACCTCCTACAGCGCGGGGGGATTCTCGCTGGAGGATCAGCGGCGGCTAGCCGAACTTGCCGAAGAAACGGCGCAGCGCGGTATTCCCGTTCTGATTTCCAACCACTACACAGTTTACACCGAAACGATCTACGGCAGGGCAGAGCTTACCCGACTTAGTGTTCGTCGTTTAATCAGTTGCAACAGCAGCAAGAGGGAACATGCAGCAGAGATTCTGGCGCTCTTTTGTGGCGAGAGTTAACAAAGTGGAGGCGCCACTGTGACACGGAGTCAAGGTGGTCAGGCGAACAAAACCGGAAACGTGCTAGAGCAGGTCGTAGTCGGCACGTTGACAGCACACGGTTTCGAGACCGTTGCCTTCCGAGAATACGAACGACATCCCGACAGGTACGGTAACGAGTTGCTATTGCGAAACGCACCTTACACCACGCTTTACGGTGGCCGCGGCTACACAGAATTTCTAATTCGATCGGATCGATACAGTTTGCGAACAAGAGTTGAGTGCAAGTGGCAACAGGGGGCAGGAAGCGTTGATGAGAAACTTCCTTACACGTACATAAGCTGCGTCGAAACAATAGATGAGCACGATATTATCATTCTAGTTGATGGTAAGGGTTTTCGCGAAGGTGCAGTGGCTTGGTTACGCAACGTAGCTTCCCAGAGAAAGTACGTTCCGTTCGACCGCCCACACAAACACATTCGTGTTATGAACACTACTGAATTCCTGACTTGGTGCAACAACACTTTCCGCTAACGGTTGCCCATGGCAGAGACCAGCGACCTATTACAGAATGAGTGACACGCTTGAACTTGCCAAGGCGCTCATCAACCGGCCGTCGGTGACGCCCGATGACGCCGCCTGCCAGGCGATCATCGCGGCACGGCTGCGCCACCTCGGCTTCGCGATTGAAGCCATGATGTTCGGTGACGTCGAGAACCTGTGGGCTCGGCGCGGCAGCGCCTCGCCGCTGTTCGCCTTCGCCGGCCACACTGACGTGGTGCCACCGGGTCCGCGCGAGGAGTGGTCATCGGACCCGTTCGAGCCGGAGATACGTGATAGCCACCTCTATGGACGTGGCGCGGCAGACATGAAAAGCAGCCTCGCCGCGATGGTGACCGCAACCGAGCGATTCCTTGCCGATCATCCCGCCCATCGTGGCTCAATTGGCTTTTTGCTCACCAGCGATGAGGAAGGGTCGGCGGTGGATGGCACAGTGAAGGTCGTCGAGAAGCTTACGCAGCGCGGGGAGAAGATCGACTGGTGCCTGGTCGGTGAGCCGTCCTCGGAGCAGCGGCTCGGCGACGTGGTGAAAAACGGCCGTCGTGGTTCACTTAACGGCCGTCTCATCGTGAAGGGCGTGCAGGGACACGTCGCCTATCCGCAGCATGCCCGCAATCCCATTCATGCCGCCGCACCGGCGCTGGCTGAACTCGCTATCATCGAATGGGATCGCGGCAACCACTACTTCCCACCGACGGGATTTCAGATCTCCAACATCCTCGGCGGCACCGGCGCGGAGAATATGATACCCGGAACGCTGGAGGTCCTCTTCAACTTTCGCTTTTCCACCGAGCAGACGCCGGAGACGCTCGAGGGGCGCGTGGCCGAGGTGTTGGCGCGCCACGGCCTTGAGCACGACATCGAGTGGAAACTCTCGGGCAACCCGTTTCTCACGCCGCAGGGGGAGCTGGTCGAGGCGGTTCGTGGCGCCATTAGATCGGTTGCCGGCGTGGACGCGCGGCTCTCGACCAGCGGCGGCACCTCCGACGGGCGTTTCATTGCGCCGACCGGTGCGCAGGTGATCGAACTCGGACCGCTCAACGCCACCATCCACAAGGTGGACGAGCGCATCGCGCTTGCCGATCTGGAATTGCTTTCGAGTATCTACGAGACCGTGCTCGAGCGGTTGCTTGCGTGACACAGCGTGGCAGTACCCAATACCTGTCGCCGTCTTGTGTGCAGCGTCCTGGCGCCACCGCGCCTGTTCCTGACGTTCGTTTCCGAACCGACAACGCAGCAAGAACGGTATGAGCGAAAAGCCCCTCCCCCGTCGTTCTACTGATGACCTACGCGGTGATGCCGCTGCTGACGCGGCTGTTTCGCCGCTGGCTCTACCCCGACCCGCGCTGACCGTAGACGCACAGCGGCGAGGAAGCGAGGGGCCAACCCCAGCGCGGCACTAAGGAAGCTCTGAATAAGCCCATCCTGGACTTCTCAGAGCACGCAAAGCAAAAAGCGTGGTTTTTGCTTTGCTTCATCTTCAACGGCTTGCAGCCTTCGAAGATGGCGGCACATCCCTATGCCGCAGGA
>JBQTIC010000064.1:0-8806 GCA_052388435.1 Chromatiales bacterium | reverse complement strand
TCTTGCGTCTGATGGGCGACGAGAGTCGCGTACGCCTTGACATCGCCGACAAGCCCGAGTTCGACGCCTGGCGCTGGGTCTATTACTGGCGGCCGCTGCGCGAAGTGGTGGCGTTCAAGCGGGGCGTGTATCGCAAGGCTCTGCGCGAACTGGCGCCCGTGGTGCTCCAGCGCGGCAACGTCTCGGCTGACTGAGCCTTACGGCTCGCTGGCGGCCTGCTCCGCCGCGCGGCGCGCCATCAATTCGGGCAGCAACTTGCGCGCCGTGCTGTTGCGAGTGTGGCGGAGGTAGCCGGCGCGCAAGTCCTCTGGCAGTCCGCGCTCGCTGAGCAGCCGGCCGACCTCTTCCAGAACCGTATCGCAGCGCTTCATCGCGGCATCAGTCACGTTACGCACATCGGCGTTATCGTTCATCAGTGCGTCGGCCTCTCTGTGCAGGCACGCATCATACTTCCTCGCGCTCTCCATCATCGCAAGCCGGGTCTCATCAGTCAGCTCGCCGGGGCCACCGGCCGCAGTCAGCAGGACCAGTGACGGAAACAGCGGGAGCGTATACAGGAATCTCTGTAACACGGTGTCGTGACCTCTTCCGTGCGCCGCGTGGCGATAGGACAGCTCCTCTTAGCGTCACATTGCAGTTCAGGCTCAGACTGTGGTGGAGCGGAAAGGCGAAGGACCGGGAAATACTATCACGCTCGTGCCGGAAGACCGACAGCCGGCCGGGCATCTAGGGCGAGCAGGCAGCGCAGGATCTCATCGCTGATGCGTGCGGTAGTGACGCAGGAGGCTGTCGTTCCGGCGTGTTGAACAGCCAGTGGCGTTTCTGCGGGTTATCCGTGGCGCCTGTGTTCTCCAGGGTGATGATGTGATTGGATATGCCGGTGCTTGTCTCCACTTCCCCGGTTCCAGGCTTGGCGTAACCAAGAAGTGCGTCGTGACTGCGCTGGGCTGCGCATTCGATGTCACAGAGGTGCTCCCGGGGCGGGGTCGTTACCGCGCCGGAGCCGCCTGCAGACTTAGACGTTATTTCTTCCCGGGCGCACGGTAGTTGACGGCCTTCTTGCACGCCGCATCAATCTCTTCCGGCGTAATGAGCGGAGTGGTTGAGAGCCGCACGGCTCCAGCCGCGTTCACCACCAGGCTCATTGCTTGCGCAGCGGTCGCGTCCGGGATATCCATGATCACAAAGGCATCCGTTTCACCGAATGCATAGTAGAAACTCTCAACTTTCCCGCCCAATCCATGAACCATCTTTTCGATTGCCGCCCGTCGTTTTGAACCGCCTTCCTTCAGAAGACCGTTTGTCCCGTCCACGGTGTAAGACGCCTTGATGAGGTACTTGGCCATATGTCACCTCCACGTTTAATTGCTTCGTATTATGCGTGTCTGCGCTCTGGCCTCGACGCGCCCGGCAGACTGTGTGGACTACCGTTAGTAGCCTCTAGGGAGAAGTCTAGACAACATTCCGCCACGGTGCTTCATAATCCTTGTCATGGGCGGGAGCAATCTAAGGAAGCCAGATTCGGGGACAGCCACATCGGGCGACCTTTCGTGACCATGTGCCCGGGGGAGGATTCGTGCTCACATTTTGGGTGGCCAGCTATGGGTTTCGCTCTGACAGTGCTTGCACCATGCGTAGAGCGCGTCATACATCACCATGCCGTGCTTCAGCATTTCGTGGTCGTCGGTGAAGTTCTGCGACAGGCCCAGTGAGAGCGCGTAGAGGCCTGCCGACTGCGGCGTAAGATCGAGGCGCGAGGTGTCCGCTCCGCGCACGATGACTGCGAGCTGATGTAAGGCCGGATCGGCAAGGCCATACCGCTTCAGGAAGGCGTCGAAGCTGCACAGCTCGCCGTCATGTGACAGCTCGGCGCCGGGGATGTCGTAGGGAATCGCGCCGGTGTCGTTGGCAACGCGCAGTACATCGCCAGCCGGTACATAGAGGAATTCCGGCTCGCGGTCGATGAAACGGGCGATCAGCCACGGGCAGGCAACGCGGTCAATCTTCGGGCGTTCGCGGGTGATCCACTTCATGATGCGCTCTCCCTTGGAGTCACCTGACGCCAATGTGCCTCGACCACGCGCCAGGCGATGTTGGTCATGAAGGCATTCACATAGCGGCGGCTTTCGCGCCACAGTCGATGTAATAAGAGTGCTCGTACATGTCCACTATCGCGCGGTGACCAGGCCAGCAGCACCCAGCCGGAACCGCCCGCCAACGCCTTTCCTATCGCGGTGAACTCGGGATCGTAGTTGTTCTCATGGTGGCTGACCACCAACCGTTCGGAGAGTCCGCTGAGCCTGGCAGGCTTGAACGGAAGCGCCCGGATCTCATAGGTCATGCCGCACGTCCTATAGCGTCAGGGTTCTCAGAATCAGGCCGCCCGCCGCGCAGGTCGCGATGACCTCGATGACGTTGCGGTTGAAGCGGAATAGCGCCAACGCGGCGCCAAGCGCGATTACGGCAGAAATCCAGTCGAACGCAGCGGCAAAGCCTTGCGGCCACAGGACGTGATAACCGAAGAACAGAGCCAGATTGAGGATGACGCCGACCACAGCCGCCGTGATCGCTGTCAGCGGCGCAGTGAACTTGGGATTGTCGTGCGTCGATTCGACCAGCGGCCCCCCGGCGAGGATGAACAGGAAGGATGGCAGGAAGGTGAACCACGTCACCAGTGCTGCTGCCACCGTCCCGGCAAGGAACAGCATTTCCGGGCCAAACAGCGCCGTGACGTAACCGCCGACGAAGCCGACGAATGCCACCACCATGATGAGCGGCCCCGGTGTCGTCTCGCCGAGGGCAAGGCCGTCGATCATCTGCGTGGGGGTGAGCCAGCCGTAGTGCCCAACCGCGCCCTGATACACGTAAGGTAGCACCGCGTAGGCCCCGCCAAAGGTGAGCAGTGCGGCCTTGGTGAAGAACCAGCCCATTTGCGTGAGCGCGCCGTGCCAGCCGTAAGCAGCGCTGAGCAAACCCATCGGGATCAGCCACAACAAGCCACCGACCACCGCGACACGGATCAGCCGCGGCCAGCGGAAGCGGGCATGTTCGGGGGTGGGCGTGTCGTCGTCGATCAGCGCGGGCCCATAGGTTTTCTCCGCCTTGCCGTGCCCGCCGCCGGCCTTGAACTTGTCCGGGGCGATACGCCCGCCGAGGCAGCCAATCAGCGCAGCAGCCGCGACGATGGCCGGGAACGGCACGTTGAGCGCGAAGATCGCCACGAAAGATGCCGCCGCGATGGCCCACAGCAGGTTATTCTTGAGCGCGCGCGAGCCGATGCGGTGGGCAGCGTGCACCACGATAGCGGTCACGGCCGGCTTGATGCCGTAGAACAGCCCCGCGACCAGCGGCACGTCGCCGAACGCGATGTAGATCCACGACAGCGCGATCAGGATGAACAGCGAGGGAAGTACGAACAGCGCTCCGGCGACGATGCCGCCCCAGGTGCGGTGCATCAGCCAGCCGATGTAGGTGGCGAGCTGCTGCGCCTCCGGTCCGGGGAGCACCATGCAGTAGTTGAGCGCGTGCAGGAAGCGCTTCTCGCTGATCCAGCGCCGGCGCTCGACCAGCTCGCTGTGCATGATGGCGATCTGCCCGGCCGGGCCACCGAAGCTGATGAAGCCGAGCTTGAGCCAGAACCTGAAGGCCTGCCAGAAACTGATGGCCGGCGGTGCGTCATGGCGATGCCCTGCCTCGGCAGCAGGGACAACGGATTGCATGGAACTCATGCTGCGGGTTTCTCCTTCTCGAAAGCGGCGAGCAGACCATCGAAAATGGCGCCGGCCGCCTGCAACAGTTGATCATCGTCGGTGATGGCTTCACGCAAGCCCGCGAGCACGCGCTCCACGCCGGCAGCCTCTGCCGGCTGCACGCCGCCGACATCGAGGTAATGCACCAGCGCGCCGATGCGCGCGAGCGCCGGTTGAGTCAGGTTAAAGCTCGCCAGCAAGGTCTCGAACGTCACCTTCGCGCCAACGTGGCTGAATGTTGCCCCATCGAAGTCGAAGCCCAGTGCCTCGGGCGGGCAGTTGGCAGGTGTTTCCAGCCACAGGAAGCGCGCATCCTGATCGAGGAAGCGACGAATCAGCCACGCGCTCGCCAGCCTATCCACCCAAGGACGATGACGCGTCGCCCACACACGACCGCGATAGTCGTCCGCGCGCAGGTGTGGAATCGCGCCCTTGACCGCATGCGGTTCGTCGGGCGCGAGCACCCGGTTCGCCAATCCTTCCAGCTCTCGCAGCGCCGCGTCGGCTTGCCGCTGTGCCTCACCAGGGAAGAAGTCGATCTCGACGATGTTGGCGAATGTCTTGCGCAGCTTGCGCGTCTGCTTAAGCGTCTCCAGTGCGTTGTCCGTGCTAAGAGCGTCACGTGCCATTGCAATGTCGGCTAGCAGCGCCGCGTAGTCCTCGCTGCGGTCGAACAGTGCGGGGAAGTTTGTGCCGCCCATGCCATCCACGCGCAGCAGGTAGGCCATGCCGCCGCCTGCCTGCACGTCCGCCGCCACCGCGTCCAGAGTCGAGCGGCAGGCTTCACGCTGCGGGAGCAGATAGACCCCGTCGCGCAATACAGTCGCGCCGGAAGCCTTGAGCGTGCGCCAGGCACGCATGCGGGCGGTCGCGTTCTCGGTAGGGAGGGAAAGGATAAGTAAGAGCCACTTCATTAAGTAGAGGTTACTACAAAGCAGTAGTACTAGCTACTCGATAGCTTCCTTCGCTCATGCGACGATTCATAAGGACGCGGTTGGCGACTTTTGCGGGCTTCAGCCCTCTTGGGGAGAGCGAGGCAGGAGACAAGCATGGTGTGGAGAGAAGTTGCGTGACCGGGAGTGCAAGTCCGCAGGTTTCCACGAGAATCCCCGCGAACACGTCGGCGTGCGGCAATGCGCGCAAGAAAAAAAGGCCAACCGAGAACAGTTCACCTTGTGATATTGGTGCAGGCCGCGGGAATTGCTCGACGTATCCTGGGCCTCGCCCGCGACAATAAAAGCGGCACTGGGTGCCTGACGGCGACCGAGTTCGCTTCAGGCGAATTTGTGAACCCGCTATGCGGGTCCCACTCCGTCACTGCAACTCATCAATCAAACAGAAGACCGCCTTCCAGGCAGTCTTTCGTTGAGGCGGCGGGAATTGAACCCGCGACTTGCAAGGCCGCGTCAGTGCTGGACTTTGGCCTTTTGATGTCCGGTCCGTTTTTTGGGAATACCCCCAACAATACCCCCAGCGTGATCGGATGATGCTGGACGTGGCCGATCCCTCGCTGCGCCTGCGCGGCCCCGCACACGATGGCTCCTGGTGTTGCTGCTTCGTTTCCTTGCCCTGCCTGGTGTGTCGTACCTGTCCGGTCAGTGTTTCTGTCCGTCTCGTCTGCCAGGCAGAACGAGATCTACGAGAGACCCGGAACACCACTCCCGTTTCGTGGCGTTTGCTTTGCTGCTTGCCGCCGCGGCACGCGGCATTGGCGTCGATGGCGCTTCCTGCGGGAAGTCGATCCATCGAGATGAGCCATTTGACCCAGGGCTCGAGGGGCGCCTCTCCGGCGCGGTTCTGAACGAAGCCCGCGGAAAGCGGGCACGAGGACGGACCGTATTGCGCGGTCCACGATGACGACGGGTCAGGGAAGCCGGTCACTTGGGGCCGTCACTTGCGCCAGCCACCGTTAAGTCGCTGATGACTAGCGCAATCTGCGCGTCGTCACTCCCGGCTCGCGCCGGCGTAGTGACGACGCGACTGGCGCAGACGATAGGTGCAGCGTATCGAGGGAACCTTGGCGCAGCGAACCGGGCGGAAGTCGCCCGGGCGGCGCATGGCAACTGACGGTTATCTCCGGCCTCGCGGCCGCCGGCTTTCCGGAGATGAGCCGGCTTCGGGCGCTCTTATGAGCGGGCGATGCGCTGACGGGCATCACTCGGGCTGTAGGAGCCACCTTTGCAATCACCGGTGTGACCGATGCGCCTCGGGCAAGTTCCCGGACCGTCCGCCTGAAGAATCCGGGCCGGCGTTAGCAATGCTAACGCGCGACGCGCGGCATGGCGGGGTGCTCTTTCAATCCAGCCGTTACGATTGACGTAACGCCTAAGCGGTTGCTATGCTGCGCCCATGATCGTGAGCTTCCGCGACAAACGCACGCGCGAATTCGCGGAGGGAAAGCACATCAAGGCATTTTCGGGATTTTCCCGGCAGGCCGAGATGAAGCTCGATCAACTCGAGGCAGCGGCATCACGGAAGGACCTGGCGGTTCTTCCGGGAAACCGGTTCGAAGCACTGAAGGGCGACCGCAAGGGGCAGTACAGCATCCGCATCAACGATCAATGGCGCATCTGCTTCGAATGGCCGGACCGGTCGCCCGGGCCGGTCAATGTCGAGATCGTGGACTATCACTGAGGAAACAGAACATGGCACGCACCGCTATCCATCCCGGCAAACACCTCGCCGAGCAGCTCAAGGAACTCGGCATGAGCGCGGCCGAGCTCGGCCGGCGACTCAAGGTCCCGACCAACAGGATTACCGGAATCCTGAATGGCCAGCGGGCGATTACCGGCGACAGCGCCCTGCGGCTGGCGCATTTCTTCGGTACCAGCCCGGAGTTCTGGCTGAGTCTGCAGAAGCTGTACGAGCTGCGGCTGGCGGAAGCGAAAGCGGGTGCGGCGATTCGGAGCCTGCCGCGGCTCGGGGAACGCGAGAAATCCGAGCCGCGCAGAAGTCAGGCCCGTGCGGCCTGAATGAGGCGCCGGCGAGCAACGCCAACCTCGACTGGGTACAGAAGAAATGAAGGAAGCGACAGCTCGCATCAAGATCAACAAGCTGCTCGACGCAGCCGGTTGGCGCTTCTTTCCGGAAGGCAGTCAGCCTGCCAACATCCGACTCGAACCCAGCATGACGATCAAGTCGGCGGACCTGGACGCACTCGGCCAAAACTTCGAAAACGCCGAAAAAGGATTCGTCGACTTCCTTCTGCTCGACGCCAAGGGTTTCCCGCTAATTGTTCTCGAAGCGAAAGCCGAGGACAAGAATCCGCTCGTCGGCAAGGAACAGGCTCGCAAGTACGCCCGATCTCAGAACTGCCGCTTCGTCATCCTCTCCAACGGCAACCTGCATTACTTCTGAGACCTCGAACGCGGCAACCCGTACGTCATCACTTCTTTTCCATCCCCGGATTCGGTCATTGGCTACCGGAAGATCACACCCGAACCGGAACGGCTGATCGTGGAGCCGATCGGCGACGACTACATTGTTCTTACCCAGCGCCCGAGCTACCAGGCCGAGGTCGGGTGGCGCAACATCGCGGAGCGCCCGGGTTACATCCAGGCCAACAAGCTCCGCTTTCTCCGGCCCTATCAAATGAAGGCGATCCACAGTCTTCAGGCCGCTGTCGATGCGGGCAAGGACCGCTTCCTGTTCGAGATGGCCACGGGCACCGGCAAGACGCTGACTGCCGCGGCTGTCATGAAGCTCTTCCTTCGCTCTGGCAACTCCCAGCGCGTGTTGTTCCTCGTGGATCGTCTGGAGCTGGAGGATCAGGCCAGAAAGGCGATTGTTGCGCTGCTGTCCGCCGACTTTCAGACGGTCATCTACAAGGAGAACCGGGACGACTGGCGCCGCGCGGAGATCGTCGTCACCACCGTGCAGTCCCTGCTCTTCAACAATAAGTATCAGAAGCTCTTCTCCCCGACCGATTTCGACCTCGTCATCTCCGACGAAGCGCATCGCTCCATCGGCGGCAACGCCCGCGCGGTCTTCGACTACTTCATCGGCTATAAGCTCGGCCTGACCGCCACGCCGCGCGACTACCTCCGCCGTTTCGACAGCGCCAATCCAGGAACCCGTGATCCGCGCGAGGCCGAGCGTCGCCTCCTTCTGGACACCTATCGCACCTTCGGCTGCGAGAACAGCTAGCCGACTTTCCGCTACTCGCTGCTCGACAGGTCAAAACACGCACAGGGCTTTCCCGCAGCACGATCTACCAGTACATCAAGGACGGCGTGTTCCCGAAACCCGTGCCGCTCGGGCCGCGCGCGGTCGGCTGGCTTGAGTCTGACGTGAGCGAGTGGATCGCCGAGCGGGTGAAGATCGCTCGCGATGGGAACCGGCAGGGCGCGCAATGCGATTGATCAAGCCGCCATGTCGGCCTTGCCGGGGAGCGGGATGATTTTCGCCCCTCGCTGCGCGGCGGCGAGCTGTTCTCCCCACCAATTGAACAACTCCACGCGCTGGGTGAATCGCTCGCCCCGGTCATAGGCGCGCGCCACCTCGTTGTCGTGTGCGTGATCGAGGGCGAGTTCCACCACGTCGCGGGCGAAGCCATGATCGCGAGCCAAGGTGGAAAGAGCGCTGCGCCAGCCGTGCGGGGAATGCCTGCCTTCCAGGCCCAGCGTCACGCGGTACACCTTTTCGATGGATTCCCGGCCAATGAACTTGCCGCCAGCCGGTGACGGGAACACATACCCCGTCCGCCGAATACGGCCTTCCACTGGCGCAGCTCAGCAGCGATTTCCGGGCACAAGGGGACGCGGTGGTCGATGTCGCGCGTGGCGACCTTCATTTTGGCCCGTGGAATGATCCAGACGGGTTGCTCATCGTCGAGGTGGAACTCGCGCCACTCGGCGTTCACGACGTTGCTGATGCGCGCGGCCGTGAAGGCGCACAGGCGATGCGCCATGCGCACGGAAGGAGATAGCCGCGCCATTTCCGCGCGTCGCAGCATTTCGCCCAGCGCGGCGAAGTCCAGCAATGCTGGCATGCGCCCGCTGTCCTTCTTGCGCGGCAGAATTTCGCGCGCCGGCCCGGCCGGGTTGTCGCGGCAAAGG
>JBQTIC010000063.1:0-3197 GCA_052388435.1 Chromatiales bacterium | reverse complement strand
GCGGGCTTCCCACCGGCTAGCCGGAGAGGTGATAGAGAACGCTCGACCGACCTCCGCCGCTCACTGAGCGCGGGCGTCCTCGGCACGGCGTATCCGATCCCGCCGCGCACACGCAGCGGCGGCGGAGGTCGCGTTCGGACGCCGCGGCGATCTTCTCCTGCAGCACGTCGAGCGCCGACCGACCGTCCAGCGCGCATGGACCCAACATATTCCTTCGAGCCTGCGTACTTATTAAATGTCGCCAGGAGGTGCAATCATGAAAGTACGTGTCAAACCGATCGAAGATCTGGATCCACGCATTCGACAGCTCAGTCAACTCTTCTGGCCACTGTCTGATTTGGAGCGACGTATCGCACCCCGGTTGTACAGGCTACTGGCGCAAGCGGTTCCGGTTGCCGTTCCAACGTTAGCGGAGCGGGCGGGCGTCACGCTGCAAGACGCCGAAAGCACGCTTGCCGCGTGGCCGGGTGTTTTCAAGGATGACAACGGCCAGGTAGTCGGTTTCTGGGGACTCACGATTAGCCCTACGAAACACCGGCTGATCGTCGGGGAGCACACTCTCTACACCTGGTGCGCGTGGGATACTCTGTTCATCCCCGAAATCCTTGGCCAGCCTGTCTCGGTACGGTCGCTCTCGCCGGTTGATTCCGCTGAGATCGCATTCGAGGTTAGGCCACGGGGCGTGGCCGATGCGGCGCCGCCCGACACGATGGTGTCGTTTGTGCTACCGAGGGGTGAGAACTGGACACGTGACATCCTTGCGAACTTTTGTCACCTCCGTCCACTTCTTCCGGAACGCGCATGAGGGACAGGAATGGCTGCGCACACATCCCCATGGTTTCCTGCTGCCCCTTGAGCAGGCGCATCTCGCCGCCAAGCTGAAGAACCGCTACGAGTACGGTTCGCTTGAAGCAGGGCAGGCCGACGGTTTGCAGGAACTCCAGGCCGGCTGAGGTGTTGTGATCGTTTAGAGCCGTTTGTACCTGTCGCGACGCGGTGCCCTCGCAGCACGCTTTACCTCTCCCGTCAGATCGCGGAGACGCTTGACTCAGGTGGCCTTTCCTCTTCAAGCATGGGACACAACTGATTCGCAGACCTCCTGCGAGGCTCCCGTTGCAATATGGCTTCAAGCTCTTTTTGCAGCGACAGAAGCTCCCGGATCCTCTGGTCGATCTCCCGAAGCCGGCCGCGGATGAGATCCTTCACGCGATCACAGGGCGCCTCGCCCTGATGAACCAGCGACAGGATCTCCTTGACCTTCGCGAGGGTGATCCCGAGGCCCTGGGCACGGCGCATCAGACGCACCAAGCCTACCGCTTCGTCGGGATAGATCCGATAGCCGTTGGGAAGCCGGCTGGAAGGGGGCAGGATCCCCTGCGCTTCGTAGTAACGGATGGCGGAGGGGCGAACGCCCGCACGCCGGGCAAGCGCACCGATGGTCAGCAATGTCATAGCCTCTTGACCTTGAAGTTACTTGAATGTTTAGTATACCACTTATGAGCGCTGATCCGGCGCCCGAATCGAAACATCGATAGGAGGTGTAATCATGAACAAACACTTCGAACCGATCAAAGTGACCCTCTGTCCAGAGTGCGGCGCGTGCCCGGCGGTCGAGATCGCCGAACAAGGAGTGACTATTGGTGAAGACGAGAACACCGTCAGGCTCACCCACGCCGAGTGGAATGAGCTGGTCGACCGTATCCGGCGGGGTGAGTTGACCGAAGTGTAAAGAGGATTTCAGGCTTGAGTGCTTATCTGTCATACGGAGCCACGCTCTGAGAGGGTCAGGAGGATGAACGGCATGTTTAAGACGGCGGTGACGGCCTCGCTCTTTTGGCTGGCCACGGTAGTTCATGCGGACCCTGTCGCCTATGGTCTTCAGGTCGACGGGTTGGCATGTCCTTTTTGCGTCCATAGCCTGAAGAAGAGGCTTTCCGCCGTCGAAGGCGTGGAGCGCGTGGAGGCGGATCTCAAAGAGGGCAAGGTGGTCGTGACCGTAAAGGATGAGGTGACCCTGAGCGAGCAGGTACGCGAGGCGGTGAAGGAAGCCGGATTCACCCTGTGCGCCTTGTCCCGGGAGACCGGCCCGTGAAGGTTGCGGGCCGGTACAGACCGTTTCGCGCGGCGACGTGGGCAGTGGGTCTTGCTGCCGCACTCTTGGTCGGCAGCATGGACGGAGCATGGTGTGGTGTGCGCCCGTTACCTTTAACACGGCCCTGCCGGTGACGAAGGGCGAGTTTATCTTTCGGGAGCTGTTCGTGCTCAGCAATCCGGCGATGATGACCCGAGCGGCGCCGAGCGCGACCGCACTGCGTGGGCGGCGGTATTCGTTCTTGGTTATGGGACCACCCCTAAGCTCGCCCTCTTCGCGGTGCTGCCTTACGTGGACAAGGATCTGGTGTCACAACCGCCGGGCTGCGGCTGAAGCGCGGCGCCAGCGGGCTTGGGGACCTTAGCCTTTTCGGCCGCTCTACCGTTTATCAGAGAGACTGGTCCGGTCGGACCCTGACACTGGCGCCCTTCTCATAGGGCTGAAGCTGCCCAGCGGCGAAAACGATGCGCGCGACGCCTTGGGCCGGCTCCCGCCCGATGTGCAGCCGGGTTCCGGCTCTTCGGACGCTTTTGGCGGGCTGGTCACAAGCTATCAGACCCTGCAGTTTCAGCTCGACACGCAGCTCGCCTATCGCGCCAACACAGAGGATGACGATATCGAGGCTGGTGACATGGCGAGCTTCGATACATCCCTGCAGTTACCGGCTGCTGCCGCGATAGTTGGGCGGCGGAGTGCCCGTTTACCTCTACGGAGTGTTGGAAGCGAACCTGCTCCATGAGGACAAGAATCAGGTGACTGGTCAGGATGACCCGAACTCCGGCGGCACCCGGCTATTTCTGACTCCGGGACTGCAATACGTCACCCAGCGCTTCATCATCGAGGCGGCTGTGCAGTGGCCGATGCTGGAGGACCTGAATGGCAAGGCACTGGAAAGCGATTACATCGTCCACGCCTGGTTTCGATTTGCTTTATAATCCTCGTCCGGGCACCAGCATTCACAAGACTTGGAGTAGCGTGTCCGAACTTTGCTTTCCAGCTCCCGACAGCCGTGCGCAGCGTTGGTTTCCATCAACCCTAAGCCTATTAGGCCAGCGCTTTAGTGGTGACGATGGCGAAAGCCATGATGGTGGAATAGATGGTGGCC
>JBQTIC010000062.1:0-3182 GCA_052388435.1 Chromatiales bacterium | reverse complement strand
ATTCCGTTGGCTGATTCTTTGCACCGGGCTGGTCCGCAGCGGTGTGCTCGCGATGAACAGGGCGCGAATGGTTCTCTCCTTGGTCGCCCGGAGCTTACTGCGGACAGTCTGTTCTTTTTCTTAGTAGTGGTGAACCGGCTATTTGCGTTTAACGGGTTTGCACCTCATGCCACACGCATTGCCAGTGCTTCGGATCGCAGACGCCGCCTGCCGTGCCGGCCGGCGCGCCTGTCACGTAGCCCGCGCTGCGCAGCTCGACGCGGCGGTTCTGGTAGCGGCCCTCTTTCGTGTCGTTGGAAGCGACCGGCTCCTTTTCGCCGCGACCCTCCGTCGCCAGGCGCGACGGCGCAATGCCGTGGGCAACCAGGTAATCACGAACGGCATTGGCACGCCGCTCGGAGAGCTTCTGGTTATACTCCTCGGGACCTATGCTGTCGGTGTGGCCGACCACGTTAACGTTGACATCGCTGTACTGATTTAGCACGTCGACGCCTTGGTTCAGGATGGCCTCGGAGTCAGGCTTGATCGTTGCCTTGTCGAAGTCGAAATTAACGCCACGCAGCGTGAGCAAGATCTCCGGCGGTGGGGGCGGTGGCGGAGGAGGTGGGGGCGGAGGCGGCGCCGGGGGTGGGGCCGCTTCGGCCACCGGCTCAGGCGCGGGGCCTTCGCTACACAGGAGCGCACCCAGGAGCGCTCCGACGAACGCTGCGCCCGCGCCGGCTGCGGCTCTGTCATCATCGGCGATGGCGGCTGTGGCCCCGCCGGCGACTACTGCGCCGCCCAAGGCGCACAAAGCCTGTTTCCCGGTGATGCCTCCGGAGCTTGCACAACCGGTGAGAACCACTGCCAATGCAAGAGAGATAGCTATTCTTAGCGGGTTGTTCATAGAGTTAGTCCCCTTCTGATTCTGTCGCACGGCAGATGCCGCGCCCCTCGACACTCACCCGACCTCACGCCTTTCGAAGGTTCAAGCGAGATTACTGAGTGTAAGCTTACTGGAACTGTGTGGCCTCGACAACATATATCGATCCACTCCGGCGGCCCTTTTGTGGCGTGGAACGCACACCGAGGGGGCGCAGCGCGGCTGATATAATCACACGCCAAAACTTCCCATAACAAACCGAGAGGGGGAACTCATGGGTGAGCCCCTAACTATTGCCAAAGCCGGCGTTGCCGATGTGGTTCTGCTGCCAGGGATGGGCAATCGCCACGGTCTCATCACCGGGGCGACAGGGACCGGCAAAACGGTGACCCTGCAGGCCATTGCCCAGCAATTCTGCCGCACCGGCGTGCCGGTCTTCATGGCTGATATCAAGGGCGATCTCTCCGGCATGGCCAAACCGGGGAGCCTCACGCCCAAGGTCAAGGAACGTCTTGATCTGCTGCAGATCAGGGATTACCCCTTCAGCGGCTGCCCGGTCGCGTTTTGGGATGCCTTCGGTGACCTGGGGCATCCGGTGCGCGCCACGGTGTCGGACATGGGGCCCTTGCTATTCGCCCGCATTCTTAATCTCAACGAGACCCAGACAGGGGTGCTGACTCTGATCTTCAGGATCGCCGATGACGACGGTTTGCTGCTGCTCGACTTGAAAGATCTGCGCGCAATGGTGCAGTACGTGGGCGACAACGCCAAGGCGTTCACCACCGAGTACGGCAACGTTTCCGCGGCGAGTGTCGGCGCCATCCAGCGTGGCCTGTTACAACTGGAAGAGCAGGGCGGCGACAAGCTCTTCGGGGAGCCGATGCTCGACCTCAACGATCTCATGCAGACTGACGGACGCGGCCAGGGCGTTATCAACATCCTCGCCGCCGAGAAGCTGATGAACTCGCCGAAACTCTACTCAACGCTGCTGCTTTGGCTGCTCGCGGAGCTGTTTGAGAACCTGCCGGAGGTGGGCGATCCCGACAAGCCGAAGATGGTCTCCTTCTTCGATGAGGCGCACCTGCTCTTCAACGAGGCACCGAAGGCCCTGCTGGAGAAGATCGAGCAGGTCGTCCGCCTCATCCGCTCCAAGGGTGTCGGCGTGTATTTTGTGACCCAGAACCCGATCGACGTCCCGGACACGGTGCTCGCGCAACTGGGCAACCGCGTCCAGCATGCATTGCGCGCGTTCACGCCGCGCGATCAGAAGGCCGTGAAGGCGACGGCAGAGACCATGCGTCCCAACCCGACTTTCGACACCGAGAAGGTGATTACCGAGCTGGGTGTCGGCGAGGCGCTGATATCGTTCCTCGATGAGAAGGGCCGCCCGAACGTAACCGAACGCGCATTGGTCATCCCGCCTGCGAGCCAGATTGGTCCCATCACACCCGGGGAACGCGAAGGTATCGTCAAGAACTCGCTGCTCTTTGGTCACTACGAAAAAACGGTGGAGCGCAACTCCGCCTACGAAGCGTTGAAGCAGCGCACGGAACAGAGGCGTGAGCCAGGGCCGCGCGACGGGAAAGAAGAAGAGGCGGGTGGCTTTGTGAAGGACGTGCTTGGGTCGGTCGTCGGACGGGGAGCGCGCACGCGCCGCACCGACAGCATCGTTGAGTCGATGGCAAAGAGCGCCGCGCGTTCCATCGGCACGCAGGTCGGTCGCCAGATCATCCGCGGCGTGCTGGGATCCCTGATCGGCGGCCGGCGCTGACTGACCCCGCGGGTAAGCCGCTCGATGATAACGTCCGTCAGCCTTTGCGCAGGCATCGGCGATGCGGGACCGATGGAAGCGGCCGCCTGACCGCCGGTGTTTCTCGTTCACCGCCAGTCTGCGTCACAATTAAAAACCCCGCCGAAGCGGGGTTTCCGGTGGTACTGCTACCACACTGTCATGACTGACAGCAGAGCTGTTAACAACGCTGCGTACATAAGCACATGTACGCTTCCTGCCTTACCGAACCTGGCGACGATAGGGCGATTTCCGAATGCCGCTCTCCACGGAGCAGCCTACAAGGGCCCATTCGCAGGCAGGTAAGGCGACCCTGTAAGAACAGGGCTCATCCACCGCGCGGGATGTCGATCACGGCACAATCACCCCGCCGGTTTGTAACGAGCCTTGCGGCTGTCTGAACGTCACCGGCTGCGCCCAGATCCGCGCGGCTCGCAATATTAAGTCTAGTCCGCCCCTGACCTCGATCAAGTCCGAATGCAAGAAAACCTCCTGATCGCACCGCAAGCGTGATGCTGTGCGACAGATCTC
>JBQTIC010000061.1:0-24627 GCA_052388435.1 Chromatiales bacterium | reverse complement strand
GTCGGACGTTGCTGGAAGGGTTCATGGCTCCCGGGGAGGGACTCGAACCCCCGACCCAGCGGTTAACAGCCGCTTGCTCTACCGGCTGAGCTACCCGGGAACGCGAAGGAGCGTATGGTACTGACGGTGCCAGGGACGGTCAATCAACTGCGCGAGTCGCGCCGTCAGCGCTTTTCCCTGCTGCCAGCGCTTTGGCCATGCGGTTCATGGCGTCCTTGAGCACCTGCATGCTGGTGGCAAAGGAGATGCGCAGACAACCCGGCGCGCCGAAGGCCGAACCCGGTACCATCGCGCAACCCGTCTGCGCCAGAAACCATTCCGCCAGCTCGATGTCATCATTTATGCCATCGCGCTCGTCGATCACCTTCTGCATGTCCGGAAAGATATAGAAGGTGCCCTGCGCCGGCAGACATTCGATCCCGTTCATCTCATTCAGCCGCTGGTACACGAAGTCATGCCGCTCCTTGAACACGCGACACTGCTCGCGCACGAAGCTCTGGTCGCCCTCGAGCGCGGCCTGCGCGGCGGCCTGAGCGATGGAGGTCGGGTTGGAGGTGCTCTGCGACTGGATCTTGTTCATCGCCGAGATGATGCTCTTCGGACCCGCTGCAAAGCCGATGCGCCAGCCGGTCATGGAGTAAGCCTTGGATACGCCATTGAGGACGACCGTGCGATTCTTGAGGGCGGGGCAAACGTTAACGATGTTCTTGAAGCCGTCGCCTTCCCACAGGATGTGCTCGTAGATGTCGTCGGTGGCTATGATGACGTGCGCGTTCTTTGCCAGCACCTCGCCCAGCGCCGCCAACTCCTCCGGCGCATAGCTGACGCCGGTCGGGTTGGACGGACTGTTCAGGATGAAGAGCCTGCTTCTCGGCGTGATCGCCGCTTCAAGCTTTCCAGGAGTGATCTTGAAACCGTCGCGGATGTCCGCATCTATGAAGACAGGCTTGCCGCCCGCCAACAGTGCCATGTCCGGATAGGACACCCAGTAGGGCGCGGGGATGATGACCTCGTCGCCATCGTTCAGCAGCGCCTGAAGCAGATTGTAGATGCTGTGCTTGCAGCCGCAGGACACTAATATCTGGTCGCTCGCATAAGTGAGCCCATTCTCCCGCTCGAACTTCTTGACGATGGCTTTCTTCAGTCCCGGCGTGCCGTCCACTGCCGTGTATTTGGTGAAGCCATCCCTGAGCGCTTTGATGGCCGCTTCCTTGATGAACTCAGGGGTGTCGAAATCGGGCTCGCCCGCGGCAAGGCTCAGGATGTCCTTGCCTTCAGCTTTCAGCGCGGCGGCGCGGGCAGTCACGCTCAATGTGGGCGAGGGTTTTACGCTCTGCGCCCGCGACGAGGGTCGAATGTCCAAACGGCACCTCTTGCTCTCGAACAGGTAGGTAAAACGGCCGTGTAATATACTCGAAGTCGATTGCTTCAAGAACCCGCCATGAGTCACTTTCAACTGCGCGCCCCGTTTCAGCCCGCCGGCGGTCAGCCGGAGGCGATCGCGCAGCTCCTGCAGGGCATCCGCGATGGCCTCGCGTACCAGACACTGCTCGGCGTGACGGGGTCTGGCAAGACCTTCACCGTAGCCAATGTCATAGCGGCGATACAGTGCCCCGCTTTGGTGCTGGCGCCCAACAAGACTTTGGCAGCGCAGCTCTATGGCGAGTTCCGCGAGTTCTTCCCGCACAGCGCCGTGGAGTATTTCGTCTCGTACTACGACTACTACCAGCCGGAGGCCTACGTTCCTTCCACCGATACCTACATCGAGAAGGACGCTTCCATTAACGAGCACATCGAGCAGATGCGCTTATCGGCGACGCGCGCCCTGCTGGAGAGGCGCGACGTCATCATTGTCGCCACGGTATCCTCGATCTACGGCCTGGGCGACCCCGTGGCCTACCACGGTATGGTGCTGCATCTGGTGCGTGGCGATCGCGTCGACCAGCGGGCGGTGCTGCGGCGGCTCGCGGAACTCCAATACCAGCGCAACGACATTGAACTGCACCGCGGCACTTACCGCGTCCGCGGCGATGTGATCGACATCTTTCCGGCGGAGGCTGACCGCGAGGCGATCCGCCTGGCGCTCTTCGATGATGAGATCGAGGAGATCACCCACTTCGACCCGCTCACCGGCGAGGTGCTGCGCAGGGTGCCGCGGGTGACGATCTACCCGGGCACGCATTACGTGACCGACAGGCAAACCCAGCTCGACGCCGTGGAGGCAATTAAGGTCGAACTCCGCGAGCGGCTCGAACAGTTGCGTGCCGCCCACCGGCTGGTCGAGGCGCAGCGGCTGGAGCAGCGCACGCGCTTCGACCTCGAGATGATGCTGGAGGTGGGCTACTGCTCGGGCATCGAGAACTACTCGCGGCACCTCACCGGCCGCCGCCCGGGCGAGCCGCCACCGACACTGTTTGACTACTTTCCGGCGGATGGGCTGCTGATCGTAGATGAAAGCCACGTGACGATCCCGCAGCTGGGCGGAATGTATCGCGGTGACCGTTCGCGCAAGGAGAACCTCGTCGAGTACGGCTTCCGTCTACCCTCAGCGCTGGATAACCGGCCCCTCAAGTTTGAGGAGTATGAGCGGCTGGCGCCGCAGACGATCTTCGTCTCGGCGACACCAGGACCTTACGAGCTCGAGCGCTCTGGCCAGGTCGCCGAGTTGGTGGTACGGCCCACGGGGTTGATCGATCCGGAGGTGGAGGTGAGGCCGGCCTCCACGCAGGTCGACGACCTGTTCTCCGAGATCCGCAAACGCGCCGACGCCCACGAGCGCGTCCTGGTGACGACGCTCACCAAACGCATGGCCGAGGACCTTACTGAGTACCTTGCCGAGCATGGCGTGCGTGTGCGCTATCTGCACTCCGACATCGATACCGTCGAGCGCGTCGAGATCATCCGCGACCTGCGACTGGGTGAGTTCGATGTGCTGGTCGGCATCAACCTGCTGCGCGAAGGTCTGGATCTGCCAGAGGTATCGCTGGTCGCGGTTCTGGACGCCGACAAGGAGGGCTTTCTGCGCTCCGAGCGATCGCTAATACAGACCGTTGGCCGCGCGGCGCGCAACCTGCACGGCCGCGCGATCCTTTACGCCGATACGGTGACTGCTTCGATCAAGCGGGCCATGGGGGAGATGAACCGCCGCCGCGATGTGCAGATCGAGTTCAACCGCAGGCATGGCATCACGCCGCGCGGCGTGCAGAAGGGCGTTACGGATATCATGGAGAGCGCGCGATCAGTGGACGAGGCAAGGCCTCGGGGCCTGCCGAAGGCCGCCGAACTGCGGGCGGGCTATCACGTCGAAGCGCCCGAAGTGCTGATGAAACGCATCAAACAGCTCGAGGAACGCATGTACAAGCACGCCCGCGATCTGGAGTTCGAGGATGCCGCTCGCGTTCGCGACGAGATTGAACGCCTGCGCACCGAAGGTCTTGGCCTGCCCGCCCGCAAAGCGGGCTGAAGGAGAACCTATGCAAAAATCTCTGGTCGCAACATTTCTGCTCGCCGGTTCGGCGGTCGCTGGTGCGGAGAGCCTGGGCTTTGAATCCATCATCCTCGACTGGCCGGAGGGGTATCAGGGGCGGATCGAGGATACCCGGATCGAGTTGACGGGGCCGAACGGAGAGCACGTGACCATTATGCAGTTCAGTCTGGATGAAGGTGCGAGCGATCAAGAGGCGAAGGCCAAGACCGATACGCTGCGTGACTACGCCGAAACCGAGATGCCGAAATCGGCCGAGCAGGACGGCGCGACCATTGTGCGCGAACTCAAACGGTCAGACTATGACGACCGCCACACGCTCTACTCCATGGTTTCTGAGCGAGGCCGGGACGCGGAAAAGCAATACCTCTTGGAGTATTTCCTGGTAGGGACCAAGGGCGGCGCCTATTTCTCGATAGTGGGCAGCGGTGACGCGACGCCTGCCGTCGCGGCTTTCGACCCTGTTTTCGCGGCCGTCCAGTGGAAGGAATAGGTCTATGCGCCTACCCGGAATTCCGTTATTCTTTGCGGCCTCAATTTAGGCGCGTAGCTCAGCTGGTTAGAGCACCACCTTGACATGGTGGGGGTCGTTGGTTCGAATCCAATCGCGCCTACCAGATTGATTCGGTGAGTGGTAGATGTAGGCGCAACGGGGGTCGTTGGTTGCTCGTCCATCCATGGGGCTCGCCCATTCGGGCTCCCTGCGGTCGCGCAATTTCGCTCCCGGCGAAATTGTTGAATCCAATCGCGCCTACCAACTCAAAAGTTTCCCTCGCCCCTCCAGGGGGAGAGGGTAGGGTGAGGGGGCATCGAATTCGCCTCAGTGTTTCACCCCTCCTCTGCCCTCTACCCGCGTCAGGAGAGGGAATGAGTTTGAATTGCACTCTGAGCACGCCGCGACAGCGGCAAATCTGTAATCGCCTTGAGTTACGCGTCCGATGACCGTTCGTAGAGGCCACGGAGAACATCTATGTCAGCAGTCACTGTCACCCTGCCCGACGGCAGCAAGCGCCGGTTCGATAATCCCGTCACGGCTGCTGAAGTAGCCGCATCGATCGGTCCCGGTCTCGCCAAGGCCGCGCTCGCGGCCAAGGTGGACGGGAAGCTGGTTAATACATCGTATCTCATCGATCGTGACGTCGACCTGTCCATCGTAACCGCAAAGGATCGTGATGGGCTGGAAGTCATTCGCCACAGTTGCGCGCACTTGCTGGCGCAGGCAGTGAAGAGCCTGTTCCCGGATGCGCAGGTAACCATCGGTCCCGTCGTTGAGGACGGCTTCTACTACGACTTTTCCTACAAGCGGCCATTCACGCCGGAAGACCTCGAAAAGATCGAGGCCAGAATGCGCGAACTCGCCGCAAGAGATTTCAAGGTCATCCGCTCGGTCATGAATCGCGATCAGGCGGTCAAATTCTTCCGCGGCATGGGAGAGGAGTACAAGGCGGAAATCATCGCCTCGATCCCCTCGGGCGAGGAGATTTCGCTCTACTCGCAGGGTGACTTCATCGACTTGTGCCGCGGCCCGCACGTCCCAAGCACCGGCAAGATACCGGCGTTCAAACTCATGAAGATCGCGGGTGCCTACTGGCGCGGCGATTCCCGCAACGAGATGCTCCAGCGAATCTACGGCACCGCCTGGCCCGATGAAAGGTCGCTCAAGGAGTACTTACACCGGCTGGAGGAGGCGGAGAAGCGGGACCACCGAAAGATCGGCAAAGCGCTCGATCTGTTTCACGTGCAGGACGAGGCGCCAGGGATGGTGTTCTGGCACCCCAAGGGCTGGGTCATCTGGCAGCAGATCGAGCAGTACCTGCGCCATCTCCTCTGGCTGCAGGGTTATGAGGAGGTGCGCACCCCCGCGGTGATGGACCGGGTGCTGTGGGAACGATCGGGCCACTGGGAGAACTACCAGGAGTACATGTTCACCACCAGTTCGGAGAACCGCGAGTATGCAGTGAAGCCAATGAACTGCCCCGGCCATATCCAGATCTTCAACCAGGGGGTGAAGAGCTATCGCGACCTGCCCCTGCGGATGGCGGAGTTCGGATCATGCCACCGCAACGAGCAGTCCGGCGCGCTGCACGGGCTCATGCGCGTGCGCGCCTTCACCCAGGATGACGCACACATCTTCTGCACCGAGGAACAGATCCTTGAAGAAGCCGGCGCATTCATCGATCTGTTGCGGCAGGTATATGCGGACTTTGGCTTCAACGAAATCGCGGTCACGCTTTCCACGCGGCCGGAAAAACGCATCGGTACCGACGGGCAATGGGATAAGGCAGAGGCAGCGTTGGCGCAGGCTCTCGACGCGAAGGCATTGGCTTGGCAGCTCAATCCGGGTGAGGGCGCGTTTTACGGTCCGAAGATCGAGTTTTCGCTTAAGGACTGCCTTGGCCGGGTCTGGCAATGCGGCACGATCCAGCTCGACTTCGCCCTGCCGGAGCGGCTGGGGGCCGAGTACGTGGGCGAAGACGGCCAGCGACATACCCCGGTGATGCTGCACCGGGCCGTGCTCGGCTCGATGGAGCGATTCATCGGTATTCTCATCGAGGAATACGCGGGGGCGTTCCCGCCTTGGCTCGCGCCAGTGCAGGTCGTGGTCATGAACATCACCGATGACCACGCGCTCTACGTGCGGGACGTGACGGAAAGGCTGAAAATTCAAGGCGTCAGGGCCGAGTCTGACTTGAGAAACGAAAAGATCGGCCTTAAAATCCGCGAGCACACGTTGCAGCGCGTCCCGTACATGCTGGTAGCCGGCAGTCGGGAAGTGGAAAATCGAACAGTTGCGGTTCGGACTCGCGCCGGGCAGGATGCGGGCGCGATACCTTTGGAACAGTTCATAGAGCGCCTGCGAGCCGAGATTGCGAACCGCAGCCGCGGGCATTGAGAGGAGTTTGAGTTATCGTCGCCGAAAAGAAGAACCGGGTAAACGAGCAAATCACCGCCAACCAAGTGCGCCTGATCGGGCCTGACGGCGAAAACATTGGCGTAGTCCCGATTGAACAGGCACAGCAGATAGCCGACGACAATAAGCTGGACCTTGTGGAAATCGTGCCGACCGCAGACCCGCCGGTCTGTCGCGTCATGGACATCGGCAAGTTCCTCTTCGAGCAGAGCAAGAAACGGCATGCGGCCAGACGCAAGCAAAAGCAGGTTCAAATCAAGGAGATGAAGATCCGGCCGGGGACCGGCGAAGGGGATTATCAGGTCAAGCTCCGCAACATGACCCGCTTCCTGGATGAGGGCGACAAGGTGAAGGTCACGCTGCGCTTCCGCGGCCGGGAGCTGATGCACCAGGAACTGGGCGCGAAGATGCTGAAGCGCATCGAGGATGACCTTGCTGCGCGAGGCATGGTAGAGCAGCACCCGAGGCTGGAAGGTAAGCAAATGGTGATGCTGATTGCGCCCAGGCGCAGCAGCTGAGTGACGCAACGGGAGTGGAGTGGCGAGAGATGCCGAAGCTGAAAAGTAACAGTGGCGCCAAGAAGCGGCTAAAGGTCACCGCCTCGGGCACAGTGAAGCGCCGCAAGACCTTCAAGCGGCACCTGCTTACCGGCAAGAGCGCCAAGCGCAAGCGCCGGTTGAGCACGGCGGTGGTCATCCACCATGCAGACCGTGGACGCGTGCGTCCGCTCCTGCCCTACGCGTGAGGTAACTGGATATGGCACGGGTCAAGAGAGGTGTCACCGCGCGCGCGCGGCACAAGAAGATCCTCGCGCAGGCGAAGGGCTATCGTGGCTTTCGCCGCAGCATCATACGGGTAGCCAAGCAGGCCGTCACACGCGCAGGCCAGTACGCCTATCGCGACCGCAAGGTCCGCAAACGCGAGTTCCGCGCGCTTTGGATCACGCGAATCAACGCGGCGGCGCGCCTGTTCGGGCTGTCCTACAGCCGGCTGATTGACGGCCTGAGCAAGGCATCCATCGAAGTGGACCGCAAGGTACTGGCGGAACTCGCCGTGTCCGATCGCAATGCGTTCGGACAGCTGGCAGAGAAAGCGAAGGCGGCCCTGGCCCCGTAGTCGTTGGTCGCCTGCCGGGGGGCAACGCGGCGGCAAGGTCACTGAACGCGGCAGGGGAAAGGTTGCTAAGCCTTTCCCCTGTTTCTTTTATGAACGTGGTCAGGGTCTGTTGACATATGCTTGATTGTCGCGTTGCACGCCCAACATCGCGCCAGGCCAGATCACATCAGCCTTGGCGCGACCGCCGAAGTTTGGTCACCAGCGCGGCGTCTTTCGCTCCCCACGTACATCAAGTACACCGCGCCGCTCGTGGCTTGCGCTGAGCGAAAACAACCTTCGTCACGGCAACCAGACATATGCTAACAGATCCTAGCGAACTACCCGACATCGTCGCCCGTGCGAAGCTCGAGATCCGCGCCGCAGCTAATCTGCGCGCGCTCGAAATGCTGCGCGTGCAGTACCTTGGCAAGAAAAGCGTGCTGAGCGATCAGATGAAACGGCTGGGCTTGCTGCCGCCCGGGGAACGCCCGCTCTTCGGCAAACGCGTCAACGATGCCAGGGATGAACTGGCAGTGCTGATTGAGGCGCGGCGCGCGGAACTGGAGCGGGCAGCGGTGGCGAGCCGGCTCGAGCGCGAGCGCGTGGACGTGACGCTCCCAGGACGCGGCGAACGCCCGGGTGGTCTGCATCCCATCACTCTCACGCTTGACCGTATCGTGGCGCTGTTCTCGCAGCTGGGATTCGAGGTCGCTGAGGGTCCCGAAATCGAGGACGATCACCACAACTTTGGCGCGCTCAACATCCCCCCGGAGCATCCCGCGCGCGCGATGCATGACACGTTCTACCTCGACGCCCATCGACTGCTGCGCACGCATACCTCGCCGGTGCAGATCCGCGTCATGAAGCGGCAGCCGCCGCCGCTGCGCGTCATTGCGCCAGGCCGAGTTTACCGCTGCGACTACGATCAGACTCATTCGCCGATGTTTCATCAGGTCGAGGGACTGCTCGTGGACGAGCAGGTGAGTCTGGCTGATCTCAAGGGCCTGCTCGCGGAATTTCTGCGCATGTTCTTCGAGCAGGACGATTTGCAGATGCGCTTCCGCGCTTCCTATTTCCCGTTCACGGAACCCTCCGCGGAGGTGGACATACGTCTGCCCGCCACCTACGGCGTGACCGGCTGGCTGGAAGTGCTCGGTTGCGGCATGGTCCATCCCAATGTGTTCGCCGCCGTGGGCATCGACAGTGAACGTTACACCGGACTGGCGTTCGGACTCGGGGTGGAGCGTCTGGCGATGCTGCGCTACGGCGTCAACGACCTGCGACTGTTCTTCGAGAATGACCTCCGATTCCTCGCTCAGTTTCGTTGAGTGGATCATGCCTTGAGTAGGGAGCCTGTGATCAACTCCCGCGCGGCCGCGACAGCCGCTTGTAGGGATGAATGACGCGAAGCGAGGAAACGGTGTACTGGAGATACACAAACGACGAGCGACAAAGTGGCCCGCGCCGAGTCACGCGCGGGAAGCTGCGCCGCACAGCGGGCGGTAGGCGTCCCGGACGCGTCGTGGCGGCACAGCCTCTCCTTCGGAGAGGGGCGCAGTGGCTGCGTGCGGCGTCCAACGGGTTGCTTGCCGCTGCTCCCGCACTCGCCACGCGGCTTGCGGGCGGGTTAAGGAGGCGCCCCAGATGAAGCTCAGCAAGCGATGGCTGCGCGAGTTCGTCGACCTCCCGGTCGCGACGGAGGCGCTTACCGAAAAGCTCACGCTGTCGGGACTGGAAGTCGAGTCGGTTGTCCCGGTCGCCGGCGCGTTCAGCGATGTTTACGTCGCCGAAATTCGCACTCTTCGACCGCATCCTGACGCGGAGCGCTTGCGCATTGGCGATGTGGACGTGGGCGGTGGAGAGGTGCTGCAGATCGTCACGGCTGCGGCTAACCTGCGCGAGGGGATGCGCGTACCGCTCGCCCGCATCGGCGCCACCCTGGCGTCGGGCAAACGGATTGCACGTGCACGACTGCGCGGCGTTGAGTCCGCAGGCATGCTGTGCCCGGCGGTTGAGTTGGGGATCGCGGACCTGGCCGAGGGGGTGATGGAGCTGCCGGCCGATGCGCCAGTGGGCGCCGATGTGCGCGAATATCTTGGGCTCGAAGACGTTACGCTCGAACTTAACGTGACCCCGAATCGCGGCGACTGCCTGAGCGTGCTGGGTGTCACCCGCGAGGTGGGCGCTTTATTCGGGAGCGACGTGAGGGAGCCCGTCGCGGACCCCGTCCCGCCCACCTGCGAGGATCGGTTCGCCATCGACGTGCTGGCGCCGGCAGACTGCCCGCGTTATGTGGGCCGGGTGATACGGGGAATCAACCCTGCGGCGCGCACGCCGGTGTGGATGTCCGAACGGCTGCGTCGCAGCGGCCTGCGTGGCATCCACCCGATCGTCGATATCTCGAATTACGTCCTCTTGGAACTCGGCCAGCCGATGCATGCCTTCGATCTCCGCAGTCTGAGCGGTGGTATTTGCGTGCGGCGTGCGCAGGAAAGCGAGTCACTGGTTCTGCTCGATGGCATGAGCATTCGGCTTTCCCCGGAAACAGTCGTCATCGCGGATCATCGGCGCGCGGTGGCGCTCGCGGGCATCATGGGCGGCAAGGACACGGCTGTCGGCGCCGATAGCCGGGATATCTTTCTTGAAAGTGCCTTCTTTGCGCCCGGCGCCATCGCAGGCCGCGCGCGGGAATACAGACTGCAGACTGATTCATCCTTTCGCTTCGAGCGCGGTATCGATTTTACTCTGCAGGTCAAAGCCGTCGAACGGGCAACCTCCCTCATCCTTGCGATCTGCGGTGGCAGACCGGGACCAGTCATCGAAGTCGTGAGCAGCGCACACCTCCCGCAGCGCAGTCCGATCCTGCTGCGGGCGGGTCGGCTGAAGCTTGTCCTTGGCTTCGCGCCGGAAAAGCAGGCCGTTCAGGATGCGCTCGGACGGCTGGGCATAGCACTACGGGCTACCGCAGAGGGCTGGCAGGCGCTTCCCCCGCCGTACCGCTTTGACATCGCCCTCGAGGTCGACCTGGTCGAGGAGGTCGCCCGTGTTGTGGGCTACGAGCGGATCCCGACCCGGCTGCCCGGCGGGACGATGCGCATGCATCAGGCTGCCGAAGGCGGTACGCCTGCGCTCGCGCGGATCCGGGAGGTCCTGGTGCAGCGCGGCTACCATGAGGCGATCACGTACAGCTTCGTGGATGCAACGCTCAATCGACGCCTGCGGGAGAGCGCCGGGGCCATTGCGTTGACCAATCCCATCTCTCAGGACATGGCGGTCATGCGCACCAGTCTGTGGCCCGGGCTGCTGCGAGCGCTGCTCCATAACTTGAGCCGCCAGCAGGCACGCGTGCGCCTGTTTGAGATTGGAAGGACTTTCGAGGAGGTGGATGGCAATATACATGAAATCAATATGTTATCTGGGATTGTTGCGGGAGCGTCCTGGCCAGAGCAGTGGGCGGCAAGACCACGCACGGTCGACTTCTTCGATGTCAAAGGGGATGTTGAGGGGGTCCTCACGGCACTGGCGCCTCGTGCAGCACTGGTCGCCCGCGCCGCGGGGTCAAGCGCTCTGCATCCCGGCCAGGCAGCGGAGCTGCTCCTTGATTCCGTTCCGGTGGCGACGGTTGGGGCGTTACACCCCGAATTACATAAGGATTACGATTTGCGCAGCCAGGTTTTCGTGTTTGAGATCCGGCTTGACACGGCTTTTCCAGCGGGACGTCCGCACTACCTGCCGCGATCGAAGTTCCCCGTTGTGCGGCGCGACCTGAGCATCGTCGTGGACAGCTCACTACCGGCGGCGGCGCTGGTTGACTGTGTGCGGACGGCTGCCCCGGAAGCGCTGCGTGAGTTGCAGTTGTTTGACGTGTATGAGGGGGAAGGCATTGATTCGGGGAAAAAAAGTATCGCTTTGGGCTTGACCTTTCAGGGAACTTCGAGCACTCTTATAGACGAAGATATCGAAAAGATGGTCGCAGTCATTGTCCAGCGACTGGCGGATGAACTGGGGGGCACGTTGAGGGACTCATAATGGCGTTAACAAAGGCGGATATGGCTGAGAAGCTTTTCGAAGAGCTTGGGCTAAATAAACGTGAAGCCAAGGAACTGGTGGAGTTGTTTTTCGAGGAGATCCGTGCCGCGCTGGAGGACGGGCAGCACGTTAAGCTGTCCGGTTTTGGGAACTTCGATCTTCGCGACAAGAACCAGCGGCCTGGTCGTAACCCGAAGACGGGGGAGGAGATCCCCATCTCTGCGCGACGCGTGGTGACCTTCCGACCGGGGCAGAAACTGAAAGCAAGAGTAGAAGCCTATGCTGGAAGCGTCGAACAATAACGAACTACCTGCGATTCCCGGGAAGCGTTATTTCACCATCGGGGAAGTGAGCGATCTCTGTGCCGTCAAACCGCACGTCCTGCGCTATTGGGAGCAAGAGTTTCCGCAGCTCAAGCCCATCAAGCGCCGGGGCAATCGCCGCTATTACCAGCGTCAAGATGTCATTCTCATCCGCCAGATCCGCAGTCTTCTCTATGAACAGGGCTTTACGATCGGCGGTGCCCGCCAGCGGCTTTCCGGAGACGAGATCAGGGCCGACTCCAACCTGAGCCAGCAGATCATCCGCCAGCTGCGTACCGAGTTGGAAGAAGTCCTGAATATTCTGAAACGGTAACACGTAGGGCCGCCTATGCGCTGCCATCTGGCGTCGGCGGATAGCCAGCAAGGCGATTTTCGTGTATTTTCCGTCGCCGTCCTGGGCCGAAAACGGGGCGTAGCGCAGCCTGGTAGCGCACCACCTTGGGGTGGTGGTGGTCGGAGGTTCAAATCCTCTCGCCCCGACCAATCTCAGTACAGAAAGGGCTTGGTGGTTCCCCGCGCTCAAGGTCAGGCATCGGCGACTCCGGGGGCGTTGCTCCTGTAGTTGGACTGCGCACGACTATCGAGAGACCCGTCGCACTCTGCTTCTCTCCCGCTCACGTCCACTTCCATACCCCGTCGCCCCTTTACGACACTCGAGCTGGACCGCTATGGGCTGCGGATCGGTCCCATAGCGAGAGCCGAGCGCGAATCGTACAGGTGGCGGACTAATCGATGCCAATCCACCCCCAACCTATGCCGTAAGATGACCGATGCAAACACATTGCGCGCACCGTAAGGCACAGGCTCTCTGGCTCATTCCTTGCTTCCTCCTGATTTTTGCAATCCCTGGCTGCAGCGACTCGGACGCCGATCCGCTACGGGCCTTTCAGCGCGGTGACTATGAGACGGCGCTCTTGCTGTGGCGGCAGCGCGCTGACACTGGCGACGGCGTGGCGCAGAACTACCTGGGCGTTCATTATCATCTGGGCCTGGGCGTGGCGAGCGATTACAGGGAGGCAGTGAAATGGTACGCACGGGCCGCTGAGAACGGGAATCCCGACGCGCAGCGCAACCTTGGCACGATGTACTACCTGGGTCTGGGCGTTCCGCAGGACAACGGTCTGGCCTACGGCTGGTACTACGTCGCAGCGAAGAACGGCAACTTGAAGGCGGAGGACGCTAGGCAATCCATGATGGATGAGATGACACCCAATCACGTGCGTCTTTCCGAGCGACGGATCAAGGGATACCTCATTGAGAAAGGAATACTGAAACGCGTGATGAGCAATGGGCAACTGGAAGAATAGCGAGGTGGCGAGATGTGTGGGATCGTCGGTGCTGTAGCGCAGCGTGACGTGGCGCCTATCCTGCTCGAGGGGCTCAGACGCCTTGAATATCGTGGTTACGATTCCGCGGGCATGGCGGTTCTCAACGGCGGCAGTCGCATCGAACGGCGCCGCGTGCTCGGAAAAGTTGCCGAACTTGGCCGTGCGCTGCAGAAAGAACCGCTGAGCGGCGCAAGCGGCATCGCCCACACGCGCTGGGCCACGCACGGCGAGCCGAGCGAACGCAACGCTCATCCACATGTCTGCCGCAACCGGGTCGCGCTGGTCCACAACGGCATCATCGAAAACCACGAAGCATTGCGCCGCCGGCAGACGGCAGCCGGTTACGAATTCACCTCGCAGACCGATACCGAGGTGATCGTGCACCAGGTGCACCGGTACATGGAGCAGGGCAAGGATCTGTTGCAGGCCGTGATCGCAGCAGCCGCCGACATGCAGGGCGCCTATGCCATCGGCGTCATTGCCACTGCGGAGCCTGGTCGGCTGGTGGCCGCCCGACGGGGAAGCCCGCTCGTTATCGGCATCGGCATCGGCGAGCATTTCATCGCCTCGGACGTCTTTGCGCTGTTGCCGGTCACCCAGCGTTTCGTCTTCTTGGAAGATGGCGACATCGCCGACATCCGCCGCGACACCATCACGATCTACGACGCCCAGGGCAAGCCAGTAGCGCGCAAAGAAACGATCTCCCGGTTAACCGCCGACGCTGTCGAGAAGTCCGGTTACCGGCACTACATGCTGAAGGAGATATTCACCCAGCCGCGTGCGGTGGGAGACACGATGGTAGGGCGGATGGCCGACGGTCGGGTTCTGGATCATTCATTTGGCCTGCACGCTGCATCCATTCTGGATCGCGTGAAGGCCGTCCAGATTGTGGCCTGCGGCACCAGTTACCACGCGGGTGCCATCGCCCGCTACTGGATGGAGTCGATCGCGGGCGTGCCTTGCAGTGTGGAGATTGCCAGCGAGTTTCGCTACCGCAAGCCGGTCGTTCGGGGCGACACGCTGTTCATTACCATCTCACAATCCGGTGAAACGGCGGACACGCTCGCTGCCCTGCGCGAGGCCAGGCACTGGGGCTACGCGAACTCGCTGGCCATCTGCAACGTGCCGGAGAGTTCGCTGACCCGAGAGTCCGAGCTGGTCTTCCTGACCGGGGCGGGTCCGGAGATCGGGGTGGCCTCAACCAAGGCGTTCACTACGCAACTCACCGCCCTGATGCTGCTTGTGATCGCGCTCGGCCGTCGCCATGGCCTGAGCGCCGAACGGGAACGCCTGCTGGTCACGCAACTGGAGATGCTGCCGGGCAAGCTCAATACCGTGTTGGAACTCAATGGCCGGATCGAGGCGCTGGCGGAACAGTTTGCCAACAAGCACCATGCGCTCTACCTCGGCCGTGGGACCATGTACCCGGTGGCCATGGAGGGCGCGCTCAAGTTGAAGGAGATCTCCTATATTCACGCCGAGGCTTATCCCGCCGGCGAACTCAAACATGGGCCACTCGCGCTGGTCGACGAGGACATGCCCGTGATTACGGTTGCCCCCAACAACGAGCTGCTGGAAAAGTTGAAGTCAAATCTGGAAGAAGTGCGTGCGCGCGGCGGCAAGCTATACGTGTTCGCCGATTCACAGGCACACGTACAGGGGTCCAAGGATGTCCAGGTACTCAAGGTAGCACCGGTAGAGGATCCTGTGTCGCCGATCATCTACACAATCCCGCTGCAGCTGTTCGCCTACCATGTCGCCGTGCTGAAGGGGGCCGATGTCGACCAGCCTCGCAACCTCGCCAAGTCCGTGACCGTAGAATAGCGTTGCACGTGAGGCTTGCGCCTTCGGGTTCAGGGGGCACATTCAAAGATGCCGCTAGCTGCGCTCGACGGCGAGCCGCCCGGGTCCGTGGGCGGCGACGTACAGCAGACCGCCGATGATTGCAGAGTTCTTCATGAACATGATCTGCTGCATCTGGACCTGCGCCGGCTCGACTGCCCAGAAGGCATGAAAAACGACGGTAGCGGCGGCCGTAAAGACGATGAGGGCAATGGCTGCCCAGCGGGCTTTCCAGCCGAGCAGTAGCAGTATACCCGCGCCGAATTCGATGATTGCAGCCGGCCAGACGAGGACCTCGGTATAGGGGATCCCGGCGCTGCTCATATAGGCTGCAGTCCCGCTGATGCCAGTCAGCTTGCCGAAGCCGGAAACGACGAAGATCAATGCCAGCAGTATGCGACCCGCAAGCAGCATCGCAGCTTGTATAAGAGACTCGGGATTTCTCGGTGCTGCGGTGGTCATGTTGGATCCTTTCATCTGGTGCTTCTAAGCGTTGTTCAACAGTCACCCGTTAATCGCATGCCCGTCCGGCCGCTGTTGCAGTCGGCTGTCGCCTCGGCAATCTGCTCCGGCGTGTTCATGACGAATGGGCCGTGCTGCACGATGGACTCGTGCAGCGGGAGGCCAGCGACGAGCAGCCGCCGCGACGGCGCTCTTGCAGTAATTGTAACGCCGTCGGCATCCGAGCACGTGGAAAGCACCGCCAGACGCCGTGTCGCAACCTTGCGGCACCAGTTTTCCCGCTGCAACGTCGCCCTCGTACACGCGTAGATAAGCATTATGGCCGGCGGGTAGCGGCTGTTCGCCAGCAACGCCGGTTGGCATCTGCACGTCGAGATAAGTGAGCTCTGTGGCCGGCCCTTGCATGGCGCCCGCACGCCGTGCGCCAGGCCGTCGAGCCCGGTGCTACTGCGCGTTGTGCACTCAGCGAACAACCTCCGCTAGCGCTGGACGGCCGATTGAGCGGCGTCGCAGATGGAAGTACCGTAGAATAGCGGGCAGGCGCCGGCAGCGACAGCCGGGGATGCGAATGTAACCTACTGGGAGGGCTTCGCATTTGCAATGATGATTCCGAGCAGTAAAGCGGCCGGAAAAAGAATGCCTGATCAACCGAGGGCGCGCACGGCGGCCGCCAATGAGACAGGGAACCTAGGTGACAACTGAACAGATTAGCGCCGGGTCACATCGCGTGTTGGTCGTTGACGATGACAGCGACATGCTGGCGTTGCTGGCAAGGTGGCTGAAAGGCGCGGGGTTTTCGGTCACGACGGCGTCCTCCGGCCCCGAGGCGCTGGCGCGCATCGGCACGTTGCGACCGCACTGCGTGCTCACGGATCTTTACATGGAGGGCATGGATGGTATGACGCTGCTCAGCCAGATACACGCTGCGAACCCGCTCATGCCGGTCATTATGCTCAGCGGCCAGGCTGGCATACCCGAGGCGATAAAGGCGATGCATCTGGGGATCTCGGCGTTTCTGACCAAACCGCCCGATCGTGATGCCCTGGTTGCCAACGTCAGCCGCGCACTGCGCCTGTCCTCCGACCACCCCGATCGGCGCGCCGGTTTCGGCAGCGGCATCATCTACCGCAGTACCGTCATGGCCGAGTTGCTGGAGAAGGCTGAACTGGTCGCCGATAGCGATGTGACCGTCTTTATCAGTGGTCAGACCGGAACCGGAAAGGAGGTGCTGGCGAAGGCCATCCACGACGCGAGCCCCAGGCGCGACAAGCCGTTTATTGGCGTGAACTGTGGCGCAATCCCCGAGCAGCTGCTGGAGTCCGAGCTGTTTGGCCACGAGCGCGGGGCCTTCACCGGCGCGATGAACAGGCATGACGGGTTGTTCCAGGCTGCGAACGGCGGCACGCTGTTTCTCGACGAGGTTGGCGATATGCCGCTCGGACTGCAGGTGAAACTGCTCCGAGTGCTGCAGGATTTCGAGGTGCGTCCGGTGGGCTCGACCCGCAGTGTGCCGGTGAACGTCCGTATCATCTCGGCGACGCATCAGGAGCTTGGCGACGCGGTTAAGCAAGGCGAGTTCCGGGAAGACCTCTACTACCGCCTCAATGTGGTGCCGCTGCACATGCCCGGCCTCGCCGAACGCCGCGAGGATATCCCGGCGCTGCTCGATCACTTCCTCGAGCGGCAGGCAAAGAAGCGAGGCGTGAAGAAGAAGCGCTTCGCACCCGAGGCGATGGAATACCTGCTGGCCGCCCCGTGGCCCGGCAACGTGCGGCAGCTGATCAACGTGGTTGAGCTCTGCGCCACGCTGACCAAGACGGACATTATCCCTGTGAGCATGGGAAAGACTGCCTTGCGGGAGGAGCCCAGCGGGATCCAGACGCTCAAGGTCGCCAAGGATACCTTCGAGCGCAACTACCTCGTCAGCGTCCTTCGGATCACGAACGGACACGTGGCCAATGCGGCGCGCATAGCCGGCCGCAACCGGACCGAGTTCTACAAGCTGCTTAGCCAGCACCACCTTAATCCGGCCGATTTTCGCAAGAGCAGCGCGGTGGTTGAGGAGGAGCCGGAGCCGCCGGAGATCATCGACGAGACTGATAGCGCGACGGACAGCAGTCTTGACACCTGACAGCCCCAGTGGTGGATAGGGTGCGAGTGATCGTTGACCGCGATCTCGAGGATCTCGTGCCCGGGTTCCTCGCCAATCGCGAGCGGGACGTGGGCAGAATCGACACGGCCCTGGCGACTGGCGATTTTGACACCATCCGGATGATCGGACACAGCATGAAGGGTGCCGGCGGGGGTTACGGTTTCGATGCGATCACGGACATCGGTGCACGCATCGAGCAGGGGGGAGTTGCCCGGGACCTCACCGCCGTTAAGTCGGCGAACACGGAACTCGCCAGCTATTTGCAGCGACTCGAAGTTATTTACGCCTGACTGGTAATCGGCCCGCAATCCGTATCGGGCAATATGGCTCCGCATCCTTCCCGATCGAGCGCCTCCGTCTATGCGGTCTCGGCCGGCCTCGGGCTCGCATTCTCGGTGTTTCTCGTCCTCTATGCCTGGCAGAACGCGCTCGAGACCGAACGCCGCGAGTTTGCTATCGAGTCGGTGTCGCTGGAGAGCGCCGTGACGCGCAGCGTAACGGCGGCCGATGATGTCAGCGCTTATCTTGCCTCCCTGGTGGAGAAAATTGGCGTCGAAAAGCAGCCCGCGTTCGAAGAGCTCGCCCTTGCGGCCATCGAGCGGCATTCCTATCTGGCGGCGGCGAGTTATCAACGGGTGCTGATGGTGGAGTCAAGCGCCGCGTTGGCGGCAGCAGAGCACTTGGCGCCCCACCGGGAGTGGGCTCCCGAGGGGATGGTCCTGAATGACGTGTTGACGGGTCCGCTGCGGTTTGAGTCCGCTATCGGCACCGGCAGTCTGGAGGGCGCCGGCGCCTCGTCGGTGCTGACGGAGTCGGCGGCGTACGCGGTGCGCCGACCCGGTGTCGACATCGACCCGGCGGAGTTCAGGTTGGGCGCGGTACCGTCTGCTCCGCAGGTGCTGGCGACTGTGCTCTCGGCACCGGGCGCGCTACCGATGCCTCCGTTTACGGAAGGAGCGATCACGGGTAAGTATCTGCTTGTTCGCGCCGTGACTAGGCGATCGCCAGGCGGGAGTCCCGCAGTGGGCAATGGTCCGCATGGCGTGGTAGCGGTGCTGATCGATCCCTTTATTCTGTTGGGCCAGGCTTCGCGCGTGCAGGGACTGGGCATCACGCTTGCGAGCGAATCGGAAGGCGTTGTTGGCCGGCAGGTCCTCTACGATAGTCTGCCGGCGCGCGCTTCATGGCCGAGCAACTGGGAACTCACCCGACTCAGCGAGGATGTTTCGATCCAGTTCCCCGCATACTCCATGAAGCTGCTCCTCAGCAGGCCAGTCTACTGGCGCGACATCGAGCATGGCTTTATCTACACGAGTCTGCTGCTCGGGGCAGGCGTGACACTGCTGCTCGGTGCGCTTGCACACGCGCGCGAGGCCCAGGCACGGGAGCTGCGGGAACGGAACATCGAGATTGAGCGGCAGGTGCTGCGCCAGACGCGGGAACTTGCAGAGGCACGCGATCAGGCGCTAAGTGCCTCGCGCGTCAAATCCGACTTTCTGGCAAGCATGAGTCATGAGATCCGCACTCCGCTGAACGCCATCATCGGAATGTCGGATCTGCTGTCGGACACCTCCTTGAACGAAGAGCAGAGCAAGTACGTTGGCGTGTTCCGCAAGGCGGGGGAGGCGTTGTTGAGTCTGGTCAACGATACGCTCGACCTCTCGAAGATCGAGGCGGGGCAGCTGGTTCTGGAACGCATCGAGTTTGACGTGCGCGAGCTGGTTGAGCACGCCGTTGATCTGTATGCCCTTAAGACCGACGAGAAGGGTTTGGGCCTCATAGGTCATATTGCCCACGAGGTGCCACGAAAGCTGCTGGGTGATCCCACACGGCTGAGGCAGGTGGTGCTTAACCTTATCGGCAACGCGATAAAGTTCACCGACCGCGGCGAGATCGTGGTCCGGGTGGCGCTGAACCCACACCGGTCGCGCCCGGGAAGTCTCCTCTTCTCGGTCCGGGATACCGGGATCGGAATCCCGGCGCGCAAGCGCGAGGCGATATTCATGAGCTTCACGCAGGTGGATTCGTCCACTACCCGAAAATACGGCGGTACCGGGCTTGGATTGACAATCTCCAGGCGTCTTGTGGATATGATGGGAGGGCGCATCTGGGTCGAAAGCGAGGAGGGCGGGGGAAGCACATTCTTCTTTACCACAGAGCTCGACGTTGTGCCGGGCGCCGAGCGTTCCATGCAGCCTGCGGCGGTGCCTGGGCTTTGCGGATTACGGGTACTGCTCGTCAGCGAGAGTCCCACGCAGCGTCAGATCCTTGCCGAGCTGCTGGTCGCCACCGGTATGGTGGTGCAGGAAGCGGCACGGCCACTGGAGGCGATGGAGCAAGTCAAGCTGGCGGCGGAGGGCGGGACCCCCCCTCAAGTGCTGCTGTGTGATGGTCGGATTGCGGGCGAGGGCGGCGTGGCTCTTGCCGCCGCCATCAGGCAAGTTGCACCTGCCTGCAAGGTCATCCTGCTGCTCTCACCGTCGACACTCACTACGGACCTGGCACGCGTGCAATCGGCCGGCATCGATGCCTACGCGGTAAAGCCGGCAAAGCCGACCGATCTTCTTGATGCGCTTCGCAAGGCGACAGGGGCCGAAGCGGGATCCGCGAGCGGACCAGGCGCGCCAGCTGTAGCGGTCTTGCCGTTGACTGCACGCTATCGTGTGCTGCTGGTGGAAGATACGGCGGACAATCGCCTGCTCGTGCGGGCATATCTCAGGCGTGAGCCGTTCGACATCGATGAGGCGGAAAACGGTGAGGTAGCGCTCGAGAAATTCCGGCAGGAACACTACGATATCGTACTGATGGACATGCAAATGCCGATCATGGATGGTTACGCTGCAACGCGGGCGATTCGGGCACTGGAATTCGAGCAGAGGCGTGCGGCCACCCCAATCATCGCCCTCACTGCGTATGCCATCCGCGAGGACATCGACAAATGCCTGCAGGTGGGCTGCTCAGCCCATTTGTCAAAGCCAATCAAGAGAGCGACGCTGCTGCAGGCCCTGAACGCTTCTGTTCAGGTGACCACGAGCCCCTAGCGCGAACCTGACTTCGCTGGCTCCCGTTCCTCTGGCAGGATTGTACCGCGGCTCTGTCGTCAGGCTCAGACAGCAAGGGGTTGTCCTAGCGGGGGAATGCAGCCGCTTTCCTTCAGCACGCGCACCTGCGGTGGCGAGGACAGGGCTCTAAATTCACCAAGATCGCAGCAGGTTAGGCTGAGCGCTGGCCAGGTTGATGCGAGGCTATCCGGCGCGCCTCATGTGGCATGTCTGTTGCAACGCCGCAAAATGCCCGAAGCACGCGTGGAAGGCGGAGCAAGAGAGGACCGTGGCTCAGAGTTGCTCGATCTTCGTTGACGGCGGCCCGCTTCGGGATTAAATGCCGACATCGTTCCCGCGGGTGAGCCCTGTGCATGACTTCGTCGGCGCTCCATCTATAATGGACAGCGGGGATTCCGTACCGAGAAGGCTCGCTGATCAACTTTGGAAGAGAAACGTCGGTCGGACAAGCGATTCGGAGATCCGGCCGGGATCGATTGTTGAAGAACTCCGCGATGGACAGGAAGATAACCCTTGCGCATAGTGGGCTTCGTGTTCATTCAGCGCCTTGCGTCCTGTAGCGCAATGTGCCCGTTGGAGCAATGCATGCACGTCGAAGTTCCACCAGTGCTCCTTGCGAATACGCCGAGAATCGCCGGATGGTGATGTTGGCGAACACGCGGAAGTTGAAACGTCGATAGAGGCCTATCCATGTACGAGCAGTTCTACGGATTTAGCGCGCGTCCCTTTCAACTAAGCCCCGACGCAAGTTTTTTCTTCAGCAGCAGCACACACAAGCGTGCGCTGGCGTATCTGCGCTACGGCATCGAGCAGGGCGAAGGTTTCGTCGTCGTGACTGGCGATGTCGGTACTGGCAAGACCACGCTCGTAGCACGACTGTTTCAGGCGCTCGACCCCAACAGCATTGTTGCAGCGCGCCTTGTGAGTACGCAGATCCAGGCTGACGACATGCTGCGTCTCGTTGCGGCGGAGTACGGGTTGTCATTCGAGCGTTTGAGTAAGGCGGCCTTGCTGCACAAGCTCGAAAAGTACTTTCGTGCTTGCGTGCAGGAAGGCAAGCGCGTACTGCTCGTCGTCGACGAAGCCCAAAACCTGACCAGGCGCACCATCGAAGAGCTGCGCATGCTCTCCAATTTCCAGTGGAAAGGCCGGCCTCTCGTACAGAGCCTGCTCCTCGGACAACGCGAATTCCGCACTATGATGCGCTCAGAGGGCCTGGAGCAGCTACGTCAGCGCGTGCTGGCCGCGTACCATTTGCAGCCACTTGATCCTGATGAGACTCGGCAGTATGTCGAGCACCGTATGCGGCTTGTGGGTTGGGATGGGGATCCGTACGTCGAGGACGAGGTTTACGTGAAGGTGTATGAGTTTACCGGCGGTGTTCCGCGCAAGACCAACCTGTTATTCGACCGGGTACTGCTTTATGGGTGTCTGGAGGAGATACACCATATTAATCGTCCGGTTATCGAAGCAGTCCTCGCCGACGTGAAATCGGAGCTTTGGTCCTCCGAACCGGAACTACAGGAGATCAACCGCGCGATTCAGTCGGAAACCTCGGTGCGACTGGATGCCGGTGTGATGCCGCACTCGACAGTCTCAAGCGACAGCAGGCCGCCGCTCAATGGCCACCTTCAGGCTAGTGCGTCCGGCGACTCGAAGAACAATAGCGATGGTCACCCAGGCCAACTGACTTCACTGGTGACCAATCTCAAAGAGGAACTACGCCGGTTCAGGGAAGAACTCAGCAGCTTGAAGAACGTGGGAAATGTCAAGGATAAGGATAATTAGCAGGGGATCATGTAAAGGTGAGGGAAGAGCCACGGTCCGGCCTACCCATGCGTTGGGCGCGATCAATGCCTACGCAGGACACTGTGCTGCGGACGACTCCCCACGCGGGCGGCCCCATACACCCCAGGAACTTGCCGGAGCTCCATCGCGCCTGAGCAGGTGCTGAAGGAGCGGCTGCCCGTTGCCCTGCACTCGGTGCGCCCGGAGCGCGCGTTCTGCGAGCGGCTGAATGGCAAGCAATACTCCGCTGGTTCCTGGCCGAGGCTGGAGCAGGCTGCTTGCTTTGATAGTGACAGCCTTGTTGTGTTCGCTACCGGGAGTGGTTGCCGACCCGTTAGTAACGCGGCTGGCGTTCCCAGGCGAGTGCCGACCGCACGATGATTTCCAGGTCGTCGTAGCGCGGGGTCCACTGCATGGCCTCACGAATGCGATCGGCGACGGCGATAAGCGCAGGCGGATCACCGGCGCGGCGCGGTTCCTCGCGGATTTTTAGCGGCTTCCCATCGACTTTCTCGATCGTTCGCAGTACTTCTCGCACGCTGTAACCGTGGCCATAGCCGCAGTTCAGTGTAGTCGAGGCTCCGCCCGCCGCGAGGTAATCGAGCGCCTTCAGATGGGCGTCGGCGAGATCCTCAACATGGATGTAGTCACGCACCCCCGTCCCGTCCGGCGTGGGATAATCGGTCCCGAAGATGGAGATGTGCGGACGTCTGCCCACTGCAGTCTCGCATGCGACCTTGATCAGGAGCGTGGCTTCACGCGTGGACTGACCGATGCGCCCATGAGGATCGCAGCCGGCGACATTGAAGTAGCGCAGGGTGACGTGGCGCATCGGCGTGGCTGCGCACAGATCGCTCAGCATGCGCTCGCTCATCAGCTTGGAGGCGCCGTAGGGATTGATTGGATTCGTCGGAGTATCTTCGGCACAAGTGCCGTCCGCGGGTATGCCGTAGACAGCCGCTGTAGAGGAGAAGATGAAGTGTTTCACCCCGGCGGTCACACAGCAGTCGAGGAGGTTTCGGGTACAGCAGGTGTTGTTGCCGTAGTACTTGAGAGGATTGCTCAGCGACTCGGGGACGACAGTGTGCGCCGCGAAGTGCATGACCGAGTCAATCCTGCGCTGGCGAAGGAGATGGTTCACCAGCTCGCGGTCTCCGGTGTCGCCGACCACCAGCTCGCCGTGCAGGACCGACTCCCGAAAGCCCTTTGATAGATTGTCCAGGATGACCAGGTCGTGGCCGGCCTCACCGAGCTGCCGCGCAACGTGACTGCCGATGTAACCTGCGCCGCCTGTGACAAGGATTCTGTGCATGTACCCGTTGATCTCTATTCCTGATGGCAGGAGGGGGAAGGCCGACGTTCTACCGAATAACCCGTAGCCGACATGGCGAAGTGCCCGCGCGGGATTGCAAGAATGCGCTGGCCGCACCGGGAAGATACCACAGCGCTGCGGCGTTTTTGGCGACGGCTGGATAAACTTGTGACTGCCGCGGCGTTAGGGAAGCTCTGAATAAGCCCATCCTGGACTTCGTCAGAGCACGCAAAGCAAAAAGCGTGGTTTTTGCTTTGCTTCATCTTCAACGGCTTGCAGCCTTCGAAGATGGCGGCACATCCCTGTGCCGCAGGAACCTCTGACTTAATCCGAGGTTCCTTAGTGTGCACGTGCGCCGCTCGCTCGTCCGAGGCGCCGTATTGCCCCCGCCGCCGGGGCTCGTCGCAGGCCACTCGGGGTTTCAAGCCGTGGGGAGCATGCCCCGCTCAGAGAGCTGCGCTTACGAAGGTGTCGGCGCGGCGCCTCCGGCTTCCTCGCCGCTACGAAGGGCCGTGCCGCATTGGGGGTTTCAAGGCGTTGTACGTTGCTTGAAAAGGTGGAGCTTACGAGTGGGGCCGGACTGGTCGCGACCCCCTGTTACATCGGCGTAGAACCTCACCTTGCGGTGACGGTCTACAGCTTAGGTGGCACCGCCTTTCATGTGAGTTTGCCGCGGCTATGAAGCGGTCCCGGCGTGATCTGCCATGGATCAGGGCTGTTGGAGTAAGCTTCGCCACTACGGCGCCGGTCGCATGTCGGCCTCGCGGCAGGCGCCGTCAACAAGCTCTTTTCGTTAGACGCCCAACACCCAACCTGAAGGAGGAGTCAACATGTCAGTG
>JBQTIC010000060.1:0-18655 GCA_052388435.1 Chromatiales bacterium | reverse complement strand
TCTCAGAGCACGCAAAGCAAAAAGCGTGGTTTTTGCTTTGCTTCATCTTCAACGGCTTGCAGCCTTCGAAGATGGCGGCACATCCCTGTGCCGCAGGAACCTCTGACTTAATCAGAGGTTCCTTAGACACCGCGCAGGCTGTTGAGACGCCGGAGGGGGTCAGCCTCGATCTGCATGTCGCCGGACCCGTTGCGCGGCTCTTCGCCTTCGCCCTTGATCTGCTCATCCGCACGGCCGCATACGTCGCGATGGGCCAGATCCTTCCCTCCGCGGGCGAGTTCGGCTTCGGCATCTACCTCATCGCCGTCTTCGCAATCGAGTGGTTCTACGCCGTTCCGTTCGAGGTCTTGTGGTGTGGACAGACGCCGGGCAAGCGCGCGCTCAAGATCCGCGTTGCCAACCTGCGCGAGGCGAGCATCGGCGCACTGCTGCGCGAGGAGGTGCAGTCGTTCGCCGATGCCCTCGGGGTTGCCGCTGCGCACCGGTACCTCGCCGCACGCAGGCAGGCGCATCAGGGCTTGGCGGCGCACGGCGCTCTCAGCATCGATGTCGAGCCGGGGCGGCTCTCCGTCCAGCTCGTCAACCGCTATTTGGAAATCAAGCGCAGCGGCCGGCTCTGAAATATCCTCTCCGGGCGCAGAAATCTGTCGCGCCGGCGGACCGCGGCGAGATTTCTTTTTACGTTTCCGGTTCCACGGCGGGGCAAGCTTCCCTGCCTCGCCGCTCACGAGCCTCGCCTTGCCGGGTCCGGGAGGCATGCGTCGCGCCGGCTATGTGGCGGAGCCACTTTTCTTGTTTTGCCCTACCTGAGCTGTATCGGGTCCTCCATCGGGATAGCGGGGGAGCTCATCGGCGATGTGCAGCCATCTTCTCTGGCTCGACGTCCAGATGTGGAACTGCGGCGGCAGCGCTTCGGGGTCATCGAGGCTGCTGAGCGTGACGTCGAGAGTGGTGGGACCGTGCAGGTTGCGGAACGTAATGGGCGTGCCGCAATGGCCGCAGAAGTGGCGCACGGCCTCCGCGGAGGATTGATAGGTCGTCAGTACGCCGGCGGTGAGGCGGAAGCTCTCAATTGGGAAAGTGGCCCACGCGGTAACAGGCGCGCCGCTCGAGCGCTGACACATGCGGCAGTGACAATAGCCGCTATTAACGGGCGCACCCGCGATCTGATAGCGGATGTAGCCGCACAGACAGCCGCCAGGATGTTCGTGCATGAGGGTGGTCTCGTTGTTGTTGTGGTAGTAACGCCGTAACTGTACTGTAACAACGACAGGCGCGCGAACATATCGTCGCCACTGGCCTGCCGGTTTGCCGATCCGGTGGCCGTGTGCGACGATGCGCGCTCAGCGGAATTTACGCGCTGCTGCATCTGAGCCGTCATCGCCAGTCCCACGCGTCCGTTCGCATGCCCAAGGTCGCTCTCAAGTTCGCAAAGCTGCTGTTCCTGGCACTGGGCCTCGCATTGCTGGCGACGGTCATCGCCGATGCCGATCTGCAGCAGGTCTCGCAGCACCTGGCGCGGGTAGGGTGGAGCGGTCTGGCGTTCGTGCTTGGCCTGCACGTCCTCACTTTCTGCACGGATGTCCTGAGCTGGCAGCTCACATTCACGACGGTGCCATTGCATCGGCGCTGGACCTTGCGGCTCTATGCGGTGCGTCTGGCCGGCGAGGCGTTCAACAACGTTCTGCCGGCAGCCTCCGTGGGGGGGGAGCCGGTCAAGGCGCTGTTGCTCAAATCGCATTATCGCATCGGCTACCGGGAGGCCGCCGCAACGCTGGTGCTCGCGCGCACCAACAATGCGATTGCGCTCGTGGCATTCCTGGGCATAGGGTTCACATTCCTGCTCGCTTCGGCATCCTTTCCCGCCGCCATGAAGATGGTCGCCGGTGCCGGTCTGGCGGCGCTGAGTGTGGGCGCCGTGCTGTTCTTCCTCATCCAGTGGTTCCGGGTTACCTCGCTTGCGGGCAGACGCCTGCAACGCACGCGACTCGGTCAGCGGCTCGACCGCGCCGTGCACATCATCCACGACATCGACGAGCACGTGGTGCAGTTCTACCGCGCCAGCCATCTTCGCTTTGCAGTCGCTCTGACGCTGGGCTTTGCTAACTGGGTGCTGGGCGTGGTCGAGGTGTATTGCGTGATGCAGTTTCTCGGCCGCCCGGTGAGCTTTACCGACGCCTGGATCATCGAGGCGATGGCGCAGATGATGCGCACGGGCACATTCTTCATCCCCGCGAGCATCGGCGTGCAGGACGGCACCTTTGTGTTCGTCTGCCGCGCCATCACCGGTGCGACGGAGACCGGCGTGGCGGTGGCCGCAGTTCGCCGCTGCCGCGAGATCATCTGGATCACCATCGGTATGGCGCTGTATTGGGCGTACTCACTAAAGCGCCCTGCGCAGCAATCAGCCGCATCCGCTCCCTGAGCAGTGTCATCGCCGGCCGTGCGATGGGCGTGAGGATTGTGCAGTGGCAACTCTTCTCAGTAAGCTCCGAACTGGCTAGCGGAGCAACTGCGGAACAAACCGGCGATGGGCAGAAAGCGTAGGGCGATACGCAAGCTCGAAGCAGGCGTGCATCGCGACCTGCGCGGTCGCCTCACTTACACCGAGTATTTGTGCCTGGACAGGTTGCTGTCGGCGCAGCGGCCGCTCAGCGACCCGCCGCACCATGATGAACTGCTGTTCATCATCCAGCACCAGACCAGCGAACTGTGGTTCAAGCTCGTGCTGCATGAACTCAAGGCGGCCATCCGCCATATCCAGGCCGATCGGCTCGATCCCTGCTTCAAGATCCTCGCCCGGGTCAAGCAGATCCAGCGCCAGCTCTTCGAGCAGTGGGCGGTGCTGGAGACGCTCACGCCGAGCGAGTACGTGCAATTCCGGCACGTGCTCGGTCCGGCCTCGGGTCTGCAGTCGGCCCAGTACCGCGCCATAGAGTTCATCCTCGGCAACAAGAATGTGGAAATGGCCGAGCTGTTCCGCCACGACAAGCGCGCCCACGCGCAATTGCGGCGCGTTCTGGAGGCGCCAAGCCTGTATGACGAGTTTCTTCGCCACCTGCATCGCGCGGGTCACGCAGTGCCGAAGAGCTGCGTCGAGCGTGACTGGACCCTGCCGCACGAACGCAACCGCAAGCTCGTAGCCGTGTTCCGCGCGATCTACGACGCGCCCCAGAAGCACTGGGACGCCTACGAGATGTGCGAGAAGCTGGTCGACGTGGAGGAAAACTTCCAGCTCTGGCGTTTCCGGCACGTGAAGACCGTCGAGCGTATCATCGGCTTCAAGCGCGGGACCGGCGGTACTTCAGGCGTGCCGTTTCTCCGTCGTGCGCTCGAGCTGACATTTTTCCCCGAGCTCATCGATGTCCGCACCGAGGTCGAAGCCCGTTAGTTCCGGGGACATCGCTGGTGCTGTGGCGAGGCTCGGCCCCGGGCCTCTGACCGAAGAGGCACTGGTGAGTCATGTCCATCCGCTGTTCTCACGCGTGCTCGGCGCGTCGGAGAGAACGATCTATCTCGCCAATCACTCTCTCGGTCGCCCGCCGGATCAAACGGCGGTCGACGTTGCTCATGCCCTGGATCTGTGGTACTGCCGGCGCGAGGAGGCCTGGGAGGAGTGGCTGGCCGAGCGCGCACGCTTCCGCGCGGCGATCGCCCAGCTTGTGAACGCGTCGCGGCCGGACTGCATCGTGCCGAGAGCGAGCGCGGCGCAGGCACTGCGCGCGGTCCTCAACTGCTACGACACGCCGTTGCACGTGATCAGTACCGGCGGCGAGTCTGGTTCAATCGACCATGTGCTCAAGACCTACGCGCGGCGCCAGCGGGTCACACTGAAGCTGGTCGGTTCTGATCCGCAGGGCGTCTATCATACGCGGGACATACTGGCGCAGGTGGGCGACGGGGCGCTGGTGGTGGTGTCGATGGTGTTCTTCGTCACCGGCCAGAGGTTGCGCGATCTCGATGAGTTGATTGCCGGTGCGCATGCACGCGGCGCGCGGGTCCTTGTCGATCTGTATCACGCGGCCGGCGCAGTGCCGGTCGACATCACGCTGCTCGATGCCGATTTCGCGATCGGCGGCTGCTACAAGTATCTACGCGGCGGGCCGGGTGCAGGTTTTCTCTATATACACCCCCGGCATCTCGATGGAAGTCTGGGGACGCTCGACAGCGGCTGGTTCGCGCAGGCCGAGCCGTTTGGCTTTGACCGGCCCGAGATACCCGTTCTTGCAGCCGGTGGCGACGCGTTCCTTGAAGCCACACCGGCCGTCTTGCCCTTCTATCAGGCACGAGCAGGTCTCGCGTTCACGCTCGCCGTCGGTGTGGATCGCCTGCGTGCCTATTCGCTTGCGCAGCAGGTGTTCCTCGCTGAACGGCTGGGAGAGTGTGGCGTGCCCGTGCGGGGCGATGCTGCGAACCGTGGCAGCTTCGTCGCCATCCCGCATCAGAGCGCAGGGACAGTGGCCGAGCGGCTGAAGGCCGGCGGAGTTATCCTTGATGCCCGCGAAGGCTACCTGCGGCTCTGCCCGGATGTACTCAACACCTCGGCGGAACTGGCGCTCGCAGCGGAAATGATGCTGGGAATCATCAGGGCACCTCAGCGCTGGGCGTAATGCTCGCGCGCCTACGGGATGCGCCAGCGGTGGAGGAACCAGTCCACGGCATCGCGCAGTGCTTCGTCCACTGACCGCGGACGATAGCCGAGTTCGCGCTCCGCCCTGCGGCTCGTGAAGAACATGATCTTCCGGGACATCTTCACGCCATCGACGGTGGCCCGCGGCTCCGGGCCGTTGGTGAGCCGCGCCCACCATTCCGAGGCGTAGGCAATGGGCATCACGACAGACTGCGAGAGCCGGATGCGCGGTGGCTTGCGGCCGACAAGCGCGGCGATGCGTATCAGGATTTCTTTCAACCAGAGATTCTCGCCGCCAAGGATGTATCGCTCGCCGATCTGGCCATGGTGGAATGCCGCGATGTGGCCGGCGGCTACGTCATCCACATGCACGAGGTTGAGACCGGTATCGACGTAGGCCGGGATGCGCCCTTGCGCGGCGTCGAGTATGAGGCGCCCGGTGGGTGTCGGCTTGATGTCGCCAGGCCCAATGGGTGTCGAGGGATTCACGATGACCACGGGCAGGCGTTGCTCCTGTATGAGAGCGCGGACGGTCTCCTCGGCCAGAAACTTCGACCGCTTGTAATGGCCGATCATGTCGTTGATTGTCACCGGCGTGTTCTCATCCGCCGGCGTACCATTCTTGTGCAGGCCGAGGGTGGCGACACTGCTTGTGTACACGATGCGCTTCACACCTGCCTCCGCGGCCGCCAGCATGATGTTGCGCGTGCCTTCCACGTTGCTGTGGTACAACTCCTCCCAGCGCGGCGCCCACAGGCGGTAATCGGCGGCGACGTGATAGAGCGCCTCGCAACCGCTGAGCGCGCGCTCGAGCGATGCACGGTCGCGCAGATCACCCTCGATGATCTCGACTGTCATGCCTTCCAGGTTGCGGCGCTCGCTGCGCGGACGAGCGAGGACGCGCACCGCGACACCGTCTGCCAGCAAGCGGCGGGCGACCGCGGCGCCGACGAAGCCCGTGGCTCCCGTGACCAGTGTCGTCATGTCCCGGACCTCCGCCGGCCGTGCAATAAGAGCAGCAACACGACGAGTGCGGCGAGCGGCGCCCCGATCGCGGCGGCGTACAGGAATGGCTGCAGCAGGCCCGCGTAGGTAACGACGGGAAGCAGATACAGGATGTCCTCAGCCTCGAAACCGGCGAATCGCGGTTGGCGGGTCGCCGTCTTGCCCATTTGCCGCTCAATGTCATGGCGCATCTGGAATATGGCGGCAACGGCCACGCCGGCAGTCATGCCAAGTGCGATCGCCGTGCTGCCGACGCTGTCGCGCAACCCGATGCCGATGCCGACAAAGAGGCCGGTCGTCACCAGCGCGTCGCACGCGAGGTCGTACAGATGGCCGAGGCGAGAACTCCTGCCGCTCAACCGCGCAAACTCCCCATCGGTGTGGTCGAGGAAGTTCGAGAGAACAATGAGCCAGGCGGCGAGGTTGGGTGCATCGCCGCGGCCGAACAGCCAGGCGCCGAGCAAGCCTGTAACGAGCCGCAGCGTAGTGAAGTGATTGGGAGTGATGGCGGTGTCGCGCAGCGGCGCGACGAGCCGAGCGGCTAGCCGCGCATCCCACGGTTTGGATGACAGGACTGCCAATTTACCTGTTCAGGTCGCGGCGCTGTTGGCGCGGCTGTGCAGGAGGTTGAGCAGGCTCGGCAGGATGATCATCGTACAGAGCAGCGTGAGCAGGATGCCGACCGTGAGCATGATGCCCATGCTCGCAGTGCCGGTATGCGGCGAGACGGCCAGGTTGCCGAAGCCGCTGGCATTCGTCAGCGCGCTCAAGCCGATGGCCGTGGCAGTGCTCGTATGCAGGAGTACGCCGTCTTTGGGGGGGTCGGTGCGGAAGCGATGCACCATGTGGATGCCGTTGTCCACCCCCATGCCGAGCAGCAGTGGCAGCGCGATGATGTTGGCGAAGTTAAACGGGATGCCGAGCAGCACGGTGGCAGCACCCGTGAGGATCGCCGCGAGCACAAGCGGGGCCAACACCAGCACCACGTCCACCTTTTCGTCCATTGACAGCCACAGCAGCACGGCGATCGCGATGAAGGCATAGAAGAACGCCTGCTTGAAGGCGCTCACCACCGCGTCGCTTGCCTCGAGATAGATGATCGGCGACCCGGTGGCCGCGGGTAGCACTCCGCGCACCTCGCGCACGAATCGGCGCATGGCCGCGGCGTTGTCGAGGTTTTCCCTGGGAATGACCTCGATGCGGTAAATGCCGTTCTCGGCGATCCATCGACTGTGCAGATCGGCGGGTAACGATTGCAGGCTGATAGGCTGCGCATTAAGCGAATCGGCGAGCGCGGCGAGACGCCCAGGCAGCAGTCCCAGCAGGCTGTCTTGCGCTCCGCGCAACAGTTTCTCCCGTTCAAGGCTGTCTGCCGTCTCGATTCGGCCGAGGAAGTCTTGCAGTGCGTCCAGCAGATCATTGGCAGACGAACCGCTCCGGCGCCCGTTCGATGACAGACTCACGCTCAGCGACGCCGCCAGCTTCTGCAGGGCCTCGATACTTTGGGCCGCATCTGGAGCAGGCTGCGGCACCGCATTGGACAAGTCCGATCCGAGTGTCAGCGACATGTCGCCGATGACGGCGAGCTTCTGCTCCTGATCGGACGGTACGAGGGACTCCACGGTCACAACCTTGTCGACGGTGGGCAGACGCTCCAACTGTTCTTGCAGACGCCGGAGTTCTCGCTTCTCTCTTATCAGCGCGACGATGGACCAGGGCGACTGTCCGTCATGGGCCAGCAGATCCTTGTAGGCGACGACGGACTCGGCCTTCGGGTCCTGCAGGTTGAGGGGGTTGTAGTCGAAGCTGGCGTGTGGCAGCACGAGCAGCGCCGCGGCAGCGGCGGCGACCGCACCGACGATGATGGCGCGGTTGTGGCGCAGCGGGAGCGTCAGCAGCCGCTCATAGGCATAACGCAAGTGATGCACGCCCGGCAGGTGACGCTGCTGCGGCACCTTCAAGGTCAACAACGCCGGCAGGATCGCTAGGGTCACGAACAGGCTGATGAACATGCCGGCACCGGAGATGATGCCCAGTTCGGCGACGCCTTTGTACGAGGTAGGGATGAAGGCGAAGAAACCCACGGAGGTCGTGAGCGTGCACAGACCGAGCGAGCCGCCGACGTGGCGCGCTGCGCGGGTCAGTGCTTCGCGGTGATCGTCGGCATCGGCAGCGAGCTCTTTGTAGCGCAGACACAGGTAGATCGCGTAGTCTGCGCCCAGCCCGATATACATGACCGCGAAGGCCACCGAGATGAGGTTGAGCTCGCCGATGGTCACGGTGGCGAAAAAGGCGGTGAAGATGAGACCCATCACCAGCGCCGTGAGCGTGGTCAACATCAGCCACAGCGAGCGCAAACCGATAATCATCACCAATGCCACCATGATAAACGCGCCGATGCTGGCGAGCTGGGCGCCGAGGCTCGCGCTCTTCAGCTCGTCATAGGACAGCGCCGCGCCGCCGGTCAGCCGCATCCGCACGCCCTGCTCGGGCGTGAGTTTAAGCTGCTCGGCGGCATTGCGGATGGCCGCAATGGCCGTTTCGCCTGGCAGCACGGAATTGAAGTCGAGGTTGGGCTGGGTGACGACGAGCACGCGCCTGTCGTCGGCGTCAGCGTCCTTGCCGCTCATCAGGGCCTCCCAGGACAGCCGCGCATGTCTGCCGGCCAGATGCGCCTTCAGGGTGGCGGCGATGCGCGTGAACGCGAAGTTGAGATCAATGTCCTGTGCTTCCTGCTCGGTGAGCGCTTCGGTGAGAAGGTTGGCGAGCCCGCGCAGGCTCTGATCGGCGGCGAGCCTGGCGAGGAACGGCTGCACCCGCGCGAGATTGTCGGCGAGTTCCTGCAACTCCGGTTCATCAAGATAGAGCAGTCCATTTTCGCGAAGGAACTGGCTCGCCCGCGGAAAATAGACGGACTTGAACAGATCCGTGCGCGTCCGCAAATGCGTCGCCAGGCGGTCTGCCGCGTCATGGGCCTCATCGGGACTGGCGCCGTCGATAACAATGACGATGTTGTCCGCATATTGCGGGAAGGCCTTCTTGTACTGGATGTAAGTCTGCCGCCAGGGGAGCTTCTCCGACAGCATGTCGGAGTTGTCGGTGTTGATGCGGATGTGATTGATCGTGTAGTTGGCACAGAACAGCGCCGCGGTCAAGGCCAACACGATCACCGGCCAGGCGTGGCGCTGCAGGTAGTGAAACCAGGCGTCGATCAGGTGATCCGCGCGGTCATGTACCCAGGTATGCAGCGACATAAACGGCTGTTCCCGTTAACGTTGAGAATGTGATTTCGCCAGGGGATTGGTTCGCTCTTGCCACGCATGACAAGCCGGTCGATCGTGCCCGGACCGGGTTTCGCTGTCTCGCCCTGCAACGAACCCAGCAAAACCAATATGGCGTCGTTAGAAGTCCTTATAGCCCCTTAACGGCCGCATTCGCAAGTCTTTACTCATACGCGAAAGACGTATTGCTTGCCTTGCTCACGCTCGCAATCAGGCGGATAGCTCTTGCGTTTGTCCGCATAGTACTGCTCACGACGATCGCCTTCCGCGCGTTTGCCGTAAGTGATGTACAAAAGGCGCCGCCGCTGGTCGGTAAGATTGGGGCCGGAGGCGTGCGGTGCGTAGGAATCGAAGAATACGACATCACCCGGTCTTGTCGGACAGGGTTCCAACTGCATGCCCTGCATGTCCTCATCGGTAAGTGGCGTCCATTGGCTGCCCACCAGACCGCGGTTGTGATAGCCGCGCACCAGTTCCAGGCAGCCGTTCTCCAGTGTTGCATCGTCAATGCACAGGAGCACCGAGATGTGCAGGCTGCCATACCTGTCCCAGCCGGCCTGCACGTCCTGATGTGGCTTGAAGCCGTCACCGCCGGGAAGCTTGAAGTTGATCTTGTCCTTGAACAGCACTGCCGGCTCGCCGAACAGTTGCCCGACGCTGCCCATCATCTTGCTGCTGTCAAACAGGCGCCGGAACTCTTTGTGGTAGGGATAGAAATTCTCCATGCGGTTCAGAATGCGCGAACCGTCGAGCTTGCTGTCCTCGAAGTACATCATGTACTTGCCGGGCACTTCCGGATAAGCGGCGATCTCATCTATCCAGCGCGAGATCTCGGTGATCTCCTCCGCTGTGTACATGCCGCGCCCGATCAGATAGCCGTCGCGATGAAAGGTGTCGATCTGCTCCTGAGTGAGATCGCCGACGTTCATAATGTAAACAGGCGCTTCAGGGTAAGTGGGAGGGCGCTTTATAGCCGAGAGCCTGTTCCATGGCAAGCCGGGCCGATCAGGTCGTCGGCGACAGTGCCGGGCGGATTGCGTTGGCCGCCGTGCGCAGCGCCCGCAGGGCAGCACGCCACGCGTGCGCCAGCGCAATGAGTCTGCCGAGCGCGAAGGGTTGGCGCAGCAGGCCGCGGGTCAGCGCGGGCAGATGCACGCGCCCGTACGGATCGGTCGCGTGCAACACGAACGATGGAATGGTCAGCGACTGCTTGTCAGCAATGGCGCGAATGACAAGCGCCGGGAGTCCGGCCTGATGTGCAACTTCGGCCACGGCGGTGCTCTCCATGTCGGCCGCCGCTGCGCCGGTGCGGTCATGCAGGGCGCGTTTGTCCGCGGCGCTGCTGAGGACAGTGTGACTGAGGGCGAGCGCCCCCGTGTGCACGGGCAGTTTTTCCTGCAACAGTCCCCGGATCCGCTCGTGCCATCGCACGTCGATGCGGTATGCCGTGCCATCCTCGCGCAATACCTGCGTGGGGAGCAGCAGCGCGCCGGAACCAAGCTCGGCGGTAAGCGCGCCGGCCGTGCCCCAGCTAAGCAGGGCGCGCATGCCGGCATCGACAAGCTGACCGGCTGCGGCGCGCGCGCACGCCGGTCCGATGCCGCTGGCGATGAGGAGGTGATCGTCGAAGCGGGTGATGACACGTGGTTGCACGCGTCGGCCGAGGAGCGATGACGCCTCGGCGGGCAGTGCCGCCACCACACCGACGGAAATCAACTCGCGCTGTTAAGATTCCGGTAGCGGGCCAGCGCCCACAACGGGAAGTATTTCGCGTAGCCGTGATACTTCAGATAGAACACGCGCGGGAAGCCAGGCGCGGTATAGTGCGGGTCATCCCACAGGCCGCCCGGTGGTTGATGCTCGATGAGGTAATGCGCGCCCCGGCGCAGGGCCAGCGAGTCTTTGATCCCGGCTGCCATCAGCGCCAGCATCGCCCACGCGGTCTGAAACGGCGTGCTGGGATGCGGCCGGCGATGCCGTGGCGGATAGTAGCTGTCGTTGCTCTCGCCCCAACCGCCGTCCGGGTTCTGCATGCTCTCCACCCACCTGACTGCGCGCCGGATATACTGCTGCTGCGGATCCTCTCCGGCGACTTCCAGCGCCGTCAGCACCGACCAGGTGCCGTAAATGTAGTTGGTGCCCCAGCGCCCGAACCACGAGCCGTCCGCCTCCTGGTCCCGCTTCAGCAGCTCTATGGCGCGCGCGAGTGGTCTGCGGTATTCGGGTTTGTTCACCAGTGTCAGCAGCGCGACACAGCGGGCGGTCACATCTGCCGTCGGCGGATCGAGCAAAGCGCCGTGGTCGGCGAACGGGATCGCATTGAGATAATAGTGCGTGTTGTCGGCATCAAACGAGGCGAAGCCGCCGTTCTTCGACTGCATGCCGCAGATCCAGTCCGCAGCGCGCTCGATGTTCTCGGCGCAATGCTCCCGGGCAGCACTGTGCATGATCCAGCCGACCATCGAGGTGTCGTCGAGGTCGGGATACCAGGAATTACCGTATTGAAAGGCCCAGCCGCCGCCTTTGAGGCCGGGATGGCTTTCCTGCCAGTCGCCCGGTTCATCGGAGAGCTGACGATTCCGAAACCAGTCAAGCGCGCGGCGTACCGGTTCGGAGCTCTGGCCGCTGTAGGCCTCATGCAGGGCGTGCGCGGCGAGGACCGTGTCCCACACCGGCGACACGCACGGCTGGCAATAAGCCGAATGGCCGTGCGTGACTACCAGCCGGCGGATTGCGGTCTTGGCCTGCACGCGGTAAGGATGGTCCTCGGTGTAGCCCAGCAGCGCCAGCGCTTCGCAGGCGTTTACCATCGCCGGGAATATGCCGCCCAGACCGTCCGTCCCGTTGAGCCGCCGCGTGAACCAGCGCTCCGCCTTGCGCAGCGCGTACTGGCGCATGCGCGACGGAATGAACGGCTCCAGCGAGCGACCCATCTTGTCGAGAAGCCGGAATGCCTTGGCCAGCAGCGTGGTCGGCCGGAAGTAGTCCTGCTCGTCCTCCGGCGGTGTCACGAACAACTCGCGGATGTCCACGCCGCGGGGGTTAATCGCCTTGGGCTTGAGAGTGCACAGTATAAACAGCGGAACCATCACCGTGCGTGACCAGTAGGAGACCCTGCTGATGTGGAATGGGAACCAGTCGGGCAGCAGCATCACTTCCACGGGGATGAACGGCACCGCGCGCCAGGGGACCTGCTCGAAGAGGGCGAGCGCGATGCGGGTGAACACATTGCAGCGCGCCGCGCCGCCGTGAGCGAGAATAGCGTTGCGCGCCTGGATCATGTGGGGCTCGTTCGGGTCGTCGCCAGCGAGCTTGAGCGCGTAGTAGGCCTTCACGGAGCAGGAAATGTCGAAGTCGCCACCATGGAACAGCGGCCAGCCGCCGTGCTCCGCCTGCTTCGCGCGCAGGTAGTTGGCGATCTTCCGCTCCAGCACGTCGTCCACTTCGCCCATGAAGTGGTTCATTAATATGTATTCCGCGGGGATCGTGCAGTCCGCCTCGAGCTCATAGAGGAAATGGCCGTCAGCATGCTGGTGGGCCTCGATCGCCGAGCGGGAGCGCAGGATAGCCTCCTCCAACTCGGGGAAATTGATCGGCGCCTGACTTTCGAACGCAAACCTTCGCGTCGTTGTTTCGGCTTCAGCGAACTTGAATCGTCTTTTTATACGCATGCCTTGATGTTCCCTGCTCGTTTGGGGTCGCGCTTCGCTTGAAGGGGGCGCACAACCGTCACGGGCTCGACAGGCCCGCACACCTCGTACCGGTCAATCTGCTTTGAATCCCCCCTGCCGCAGGACGCGAGGTACCTGCGGGGCTCACTACGACAGTTTGGAGCCGGCGCGCCAGTCCGGCGTCGCCAGTCTCTCATGAATGCCAACGCGCGGCAAACTGCGGGTCGTTTGCGCAAACAGCCACTTAAGCAGTGGATCACTGGCAACGGCGAGGTTGGTGGCCAGGATAGTTGCCCTGACGCTGCGGCGCGAGATCTTGACCTCTTGACCGGAGCTGAAATTGCGGCGGGCATTGATCTTCTTCAGCGTCAGAACGGCCATGCCGAGCGCCCAGAGGCAGAAGCGTCGTATGCCGGTCTCGTGCGGCGGGATGAGCAGCGTGTAGGTCAGCGCGTTCTCCAGGTGACCGCGCGCCACGCCTATGACTTCGCCAAGGGCGTGACCGAAACCACTGGGAAGGCGGCCGGAGTGCAGGTGTTCGAGGTCGACGCCGACGCGTGCAAAGATTTCGCGCGGGAGCCAGCAGGCGCCGCCGCTACGGTCCTCCCAGATGTCCTTCAGGATGTTGGTCATCTGCAATCCCTGGCCGAAGGAGACGGCGAGACGCATCAGCGGCTCGCGCCGTTGCGCAATCTCGGCTGAATAGTCGCAGAAGAGTTCAGTCAGCATCTCCCCGACGACGCCGGCGACGTAGTAGCAGTAACGATCCATGGCAGACAGATCGGCCAGCCCTTTCAGGCTCTCGCGTTCCTGGTACCAGGCCATGCCGCTGGCCATGATGCGGATGCAGCGGGCGAGCGCGGCACGCTGCACTGGCTTGAAGCTCAAGGTGATGCGTATGACGCGCGCGGTGTTGCGGATGAGGTCGCGTTCATCCTGCAGCATGCGCGCGGAGAGCAGCGGGTACAGTTCCGCGGCGAATTGCTCCGCGTCCGCGTTGCCCGCCACCACGTCAATGAAGCGCTCGGAGAAATGGCGCTGCCGGGCAGCGTCGAGCCCCGGGTCATCCTCGATCGTATCGGCAATGCGGCAGAGCAGATACGCATTGCTGACCACGCGTGCCAGCGCCGCCGGCAGTTGCGGGATGGTCAGCGCAAAGGTGCGCGACACGCCCTGCAGGCGCTCGACCTGATACTGCTCGTCCCCGGCAGTGGGTGGGGATGTCGAGATGGACGGCTGTTCCTGCATGGCGCGATTGTAACCGAGCCGCGATGGCTCTACAGCCGGGCGCGCCCCTCGGGCGCGGGGGTTTTCATGAGCAGGACTCACGGGGTGAGTTCGACGCGACGAAGTACCGCATGACCTGCCTGGTCTGCCCGCGAGGGGTTACGTCTTGGAAGCCTGCCTTCCGGAATGTCGAAGGCGACCCCATGTAGGTGTAGAGACGAGAGCCTGGCTCTACCGGGTAGCCCTCAACAACCTTCGCGCCTCGCGACCTGGCGTACTGCACCGCCGACCTCAAAAGACCAAGCGTGACCCCCTGGCGACGGAAGTGGCGGTCAACGAAGAAGCAGACTACCGACCACACTGGAGCGGCATCAATGCGCGGTAGCGCTCCAGCGCGCCGTACGTTTCCCGGGGCGCGATCGAGCACCAACCGACGGGCTCTTCGTCAAGGTACGCAAGAACTCCGACAGGCGTGTTCTGACAGACGAGGTTTTCGAGTGCGGCCACACGACCTTTCTTGGTGGAGTGCTGAAACTCTGTGCTTCTCATGCGCCACCGCATGCAGGAGCAGTAGCGGAACCTGCCATGCTCTTGGAAGAAGCGAGCCAGGTCCGGTAATCGCTCGGGGGTAACGGGTTCGAACTGCATGGTGGTTTCGCTTGCTCGTTCAAGGTTACTTCATCGCTACAGAATGACTCCATCCAAACGTCGCCCGACGAGCGGCGTCACCGCCGCGCCGCTTGCGGCGCGTCCGTTGGACGCCGGGGTTGGGCGGCGTTCTCGACCACACCTGGCCTCAAGAAACTCGCCGCGAGAACCTGGCGAGCAGAAACGCCCAGATGCACAAGCCACCCGGCAGGAGGATCCCTATCCATGAGACCCAGAATGGCACACCCCAACTCCCCACCTGAGCGGGCCAGTGCAGTACAAGCCGCACGGCGTGCAGAAGAGCGATCAGTCCGAAGAGGGTCCCGGAAATAACGACGTAAGCGTTCATATTTGTCTCCAATCGTTCAACAGTGCTGGGCCTCGCAACGAAGGATGTCAACGCCCGTCCAAGCTCGACCGCCTACTTGGACGACACAGGCGCATCGAGGATACCTATGGTCGCTCGAAACGCCACGTAACCCATGTCGCTAGACTTTTTTCCCGACCGGTCAGTCTTACCACAGCGGTTTGCTCAGGTTCTCCGTAAACGAAGAGAACATGATGTTGAAGCTGATGCTGATTCTCTCTTCCTCGCCCATGTTGGGGTCGACTGAGTGTTCCAGATAGGAGGGGAACATCAGAAGGGTGCCGTTCGTCACTCTGACTACGACCTGGTCGGTATTCTCGGCCGTGAGCTCCACGACCGGCGGCCTGATAACACTGGTCTGATTCCTCGGGTCATGAAAGTTTATTGTGTCTGCACCCGGGCGAGTTCGGACATAATAGACGCCGCTCAAGAAGTTATTGGGGTGACTATGAGCCTTGTGTATGGCACCGTTGGCTAGAACAGTGGCCCAGCAGCCAGTTATTTCGAAGGCGTCATAACCGATTCGCAAGAATCGCAGAATGCTCTTTGCCACAGTACTGACACATGAAATGAGATCCCGGAATTCCTCGCGTTCATGTAGCGTTTGTTCTGACTGCCACCCCTGCCCGGCTCCAAGTGGTGGCAAGTCGCGCCTTAATTGCTCAACCGTCGCTAGGGTCTTTGCGTCTATGGCGTCGCGTAACTTTGTCTTGAGCTGAATCTTCCAGACGAATGTGGGAAACATCGGAATGACATCCGATGTTTCAATCCACGGGTCGCTTTCTGCGACCATAGGCCAATTTGGGAGATTCGTCTGCACTGGCTGGCCAACGTCCGCGATGACGCGCCCAAAAGCGCGCAGCGCTTTCCTGCGTCGCTGTCGATCGCGCGGTTAGACGGAAGCCAGTACCGCCTTGCGAACTGGCTGCGGGAGCTCAATTGGGGAAAAATAGTTCGCGGGATACAAATAATCATCTCCCGACTCGTCGATTACACGAAGCTGTCGATGCTTCGCGGCGTCAGGGTCAGGAAGCACCTGATAAATTTTCCGGGGCTCGGGGGAAACTTCGTAGCCCTTGTTTTTCAGGCACACAACAAACTTCTTCGGCGACGTTTTCATAGAGAATCAGTCGATGTAGCGCTTGATCTTGAACTCTTTGCGCCCAATGCCGTGAGCTTCATACCAGTGTAACTCCACTAGCCGGGTAGCGCCATCGGGAAGCCGGACCCGGGCAATCCCCTTTCGTTTCCTCCACGCCCGCGTCCGTAGATCTTACGCAATCGCGCTACCCATTGAATGCCCGCATTCGGCCAAGAGCAGCTCTTATCCGACGCCATCCGACCAACCAAATAGCTGACACGTCGGTGCCTTCCTAGACGTAGGCCGCGCCGAGGCGCTGCGCGACTGGCGCGAACCGCGTTATCCCGTTCGTTACTGTTCCGGTTCGATTTGCGCTGCTTGCATTGGTACCGCTGACGGCAGCGGGCGTGTGTGTATCGGTCGCACGCGTGGTAGGTGCACGGCGTCGAGCGCGCTGACGTGCACCAAGACTTCCCTCGGTTGGCGACTGTCTTGAAGCTGGGGCAGCTGCGGATCGCGCAGCGAGCGCGCGCCGATCGCTAGGGTTCGCCGCGGGGGCCGGCAATCGTTGTGCAGCTCCTGACGTGGGATGGCCCCGACGGCTCGCCACCACCACGGATACGTTTCATGCGTCTCAACCTTTCGGTTGAAATCGCCCGTGTTGTCGAAGCGCTTCGTGCCGTCATCGTTAAGCCGCAAACCAAAGTTGGCCGCCTCGCCGAGCATCCACAGCAGTGCGACGCGGGCGGACTCCTGTTCGTCCTTGCCGCCGCCGATGTCCGAGTGATAGCCGCGGAACCAGACTTCTTCGACGTCCTGGGTCCGGTAGCCTTCGTCCTGCTCGAGCGGCTCGCCGCAGAGCTTCTCGTGGGCGCTGCCCCACGTCGTGTGCTGGAACCATGCGCGCTCCTCGTGAAGAGCCAGCGCGTGGCGGACGACCTTGACCGCCGGGTTGTGGCGAAGATGCGGCCAGCTGATTGGACGCACGCCGCCGTACGACTTCACGGTGTCCCACAGGCCCAGAAAGTCAATCTTAATAAGCTGCGATCTCTCGCGGAACGACTCGACATGGCCGGCGGGCGGGAAGTGAACCGAATACAGCGTAAAGCCGTCGGCAAACCAAGTGTCAAAGTGCTGGCCAGGCCGAGGCAGCCCGCAACGGTAGATGAACCCGGCGACTGCGCGCACGGTGAATGCGCCGCGGCTAAAGCCGAACAGATAGATGCTGTCGTCCTTCTTGTAATGTTCCGCCAGCGCGCGCACCAGCTCTTTCACGTTCCGATCGAGCCCGTAGCCATCGACCAGCCCCCGCAACCGTGCCACTGGCCCTGGCATCCACCGGGGTGTTTGGGGCTCTGGCAGTACCGTCAGCATCTCCGCCTCCGGCCGCGACTTGCTGTACGCCTTGGCGTCCGCGACCAGTCCGGAGTTGGTGCCAACGCCCTGGTCGTAGAAGGCGATCTGCAGCCGGTCCGGCGCCGGCGAGCAGCGCAGGTCGATTGACCGGATCACCATCGACACGTTGGTCGCGCGTTCGTCGAACGCGTTGCCGGTGCCGTCAGAACAAAGAACGATGCTCTTCGCCATCGCCGCCTCCTCACCGGGCCGGGCCCCGCTCGCGCGAATATGGTTTCTGGCAACGCTCAATGCTTGATGAAGCAACCTGCCGGAAAGAGGCGAACATTGATGTCGGCCTCCCACTTCCGGCATCGGGCCACACAATCAGAACTTCGGCGGCATCGGCGTCCCAGCAGTTCGCTACCAGTTCCATGATCGCCGTAGCGGGGTCGGTGATGACCGCGCCGGCGTAGCTCTCCAAGAACCTTTCGTCGTACAGCAAGGCCAATTGTTGCATGCATTCCCTCCCGTTCTCGCCTCACTACGCTTTTACTGGCATACGACGAGAAGTTATCGCTCACCCGCGCCGGCGCTCCTCTCGGTGACGCCTAACGATGCGCATGAGGCGCGCGCTTTAGCGCGTCGCTCTCGATGCGATTGTTAGACCCCACTTATTGAAGGATCTTGTCAATGACATCGCTGAATTCTGCAAACTTAGATTTGAGAATCCTACGAAGTCCGCTGAGACCTTCTTCTTCTAACAGGCGATCGAATTGGCTCGCAGTCAAGCCAAGCTGACGGCAATACTTGTCGATGACCGTCTGCGGAAACACGTTATCTCGCCTCGCCACGAATTGTGTAGCTGCGGTTCGCGTGTACGCTCCGCTTCGCACGAGGCCCGCGACTTCGAGTGTATGACGCAAAGCAACCGGAGTCCCGGTAGGAAATGTGGGCAAACTCCCAACTAGAGTTGCGGAAGCTGCTCGTTGGCTTGGAGGTGCGCTTCTCTTTGGGGGAGGACTTCCAAGCGGGAGTAGCCGCCGAAGGGCAGAATTAAAGTCGTCAACAAGCGGCTCAGCATGAGTCTTTACGAACTGAAAGACATCGTCATCGATTTGGACTTGGTGGGTGCGCATTGGGAATTTACCTCCTTTTCTGGGAGGCAAATATAGTCTACTCACTTTCGTACGTCAAGTACGATAAGTTCTTATAAGTCCAAAGTGGGGTCTAACGGAAGCGGGAGCTGAGCGGCGCCCTTGACCGAGGAGCGAAGCGCAGCGTTGCGAGGCGGTCAAGGGCCACAGCCGCGCAGCGGAGAGCGGAAGCCGACAGTTCGGCCTTGCTCGCGCCAACGCAACCTCACAGCGAAGGCACCGACACAGCCGAGGCTGTAGCCCCAGATCGGAT
>JBQTIC010000059.1:0-78862 GCA_052388435.1 Chromatiales bacterium | reverse complement strand
GCATCGGCGAACGACTGCACCTCCTCGCGCAGCAGTGCGCCGATGCTCGCCTCGCGCAGGTTGGCAAGCAGCACCAGATGCCTCTGCCGCAACAGGCGCTGTGCCGCCAGCAGTTCGTCGCTGTCCTCATCGCGCAGATTGGTCACGACAACGACCAGCGAACGTTTGCCCAGTCTCTGCGCCGCTGTCGAGGCGGCGCGCACATAGTCCGAGGTCTGCAGTGATGGCTGAAAGGTCGAACAGGAACTCGAGCAGCCGGGTGAGCGTGGGCATGCCCTTTTGCGCCGGCAGATAGCGTGGCTTCCCGCTGAATGTCATCACGCCAACCGCATCGCCCTGGCGCAGGGCCACGTAGGCAAGCAACAGCACCGCGTTCAGGCTCATGTCGAAATGGCTCAGCTCGCCATCTTTCGTGGCCATGCGCCGGCCGCAGTCGACCAAAAAAAACACATGCTGATCACGCTCGTCCTGGTACTCTCGAGAGACCAGCTTTCGTTGGCGGGAGGTCGCCTTCCAGTCGATTTGCCGCAGGCTGTCGCCCCCGCGGTACTCACGCAACTGGTGAAACTCCAGCCCTTCGCCGCGCCGGCGTTTGTGACGTGATCGTGCACGCAGCGGCGGTCGGCGCGGACGATGCAGAGCGAATCGATGAGCCAGTACACGATTCCGATCCCAAAGGGGTATGGACTGCAGCACCCACTGCAGGACCTTGCGTAGCAGCAGTATGCGCGTGAAGCTGGCGCGACGGCCATCGGGCCGCACGATCCGGATCTGGAACATCCGCTTGGCCACCGTCTGGCCGCTGCGATAGAGCAACACGCAGTTATAAATGAACAGGATCGTGACTGCCGCGAGGGCGCCGATGACGGCAAGCGCGGCGGCGGCAAAGAACTCACCCACGGTGGGGTGCTCGCCCAGTGGTTCGGCGACAGGCATCTGCGCGAGCATCAGCCCGGTGGCGGTCCCGACTGCGCCGATAGCCGTGTATAGAATGGCGTCCACAAGACAGGCCCAAAGCCGCGTCTCCGGTCTCGCCAACTCGACAGCGCCGGCGGGAAGGACATCCGCGACGCGCGCGGCGGGCGCCGCATACGGATTCAGCTCTGACATCCTCTTGCCTCGATTCTGCCGGGGCCTCAGCGCCCTTCTCCCCTATGCTCGCACACGGCCCGTCCGCCAACAAAGGCGGGGACGAGCGGGGTGTTACGGATTCCCGCAGTTGAACGCAACAGACTATCCGGTTATAAAGGCGGCCGCCTTCCCGGCTCCAAACACGCCGTTAGCGTCCCCTGATAACGATCCTCGGGTCCTATGACGACCACCGCCGTGCCCGGCAGCGAGATCCCCTACGACCAGCGCCTTGCGCGTCTTGTCGTGCGCCCGCTCGTGTGTACACCGGTGCACCCCAATCACCTGACCACGCTGAGCCTGCTGTTCGGCCTGACCGCGGCACTCCTCTTTGCCTTGGGCGGTCCTGACATGGCCGGCCTCGCGGCTGGCATCTACATGCTGGCGGTCTTCACGGATCACACCGACGGCGAACTCGCGCGCCTGTCCGGCAGGACCAGTCCATTCGGACATCGTTACGATTTCATTGTCGGCGGCGTCAACTACACGATGTTGTTCATCGGCATCGGCGTGGGTCTGTCGCACGGACCGATGGGCATCTGGGCGCTCCTGCTCGGCTTCCTCGCCGGTCTCTCCAACCCGTTAATCCTGACGCTGCGCATGCGCATGGAGGAGAGGTTCGGCAAGCAGTCAGTGAAGCACCCGTACTTTTCCGGTTTTGAGATCGAGGATTTCATCTACCTCATCGGCCCCATTACCTGGTTGCTCGGCGTACACTGGTTTTTCATCCCTTACGGACTGGGGACGCTGGCGTACGTTGCGTGGACCATCTGCGAGCATCGGCGCTGGCGCCACATCGCTCGAAGCGTTCTGCCTGACCCTCTGTTGTGAAAGACTTGCTATGGAGTTCGAGTCGTTGCTGCGCGAACGCATTGCCGGTCTCGACATGCAACAGTTACGAAAGCGGTTTCATGAGCAGGATGAGGCCCTGGTCATCGAGGATTTCCTGCCGCGTTCCGTGCTCGACCCGCTACTTGCGACCCTTCCGGCGCTCAAGGCGCGCGTTAACCGCAACTATCTGCCCGGTCACAAGAAGGGAGGCAGTGTCAGCCGCTTCGATCTGGACCGCCACGCGCCGCAGTTTGCCGCGGTCTACAGATCCCTGGAGCTGGCCGGCTTTTTAAAGGCGTTGACCGACAGGGCACTGCAATCCTGCCCCCGCGAGGACCCGCACACTTACGCACTTTATTACTACACGGAGGTTGGCGATCACATCGGCTGGCACTACGACACCTCCTACTATCGTGGCGAGCGCTACACCGTGCTCATCGGCCTCATCGACCGCTCCAGTTGCAAGCTGGAGTTCCAACTTCACCGCGACAATCCCGGCCGTACGAGCGAGCACCACAGCGTTTCGCTCGCGCCGGGCACGCTGGTCGTCTTCAACGGCGACAAGCTGTGGCACCGCGTCACCCCTCTCGGGGAGAATGAGGAGCGCGTCGTCCTGACGCTCGAATACGTGACCAGCGCCGAGATAAGCAAGGTTGGGCGCTTCGTCTCCAACATGAAGGACGCTATTGCCTACTTCGGCTTCCGCCAGGTGTTCAGAAGCCGGTGATTGGTAATCGGTAATTAGTGGCTGGTAACAACCTTGGGTGGCGGGCTGTTCACCACTGAGCAAGCGCGAATTACCAGTCACGCGTAAATGAGAGCCATCATCCTCTCCGCCGGAGTCGGCCGCCGCCTCGGCGACGCTCATCACGGTCCGAAGAGCCTTCTCGCCTTCGGCGGCAGGACGCTGCTCGCGCACCATCTTGAATGTCTCGCCGATCTCGGCGTTGGCCATGTCGCCCTATGCGTGGGGCACGAGGCGGGAATGCTGCGCGAGGCCGTGGCGGCGAGCCCTCACGCCAAGCTCATCTCCACGGTGCTCAACCCAGACTATCGCGAAGGCAGCGTCGTCAGCCTCTGGGCGATGCGCCACTACCTGCGCCCCGGAGGGGACGTGATCCTCATGGATGCGGATGTGCTCTACCATCCCGTGTTGCTCGAGCGGCTCGTCAGCACGAACAAGCCCAACTGCTTCCTGCTCGACCGCGATTTCGAGCCTGGCGAGGAGCCGGTGAAACTGTGCGTGCGCGACGGCCGCCTGGTGGAGTTCCGCAAGCGGATCACGGCGGATCTGGAGTATGATTTCGTGGGCGAATCGGTGGGGTTCTTCCGCTTCGAGGAGAGGACCGCGGGGCGGCTAGCCCGGATGACGGAGGACTACGTTAACGGCGGCCGGCGCCAGGAGCCCTATGAGGAGGCCATTCGCGACCTGCTGCTTGCGACACCGGGGGTCTTCGGCTTCGAGGACGTGACTGGCCTGCCCTGGGTCGAGATTGACTTCCCGGAGGACATCGCGCGCGCCGACCGCGAGATCCTGCCGCAACTCAACGCAGACACATGAACAAGCCAGAGCTCATCACCGCGCGCTCGAGCCGTGCCGCGCGACTACGGCAGTTGCTGCTATCGCCTGAGCTTGAGTTCATCATGGAAGCGCACAATGGTCTGTCCGCGCGCATCGTCGAGGAGGCCGGCTTCAAAGGCATCTGGGCGAGCGGTCTGGCAGTGTCGGCGCAGTTCGGCGTGCGCGACAACAACGAGGCAAGCTGGACGCAGGTGGTGGACATGCTGGAATTCATGACTGACGCCACCACCATCCCGATCCTGCTCGACGGCGACACCGGCTACGGCAATTTCAATAACATGCGCCGGCTGGTGCGCAAGCTCGAACAACGCAATGTCGCGGGCGTCTGCATTGAGGACAAGCTCTTTCCGAAGGCCAACAGCTTCATCGACGGCGAGCGGCAGCCTCTCGCCGACATCGACGAGTTCTGCGGCAAGATCAAGGCCGGCAAGGACAGTCAGAACGACCGCGACTTTTGCATCGTCGCGCGCGTCGAAGCGCTCATCGCCGGCTGGGACATGACGGAAGCGATTCGCCGCGCCGACGCATACCGGCAAGCCGGGGCCGACGCCATCCTCATCCACAGCAAACTGTCGCGCGCGGAAGAGATCCTTGCCTTCGCGAAGGAGTGGTGCAATCGCGCGCCCGTCATCATAGTCCCGACCAAGTATTACTCGACACCGGTGGAGGTTTACAGGCGCGCCAGGATCAGCCTGGTCATCTGGGCCAATCATATGGTCCGCGCCGCGGTCGCGGCGATGCAGTCGGTGGCCAGCGAGATCCAGCGCACCGGGAGCCTGCTCAACGTCGAAGACGGAATTGCCTCCGTGAACGAGATCTTCCGCCTGCAGGGCGCAGCCGAGTTGAAGGAGGCGGAGCTGCGTTATGCGGGAGGTAGCCAGGCTCGTCCCCGCGCGATCGTTCTCGCTGCCAGCCGCGGTGACGAGCTGGAACGGCTCACGCAGTCGCGGCCCAAGGTCATGCTGTCCATCAGCGGCAAGCCACTGCTGCGCCGGCTGATCGACGAATTCAAGAGGGAGGGCATCAACGACACGACCGTGGTCGCCGGCTACCGCGCTGACGCCATCGATGTACCCGGAATCAAGGTGACCGTCAATCCTCATTACGCTACCACCGGCGAGCTCGCCTCTCTGGTCTGCGCGGAGAGCGACGTTGGCGATGACACAGTCATCCTTTACGGGGACCTGCTGTTCCGCAGCTACATCCTGCGCGACCTGCTCGACAGCGACGGTGAGATCGTGACGGTAGTGGATTCCGCGACTGCGACCCAACCCGCCAGCGGCTCTCCGGACTACGCGTGGTGCTCGGTGCCCGATGACCGCGCGGTGTTGGATCACGACGTGCGCCTGCTGCGTGTCGGCAAGGAAACCGGCGCGGCAGCGGAGCGCTGTTCCGGGCGCTGGATCGGCATGCTGCGCGTGCGTGGCGCGGGACGAGGCTGGCTGCTCGAGGCCCTCGGGGCGATGAAGCGGCGTGCCGACTATCACGTGCTCGGTCTTCCACACGTCCTCAACTATCTCGTGGAACAGGCACGGCCGATCCGCGTGCTCTACATCAACGGTCATTGGCTCGATGTGAATTCCCTGGAAGACCTCGATCGCGCCGGCGACTTCACCCGTGGTGCCCAGTGACACGTCGTTGCGCAAACCAGAGGAGCGCTCACTCTGCCCGCCGGCCTCTGAAGATCTGGGCGCAATGTCCAAAGAACTCGATATACAGCCAAAGGAATTGCTCGACGCTTACAAAGCTGCGCATTCCTGCTTCGCATCGCAAGTCCAGGCCACGCCATCCGTGGCATGTCCGTTCGCCCGGCGAGCGCCCCACCGGGGCGCTCACTGTTCGGGCTCACCCCTGTGCCTCACCCATAGGGGGCTGGCGCGCAATTTTCCTGCTCGCCCCATTCCTGAGACTCACCGCCTCGCGGCTGTCGCGACGTTTTGTTCCCGACAAAACGTTCCCGGCGAAATTGGCGCCCCTGTACCTCAGTTCTTCGATCGCAGCTGAACCAACACGATGATTCAGGCGGAGCAGTTTGTGGAGGCGGCGCGCGCGCGCGGCTACCAGACCTACACGGGCGTGCCGTGCTCCTTTCTCACTCCTTTCATCAATTACGTCATCAATGACGACAAGTTAAGTTACATCTCCTCCGCCAACGAGGGCGACGCCCTGGCCACGGCAGCCGGTGCGGCAATCGGCGGCAAGCGTGCGGTGGTCATGCTGCAAAACTCCGGACTAGGCAACGCGGTGAGCCCCATCACATCTCTCAGCTATGTGTTCCGCATTCCCACGCTCATGGTTTGCACCCACCGCGGCGCACCAGGCATACAGGATGAGCCCCAGCACGAACTGATGGGTCGGATCACCGGGTCGATGTTCGACATCATGCGCGTGCCCTGGGAGGGATTCCCAACTGGAGCCGAGGATATCGACGCTGCACTCGCTCGCGCCCAGGACTACATGGAGCGCGAGCAGCGGCCGTACGGGTTCCTGATGCAGGGGGGCACCGTCGCAAAGCACGAGTTGCGCAGGCGTTCGCCCGGCGACGTCCGCGGGCCTGGCGAGGTGATATCGACAAGCCCGGCGGCAGGCACCGAGCGGCCGTCGCGCAACGAGGCGCTGCGGCGCCTCGTCTCGCTTGCGCCGGAAACGCACAGCGTGATTATTGCCACCACCGGCTACACCGGTCGCGAGCTTTATGCCCTGTCCGATCGCAGCAACCAGTTCTACATGGTCGGCTCGATGGGTTGCGCCTCCTCGCTCGGCCTGGGTCTGTCACTGGCACGGCCCGACCTGAAGGTGATCGTCATCGATGGCGACGGCGCGGCTCTCATGCGCATGGGCAACTTCTCAACGGTCGGCGCATATGGCGGCGATAACTTCTATCACATCGTACTCGACAACGAGGCGCATGAGTCAACCGGCGGCCAGTCTACCGTCAGCGCGAGTGTCGCATTCGCAAAGATCGCGCAGGCGTGCGGCTATGGCCTGAGCATCGGCGGCGACACGCCCGACATTATCGACACGCTGCTGCGCGACACCACGCATCGAGGGCCCAAGCTGGCGCACGTCAAGATCGCCACTGGCACGATCGAAGATCTCCCGCGGCCCAAGATCACGCCGCCGGAGGTCGTCCGCCGGCTGATGAACCACATCCGCACCCGTTTCTGATGTCATCGATCGTTCTGCTCAATCCCGGACCGGTGACCTTGAGCGCGCGCGTGCGCGCCGCCCTCAAGAGGCCAGATCTCTGCCATCGCGAGCCGGAGTTTGCAGAACTGCAGAACCGGATCCGCGCCAGACTGCTGGAGGTGTACGGGCTCGACCCAAGACGCTATGCCGCGGTGCTGCTGACCGGCTCTGGGACCGCAGCGATGGAGGCGATGGTCAGCAGCCTCGGGCCCGCGCGCAGCAGGCTGCTCATCATCGCGAACGGCGTCTACGGCGAACGGCTCAGGACGATCGCCGCCATTCATGGCATTCCCCACCTGGCATTGTCGCTTGAGTGGGGCGGGGAGGTCGACACCCAGCGCGTGCGGCTGCTGCTCGACGAGCACCAGGACATCTCGCACGTGGCGATTGTCCACCACGAGACCACGACGGGCCGGCTGAACCGCATCGAAGCCATCGCCCGCCTGTGCCGCGAGCGTTACGTGGGCCTGTTGCTCGACGGGGTGAGCAGCTTTGGCGCCGAGGAACTCGATTTCGAGGAGTGGGGCATCACGGCATGCGCGGCAACGGCGAACAAGTGCCTCCACGGTGTGCCGGGTACGGCCTTCGTGATTGTCCGCCGCGATGCCCTCGACGATGACACGCTACCTCGCCGCACGCTCTATCTCGATCTGAATACCTACTGCCGCGAGCAGGACCACGGTGGCACGCCGTTTACGCAGTCGGTGCACAGCTTCTATGCGCTCGATGAAGCGCTTGTCGAGTTCGCCGAGCAGGGTGGATGGCGTGCTCGGCAGTCACGGTATACGGCGCTTGCGCAACAGGCGCGCAGTGGCCTCGTTGCGCTGGGCGTGAAGCCATTGCTGCCGGATGGCGTCTCCTCGGTCGTCCTCCACGCTTATCGCCTGCCCGCGGGGATGAGCTACGAACGGCTGCACGATCACCTCAAAGCACACGGTTTTGTCATCTACTCCGGGCAAGGCGCTCTTGCGAAGTCGATCTTTCGCATCTCCACCATGGGAGAGATCACATCGGCCGACATTCAACGCCTGCTCGCCGCCTTCGACAGCATAGTGCGGCCGTAGCCGCCGCTCCGGCGCCCCCTGCTCACGTTGCCCGGCCCTCCCGCCAACCGTCGTTACTCGCACAGCGCGGCTCTTGCGGCATCGATCAGATTCAAAAAGCCGTCTAAACTCCTTCTCAGGTTTCCAAAGGAAGGCACTAATTTGCCAAGGAGTTTTCGTAGGAGTAGGCTAGAGACCAACAAACTCCATGCATTCTTCGAGACGGGAGGGGGAACCGATGCGAAGCTGCACCCTGCGACGCACTGCTTTATCTGCCTGCATCTCGCTGGCCATCGCTACCGATATCTGCGCTCAGTCGGTCATACCAGGGCCCGGAGCGAACGGTGGCGGAGGACCCATATTGAGATCAGCAGGGCAGACGCCTCCGCAGCAGGTCACAGGCGAACTGGTCGGGTTTATCTGTCCAGCAAGCCCTTCTATCCTGAGTTCCGATCTTCAGGATCGTTGTAACGATATTGCCGGAGCAATCCTTAGTGGCGGCGACATCAGCGGCGCGCTCGCCGGCCTGCAGGCCATGGCGCCGGAAGAAAACTCCGCAGTACAAACGATCGAGGTTGAGGGTTCACCGCCCCAGACTGACGAGCTGCGCGAACGGCTGGAGCAGCGGCGCAAAGAAGAGGATGAGGAAGAGGAAACAGCCATCAACATTACCATCGACGGCAAGCGGCTGACTGCCTCGGAAATCTTAGGCAGCCCTCGCGGCGGGGGCGCCAGTGCGGACAATTTGGGCAGCGGACGGTTGGGCGTATTCCTCAACGGCAACTTCGGCTTAGGCGACAAGGACACCACCTTGCGTGAGACCGGCTTTGATCTCAACAGTTACGGCGTGACGGGCGGAGTGGACTACCGGCTTAGCGATCAGTCCCTCGTCGGTCTGGCGGTGGGCTACACCACACAGGATGTGGATCTCGACAGCAACAGCGGCAGCCTGGACACGGATGGCATCTCCGGATCGCTGTATGGCAGTTACTACCCATCTCCGCAGTCGTACATCAATGCCATCGCCAGTTACTCCGCCACCGATCATGACCAGGAGCGCAACATCATCTACACCATCGCGGGCACGGCGTCGATCGTCAATCAAACCGCCTTCTCCGACACCGACAGCGACGAGATCGCCGGAAGTCTCGAGGCGGGTTACGACTTCTACCGTGGCCGGTGGACCATGACGCCGTACGCGCGCCTCGATGTCGCGCATACCGAGATCGATGGCTTCACGGAGATCCTGGGTCCGCCCGCGCCGGGTACGGTAAACTCCGATTTCGCCCTCCAGATCGACGATCAGGCCTTCACCTCTGTTACGACGGCGATAGGCGGCCGCGTGCTGACAGCGATCAGTGCAAAGTCCTTCGATGTGTTTCCGCAAGTCGGCGTCGAGTACGTACATGAATTCGACAACGACAACGAGGACACCACTGGACGGCTGGTGCAGGACACGAGCGGCTCGACGTTCCTGCTCCCGACCGATGAGCCCGACAGGAACTATGGCAGTGTGAGCGCCGGGCTGACCACGGATTTCCGCAACGGCTGGTACGGCCACTTCCTGTACCAGGGTTTGATCGGCTACGAAGATCTGGCCGTGCACGCCTTTGAAGTCGGCGCGCGACTACAGTTTTAGCCCAGCGTGAGTGTACAGTCGATGCACCCGCTCAGGGTGCGCGGGCGCTGGACAGCACCTCGATTTCTTCCAGGATCTGCGGCCACGCCTGCTCCCAGCAGCAGGCGTGGTCCGCTTTCGGAAGCACCCTGAGCCGTGCGTTCGGCTGCCGTTTCACTTCATCGTTAATCAGTGCGAGCGGCACATTCCTGTCTCTGCCGCCCGCCACATGCCATTGCACAATCCGCGACGGCAACGGCGGGCGCGACGCCGGATTGAGTGATCCGGTGAGCGGCGAGTAGTCGTGGAACTCCGTCCATCGATCGGTATCCAGATTGCCAGCCAGCGTGACGACGGCGGCGACGTCAGGCAACCGCTCCGCCAGCAGCATCGCCAGCGTTCCGCCGCCGCTGTAGCCAATAAGCACTATCGCGGCAGTGCCGTGTTGTTGCATCAGGTGTCTGATGACGACGGCCATGCTTGCCACGACCGCCTCGGAGTATCTGCCGTGTGTCCACAATGCCGGACGGCAGGGGGGCGAGGAATGCATTCCGTTGTAGCAGGGCCGGCCGACGAGTGCGGCGGGTAAAGGATCCAGGCGCATCAGGCGCAGCGCGACCGGCTCGGTGGGCGTCGGATCGGCGGCAATGCGTGTACTGCCGATCCAGGGTGAGCCGTCGCTTTCGAGGTAGACGTGCAAGGGCTCGCGCCTCGATTGTGACGGACGCATATAGACGACGTGCGAGAACGCCGTCCCCGGCACGACTTCCCGCTGAAAGCCCAAGTGCTGCGCCTCGGTGTCGTATCGGTGGGACGGCGTCGTCGCGCACGCCGCGACTATCAGCGCCATGCACATGGCCCCGATGAGCGACGCCTGATTCAACGCGCCAACCCCGACAAACGCCCCTGTCCGACCGAATGATTAGTTAGCGATGGTAGCCCGGGCGCGGAATATTGATACGGCGGATGGTGTGTATGGAGCGAAGCAGATTGTCGATGCGTTGAGTCTGTACCCGACGCGGCGGCGAGGGCGGACTGTTGGCGTCCGGGATCACGGTTTCGTAGTTGGGCTGATCGAGAACCACGCTTCCATATTGATTCGACACTTCGATCGCTGTCGGCTCACCGGCCTCTTCGGGCTCCAGCAGGGCCACGATGGCCGAGGTCGCGGTCACCTCTCCGAGCACGTGCGTGCCGCGTATGCCGATGGTGGCGACAGGCATGCTTATCCTCACCGCCTGTGGCCGTTGCTTGGCGATGAGCCCGCTGAAGAAACGGAATACGCCTTGTAAGATTCTGGTGTCGAAGAGGCTCCCAGCGTCGCCCGGCTGGTAGCGGTACTGGGTGACGCTCATCTGCGACTGCGGGCCGAGGACGAAGCGCGTCTGATCGCCGAACAGTAGCTCGACGCTGGAGTTCGCCGCGGTTCTGATCTCATCGCCGGCGTAAACCTTTGCCCCTTGCGCAAGCCTGCGCTGCGGCTCGCCTGAGAGCTGGCCGTACACCTCGCCGCTCACCGCGGTCACTTCACCTGCGACCTCTGCGGCCGTCGCCGCATGGGTGGCCGCCCAGAGCACCATGACCCACAACCACCTTACGATCGATGATTTCATGCCCGACGCTCCAGGAAAGCCATGCCTGGGAAAACACTAGCAGATTGACCGAGGCGGTCAAATGCCTGGCAACAAGGTATCGGGTTCAAGTGACTCAAGTTCCCCGTCAGGGAAAACGGGGAGTGTCGGGAGCGGGCTGGCGGCCTACGCGCGGTGCGCGGGGCGGAGCCTCGGCTGTGACTGCTGCCGGGACTGGATTGCGCGCAGCAGATCGTCCCTGGTCAACCGCGCGTCCCTGCGCATGTCGTCCTGCGAACCGTGCTGGATGAGACGATCGGGCAGTCCGTAGTTGAGCACCGGGACGACAACCCCCCGCGCCGCGAGCGCCTCGTTGACGGCGCTACCGCAGCCGCCCTCGACGACATTCTCCTCCAGCGTCACGAGGAGTTGGTGCGATTCCGCCATCTCCAGGATGATGTCGGCGTCAAGCGGCTTGATGAAGCGCATGTTGACCACCGTCGCGTCCAGTTCCTCGGCCACCGGCAGCGCGATCGATAGGGGCGTGCCGAAGGACAGTATGGCCACACCCCTGCCCCGCCGGCGCACTTCGGCTGTGCCGACGGGCAGCGCAGTCATGGCCTTCTGGACCACCACCCCAGGACCGCTGCCACGAGGGTAGCGCACTGCGGCGGGCTGATCCAGCGTGAATCCTGTGTACAGCATCTGCCGGCATTCGTCTTCGTCGGCGGGTGCCATCAGCACAATGTTGGGCAAGCAGCGCATGAAGCTCACGTCGTAGGAACCGTTATGTGTCGGGCCGTCATTGCCGACCGGGCCGGCTCGATCAATGCCAAACAACACCGGCAGGTTCTGCAGGCACACATCGTGGATGAGCTGATCGTAGGCGCGCTGCAGGAAGGTGGAGTAGATCGCGACGACCGGTTTCAGTCCGTCGCAGGCCATGCCGGCGGCGAGCGTCACCGCGTGCTGCTCGGCAATGGCGACATCGAAGTAGCGATCCGGGAACTGCTTGTGGAACTTGACCAGGCCGGACCCCTCGCGCATTGCCGGCGTGATGGCGACCAGGCGCGCATCCGCCTCCGCCATGTCGCACGCCCACTCGCCGAAGACGTCGCTGTAGGTGGGTCGCGATGGCTTGCCCGAGGGCTGCACACCCAGTTCCGGATCGAAAGGCGAGGAGATGCCGTGGTACTTGACCGGATCTTCCTCCGCGGGCGCATAACCCTTCCCCTTCCTGGTGATGATGTGCAGAAGCTGCGGGCCCCGCAGCTCGTGGATGTTGCGCAAGGTCTGAATCAGCGCGTGCAGGTCGTGCCCATCAATGGGCCCGATGTAGTTGAAGCCGAACTCCTCGAACAGCGTGCCTGGGACGATAAGTCCTTTCATGTGCTCCTCGGCCCGGCGTGCCAACTCCCGCACCGGCGGCATGTGTGCCAGCACCTTCTTGCTGCCCTCGCGGATGGTCGTGTACAGCTTGCCGGAGAGGATCTGCGCGAAGCGGCTAGAGAGCGCGCCGACGTTGGGCGAGATTGACATGTTGTTGTCGTTGAGGACGACCAGCAGATCGGCGCCGAGGTCGCCGGCATGGTTGAGTGCCTCGAAGGCCATGCCCGCGGTCAGTCCGCCATCGCCGATGATGGCCACCGCCCTACGCCGGCTACCGGATTTCTGGGCAGCGATGGCCATGCCCAGTGCGGCTCCGATGGAGGTGCTCGAGTGACCAACCCCGAAGGTGTCGTAATTGCTCTCGTCGCGCTTGGGGAAAGGCGCCAGACCGCCCCATTTGCGGATGGTCAGGATGCGGTCACGGCGGCCGGTCAGAATCTTGTGCGGATAGGCCTGATGACCGACGTCCCACACCAGCCGATCCCCGGGAGTGTTGTAGATGTAGTGCAGCGCGATGGTCAGTTCGATAGTCCCCAAACCTGCTGCGAAATGACCGGTGCTCTGGCTCACCGATTCGACCAGGAAATTGCGCAACTCTGTCGCGAGGGACCCCAGTTGCGATTCCGGCATCCGCCGCAGATCGGCCGGTGAGCTGATGCGACTCAGAAGCGGGTAAGCACCGTTGGGGGACATCTTTGTTCTGTGTGGACAAAAAAGGGTGTCTCATTATGTAGAGAGGAGTGGGGCGATGCAACTTGCCCTGACTCGGACACCGAGGTTCGCTCGGGCGCTGTCCCCTGTACTTTAGATGGCGATTACAGTATCGTAAACCGCGGTCCAGGGGGGCAGATCCAATCGGTTGTACTCCGAGCGCTTTTCTAACAGCGAATCCAGGGTTATCCATGCATGGGCGTGCCATTAATTCAAAAATACCGTGTCGCGCGTTACATCATTGAGCAGAAGATCAGAGGAAACCACAGCTATCCTCTGGTGCTGATGCTCGAGCCGCTTTTCCGCTGCAACCTCGCCTGCGCCGGCTGCGGCAAGATCGACTATCCGGACGAGATCCTCGACAAGCGCCTGAGCTACGAGGAGTGCATGGCGGCCATCGACGAATGCGGCGCGCCCGTTGTGTCGATCGCTGGCGGCGAGCCGCTCATTCACAAGGACATGGCGCGCATCGTCCGCGGCTTCATGGCCAGGAAGAAGTTCGTCTATCTCTGCACCAACGCGTTGCTGCTCGAGCGCAAGATGGATGAGTATACCCCCTCGCCCTACCTCACCTTCTCCATCCATCTGGATGGCAACCGGGATCGGCATGACGCCTCGGTGTGCCGCGATGGCGTCTACGAGAAATGCATCGAGGTAGTCCGGCAGGCGCGCGCACGCGGCTTCCGCGTTACCGCCAATTGCACGCTGTTCCAGGGCGAAGCGGCAGGGGAAGTGGCCGAGTTCATGGACACCATGATGGAGCTGGGCATCGAAGGCGTGACGATCTCTCCCGGGTACAGCTACGAGCGCGCTCCGCGCCAGGATGTCTTCCTGAAGCGCCAGCAGAGCAAGCAGCTCTTCCGCGACATCTTCAAACTGGGCAACGGCCGGCGCTGGCGCTTCAACCAGTCTTCTCTCTATCTCAACTTCCTCGCCGGCAACGAGACCTATCACTGCACCCCGTGGGGCAACCCAACGCGTAACGTGTTCGGCTGGCAGAGGCCGTGCTACTTGCTGGTCGGCGAAGGCTACGCACCCACCTTCAAGGCGCTGATGGAGGAGACTGACTGGGACCATTACGGCACCAGCAGGAACCCGAAATGCGCCAACTGCATGGTGCACAGCGGCTACGAGGCCACGGCAGTCAACGACATCTTCCGCCGTCCTCTCAAGGCGTTGAAGGTCGCCTTTTGCGGTCCCAGGACCAGTGGCCCGATGGCTCCCGAACTGCCTATCCTCTACGAGCAGGAGGCGCGACCGAAGCTCAAACTCGTGGTCAAGAGCGAGCCGGCGCGTTCGTGCGGCACCCACACACAGCGCGTCGCGCAGCAGTAGAGACGATCATCGCAGCGCCTGATTGTCGCTCCGCTCTCACCGGAGCCCCCCCTACGCTTAAGACGGGTTGGCAACTGCGATGAACGCCCTCGCAGTGGTCGGCCTTGTTATCGGCGTGGCCCTGCTGCTGTTGCCCTGGCGACCCTGGTCGACCGCGGAATCACTCGACGCGCGGACACCTGATGCGCCGGATCTCTCCGACATCACGGTACTGGTACCCGCACGCAACGAGCGTCAGATGATTGGCAAGACACTCACCGCCCTTGCCGCGCAGGGTGCCGGCTTGCGTATCATAGTCATCGACGATGAATCGAGTGACGGCACGGCCGCCCTCGCCGAAGCGACCGGGATTGCAGCGCTGGAGATCATCGGGGGGCAGCCCCTGCCTGCGGGCTGGACCGGGAAGCTGTGGGCGCTGGAGCAGGGGCGATCGCGCGTGCAAACACCGCTGACGGCGCTCATTGACGCCGACATCTTGCTCGCGCCAGGTCTGCTGGCTGAACTGCGCGCGAAGCTGCGCCAGCAGGGATTGCAGCTGGTGTCGCTGATGGCGCACTTGGGCATGAAGAGTTTCTGGGAGCGCCTGCTGTTGCCCGCGTTCGTCTACTACTTCAAGCTCATCTACCCCTTCGCTCTTTCCAACTCGCCGCGCTCTGCGGTTGCCGCAGCGGCGGGGGGATGCACGCTCCTCGACACCAGCGCGCTGGCGGGCATCGGCGGATTTGCGGCGCTGAAAGAAGCATTGATCGACGACTGCGCGCTTGCGGCAAAAATAAAGAGCGCCGGAGGGCGCACCTGGATCGGCCTCACCCGTTCCGCGCAGAGCCAGCGTCGCTATACACTCGCTGGGCTCTGGCAGATGGTAGTGCGCAGCGCGTACACGCAGCTGCGTTACTCGCCGGTGCTCCTGCTTGCTTGCACCGCGCTGATGACGCTGTACTACTCCGTCCCCCCGGTTGCACTGCTGCTCAGCGAACACCCCGCCTCCCTGATTGGGGCCTGCGGCTACCTGCTCCTTGCGCTGCCATACGTGCCGACGCTGCGCTACTACGATCTCTCGCCGCTGTGGGCAGCGCTGTTGCCGGCAACTGCGCTGCTCTTCCTTGCCATGACCTGGAGCTCCGCGCTGCGTTACTACCACGGTGAACGCTCGAGCTGGAAGGGACGCCGCTACCAACGGCTATCCTGAGCCGCAAGATCTTGTCTATGCAGCAGACAGCTCTCGAGTGTGTGTTGGTGGCGGCTGCTTTTTCACAGCCGCCGTGAACTTTCCCGCCTCCGGTTCCGTCACAGTAGCCGTATATCTGCCTGAGGAGGCATAAGCATGCTCTATCTGCGCGCGGTGCTGATCGTACTCGCTCTGAGCGGGTCGTCGCTTACTGCCGGCGCCGCCGGCCAGACGGATGCGGGCAAGACAGTCGACAAGCTGCACGAGGCGTTGCTCGATGTCATGAAGCGATCCGCAGAACTCGGCTACACGGGACGCTACCAGACGCTGGATCCCGTGATCAGCCAGAGCTTTGACTTTCCGGGCATCGCCCGGGTCGTCGTCGGACGCCACTGGTCGGAGCTGAGCCCCGAGGAGCAGAACACGTTCGTGGAGACCTTTTCACGATTAAGCATCGCCACGTACGCCTCCCGGTTTGACAACTTCAGCGGCGAGTCCTTCCACCACGTTTTGGAAGAAAACCAGAGCGGAAACAACGTGATAGTGAAGACGGAGCTACTCAAGCCGGACGGCTCGGCGGTCAAACTGGATTATGTCCTGCGCCAGAGCAAGGATAACCGCTGGCGCATTTTGAATGTCATCGCCGACGGCATCAGTGATCTGTCATTAAAGCGCGCTGACTATACGTCGATAATAAAGAATGAAGGCTATGCTGCGCTGATCGCAAAGCTGAATGATAGGATCGTGCGGTACGAGTCTGCGCCCAGAAGCACGGGCAATTAGCTAGACATTGCGTTGCAAGTGGGGACAGCGCACTATATATAGGGGCGCTGGAATTGGGGCTGAATATGAAAATGTACAATAACGTGGGCCGCATAGAGGCCTTCGCGGGGCTAATCATCTTGATGTTGCTCTCCGGTTGCGTGGGCAACGCGGCCGAGGACGACGACCCGTTGCAGGGAGTCAACCGCGTCATCTACAACATCAATGACAGCCTAGATAAGGCGGTCATCAAGCCGGTGGCAACGGCTTACAGCAAGGTCACGCCCAAAGGCGTGCGCATGGGCGTCACCAACTTCTTCGATAACGTCTCCTACATCAACGTCATCGCCAACGATGTGCTGCAGGGCAAGTTCCAGCAGGCCGCCAACGACACCGGCCGCTTCCTGCTCAACAGCACCGTGGGCTTCGGCGGGCTGTTCGACGTCGCCAGCGGCGCGGGCCTCCCGAAAAACGACGAGGATCTCGGCCAGACGTTTGGCAAGTGGGGTGCCGGCGAAGGCGCATACCTCGTGCTGCCGATATTCGGGCCCAATTCGGTACGCGATGCGCCGGATCTGGCAACGAGCACGGTGCTCAACCCGCTGTTCTATGTAAGCACCACAGTCACCTTGCCGCTCGGCATCGTGAACGGTATCAATAAGCGCGCCAATCTGCTCGAGGCCACGCGTATCCGCGACGAGGCGGCACTGGACGCCTACAGTTTCACCCGCGAGGCCTATCGCCAGAACCGCGAGTACAGGATCTATGACGGCAACCCGCCGACCAAGGACCTTGAGTACATCGAGGAGGAGGATGGCGTCCTCAAGGTTTACTGAGTTCATGCGCCATTAAGCGGAACAGGAAAGAAGGCGGGTTCCCCGCCTTTTTTCTTTGTTGTCGTCGCATTGCCCATCCTGCTTCACCGGAACCATCCCTGTCTGCCCCGGTCTTACTCCACCGACGTCTCACCGAGCGTCGTGATACACCGGAGTTCAGTTGTTGTTCAGCGAGATGTGATTAATCTGCGACTTGGCAGTACTTTAATGAGGGAGGCAATGAGCACACTATGAAATATCGTATCGCTGCTGTGATACTTGTGAGTGCGCTTACCGCTGCCGGATGCACGGCCAACAAGGAACTGGGAGGCCAGGCCGTGGGTGGCGCATTGGGCGGCTTGCTCGGCGCACAGATCGGCGAGGGAACCGGCCAGTTGGCGGCAACCGCGGCCGGTGCTGTGCTCGGCATGTATCTGGGCGGGCAGGTCGGCAGAAGCATGGACGAGGTGGACCGGATCAAGGCACATCAGGTCCTGGAAACCTCGCCCACCGGCAACAGCGTGGCATGGGTCAATCCGGACTCTGGCGCGCAATACGCGGTGACGCCGACGCGCACGTATGGAACAGCAAGCGGGCCGTGTCGCGAATTCACCACGGACGCGGTCATTGGCGGGCAGCGGGAAAGCGTCTACGGGACGGCCTGCCGCCAGAACGACGGGAGCTGGAAGACCGTCAGCTCTGACTACTAGCGTTTAAAGACTCCTCTGCACTGTCGTGCAGCGGCCGCTGGCCCCGGATGGCCAGCGGCCTTTTTCATCTCGCGATCAGTTCGATCCAGTGCCGGACCGGCACTCCAGCCTTTTCCTGCAGGAATGCCAGACAGCCGATGTTGGCAGTGGCGATGATGGCAGGTGAGTCCGTCTGCAGGTTCTCCAGTTTGCGTTCACGCAGCGCCTTTGCCAGCGCCGGCTGAAGGATCGAGTAGGTCCCCGCCGAGCCGCAGCACAGGTGGGCGTCTTTGACAGGCGTCAACGTGTAGCCCAGGCTGCTCAGCAGTTGCTCGGTAACACCTGCGAGCCGCTCGCCGTGCTGCAGGGTGCATGGTGCATGAAAGGCAATGCGTTCGTGACGTTGCCGCACGAATGGCGCCAGATCCTCCCGAGCCAGCACCTCGACTATGTCGCGTGCAGCTTCCGAGACTCCCGCCGCCTTTCTCGCATAGCGCCGGTCGTGGCGCAGCAGGTGGCCGTATGCCTTGATCATGGTCGCGCAAGCGCTCGCGGTGATGACGACCGCTTCCGCGCCCGCCTCCAGCCGCGGCCACCAAGCGTCGATGTTCCGCCGCGCACATTCGAGCGCCTCCTCGGTCGCACAAAGGTGATGACTGAGGGCGCCACAGCATCCCGCCTGTTCGACCGTCACCGCCTGGATTTCCAGCTCGTCAAGTACCTGTGCGGCGTGCGCGTTGATGGACGGCGCCAGAATCGGCTGCACGCAACCCTCGAGCATCAGCACCTTGCGCGCGTGTGACCGCGTCGGTCGCGCCGGCACCTCTGTCAGCGGCGGTATCTTGCGCTTCAGCACGGCCGGCAGCAGCGGGCGCAACCATTGCGCGGGACGCATCAGGCATGCAAAGCGCCAGCGATGAGGCAGCACCCATCGCAACAGGTAACGAACGAGACGCTGGCTGACATTGCGTGGTACCAGTTCCTCCATGTGCATCCGGCCGATATCCAGCAATCTGCCGTACTGAACCCCGGAGGGACACGTGGGCTCGCAGGCACGGCAGGTCAGGCAACGATCCAGATGCAGTTGCGTAGCCTGTGTAACCTCGCCGCCCTCGAGCATGGCCTTGATGAGATAGATGCGACCGCGCGGTCCGTCCAGTTCATCGCCGAGCAACTGGTAAGTCGGGCAGGTCGCCGTGCAGAAGCCGCAATGGACGCAAGTGCGCAGGATCCGATCCGCCTCTTCACCGTTCGGCGTCTTCAAGAACTCGGGCAGCAACGCCGTCTGCATGGCGGTTCAGAACTCGGCGTACATGCGGCCGATGTTGAAGATGCCCCTCGGATCGAAGCGGCGCTTCAGTTCGCAGTGAATACGCAGGGCTACCGGATCCAGCGGCGTGAAGACCTGACCGTGCCGATCGCCGCCGCGAAACAGCGTGGCGTGGCCGCCTGCAGCGGAGATGGGCGCACGCACGGCCTGCGGATCGAGGTTGGTCTTGAGCCAGCGCTGCGCACCGCCCCAGTCAATCAGCCATTCTCCCGCCATTGGCAGGTGAGGACAGGCGGGCGGCACGGATAGCCGCCACAGCGGCTGGCGGTCACGGAAGAACTCCAGATTGTGTTCACGCAGATCGCGCCATAAGCGGGCGCTGTCGGCCACCACCGCGCCGCCCAGGCTCTTGTGTGCGGAATCCACCGCGCCGGGAGCGCCCGAGAAGCGCACCCACAACGCGTCCGCGTAGTAAATGGCGGCAGACAGCGGCAGCGGTTTGCCTGCCCACCGGTTCATTCGCTCGATGGCATCGACGACCGGCATGTCGTAACACAAGGTGCGTTCGCTCTCCGGCTGTGGCAGCACCTTCAGGGATACCTCGAGAATGATCCCCAGCGTGCCGAGTGAGCCGGCCATCAGCCTGGAGACATCGTAGCCAGCGACGTTTTTCATTACCCGCCCACCGAAGCGCAGGATTTCACCCTTGCCATTCATGCAGCGTACGCCCAGCACGAAATCCCGGACGGCCCCGGCATAGGGGCGCCGCGGTCCGGACAGTCCGCAGGCAATAGTGCCACCAAGGGTCGCGGCCTCTCCGAAATGCGGCGGCTCGAAGGCGAGCCCCTGATTGGCCGCAGCCAGCACATCCTCAACCTCGCGCAGCGGCGTGCCGGCCAGGGCGGTGAAAACCAGTTCACTCGGCTCGTGAGCGACCACGCCCCGCAATGACGACACGGAAAGCGCCCTGCCGCCGATCTCGCGACCGTAGAACGACTTGCTACCACCGCCAATAATCCGCAGCGGCTCCCCTGCGCCAGCCGCCATCACCACGGCTTCACGCAAGGCCTCCTCCGCCCGTTCCGTCTCGTTCATTACGTTGCCTGATCGTGTAGAGAGCACGACGACTAAGATCCTGGACCGCCGCTTGCCTTGCCTATTGTAAACTGACTAACAGGCCGCCTATGCGAATCGACTGGGAAAGATACAAGCCGGGTGTGTGCTACGACGAGCTCATCGCGGCGTCCGGACAGCCGCGCCCCGAGTCACGGGCGCTCACCTCTTATCTGGGATCGCTGTCGCCCGATGAGGTAAAGCTGCGCAAGACGGCGGCGGATCTGGCCATCAAGGCCATGGGGATCACCTTCACGGTGTACAGCGAGGGCCAGAACATTGAGCGGCAATGGCCTTTCGACATCATCCCGCGCGTTGTCCCGGCAAACGAATGGCGCAGGACCGAGGCGGGCCTCAAGCAACGGCTGACTGCCCTCAATTGCTTCATCCACGACATCTACAACGGTCAGCGCATCCTGCGGGCCGGCGTCATACCCGAAGACATCCTCGCCAGCTCGAAGAACTTCCGCCAGCAGTGCGTTGGAATGCAGCCGGCTCATGGTCTATGGGCACACATATGCGGCACCGATCTGGTGCGGGATAAGGACGGGACCTGGTACGTCCTGGAGGACAACCTGCGGGTGCCCTCCGGCGTCTCCTACATGATCGAGAACCGCATGATCACCAAGCGTGTGCTGCCGGAGCTGTTCGCTGACCACGAGATCCTGCCCGTCGACGACTACACCGAGCGCCTGTTCGAGATGCTGGCCACATTGAGCCCACGGCCGCTGGACAAACCCGAGATCGTGGTGCTCACCCCCGGGATCTACAACGCCGCCTACTTCGAGCATGTGTTCCTCGCCCGCGAGATGGGCGTGGAGTTGGTCGAAGGCTCCGATCTGCTGGTCGGTGAGGATGACTGTGTGTACATGCGCACGGTCGGCGGTCTCTCGCGCGTGGATGTCATCTACCGCCGCATCGACGATCTCTTCCTCGATCCGGCGACGTTCAACCCCGAGTCCATGCTTGGCGTTCACGGTCTGATGCGGGCGTGGCATCACGGCAACGTCGCCCTGGTCAACGCCCCTGGCTGCGGTATTGCCGATGACAAGGTGGTCTACGCGTACGTGCCGAAGATGATTAAGTACTACCTGGGAGAAGAGGCCATATTGCCCAACGTGCCGACTTACCTGTGCGTTGATGCGAAGCAGCGCGAGCATGTGCTGGCGAACCTTGCCAGCCTCGTCGTCAAGCCAGCCAATGAATCGGGAGGTTACGGGATGCTCATCGGCCCGCAGGCGAAGGCGCGGCAGATCGCCGAATTCAGGAAGCGCATCCAGGCCGCCCCTCGCGACTACGTCGCCCAGCCCCTGATCACGCTGTCCACCGCGCCAACCCTCTGCGACGGCCGGTTGGAACCGCGCCATGTGGATCTGCGCCCGTTCATCCTCCAGGGCAAGGACACCTTCGTCACCGCGGGCGGCCTTACGCGGGTCGCGTTGGTCAAGGGTTCCTATGTGGTCAACTCCTCGCAGGGCGGCGGCAGCAAGGACACCTGGGTGATCTCTACACCCCGGGAGGCGGCGGGCGCCCGACCCTGATGCTCGCACGCGTTGCCGAGCGGATGTACTGGACCGGCCGCTACATGGAGCGCGCCGAGAACACCGCGCGCATGGTCGGCGCCGTAACGGAGATGATGCTCGATGCTCCCCGGCAGGGACCCGCGCTGTGGAAGATAATGGTGGAGATCCTCGGCCTGGAGGCTCTGTATGCCGAGCGCTACGGTGTCGGCGAGGAAAGACCAGTCGTGCGGTTCCTGCTCGCCGATGAACGCAATCCCTCCTCCATATTGAGTTCAATCAGCCTTGCGCGGGAGAACGCCGGCACAACCCGCGAGATCCTTCCCATTGAGGCATGGGAACAGGTGAACGACACCTACTGGTACGCCAAGGAGCACGCCGCCAGGGCCGTCAACCGCAACAACCGCCACCCCTTTCTCAGCGCGATCGTGGGCGCGTGCCAACTGCTCAACGGCCGCGTGGCCGGCACCATGAGCCACGGCATCGCTTACCACTTCATCCGGCTCGGGCGACATCTGGAGCGCGCCGACATGACGACGCGCATTCTCGACCTTGGGGCGGCCGGACGCACGCAGATCGCCGACATGACCGGCACATCGGATCGCGCAACGCCGCTGGACAGCGTGCTGTGGATGAGCGTCTTGCTGTGCATGAGCGCGTACCAGATGTACCACCAGCACGTGCAGATGGGCGTGAAGGGCCAGGAGGTGGTCAGGTTCCTTCTGAGCGACGTCAACTTTCCGCGCGCAGTCGCCTATTGCCTCCGCGAAGTGGAATTACGTCTCTCGCTTTTGCCTCACTCTGGCGAGCCGCTGCAGGCCGCGCGGTCGTTACGCGACGAGTTGGCGAAGGTCGACGTCCCGAAGCTGATGCAGCAGGGACTGCGCGAGTATCTTGACGGCCTGCAAATTGGATTGGCCGATGTCCACGACTACATCGCCGCAAGCTGGTTTGGCATGGCAAGGGCGGAGCAGTACTGTCGCCCGCACCCTTCGCTAGCCGGAGACACTGCGGCCCTCGATATGACGCTCGCCGGCCCGGCCCAAGCTGATGGGAGGCAGACGGTGAAACGCGTCCCGTAAGCCTTCCTCCCAGGAGCGCTTGAGTTCCCGCAGGTAGGCGCTGTCGTTGTCGAGCCGCAGGTAATCGCCTGGCGTCAGCGTGTCACGGTGGTAGACCACCAGCTCAATCGGCGGCCCTACGGTCACGTTGCTGCGCAGGGTGGAGTCCATAGACACCAGCGCGCACAGCGCGGCGTGCTCGACAGTCGTCGTGGCAGCGATGATCCGATCGAGGATGGGCTTGCCGTACTTGCTCTCGCCGATCTGCAAATACGGTGTGTCGGCGGTGGCCGTGATGTGGTTGCCTTCCGGATACACCAGCATGATGGCGGACGGTTCCTGCCCTATCTGACCGCCCAGTATGAAGCTAGCTTCGAAGGCCGATCCGCCGCCAGTGAGTCTGGTCTGCTGGGCACGGTTTACCGCACCCACATAATCGGCAGCCTCGTGAAGATCGCTGACCGCATACAGATTCGGATCCGCGCTGTCGCGGATGTCCCGCTGCAACTTCGCCACCACGCCCTGCGCCGTGGCCAGGTTGCCGGCTGAGAGCAGCACGAGCTGGCGCTCCCTCTCGCGCCCGAAGCGGTGCATCTTGCTGTAGATGCTGATCTGATCAATACCCGCATTGGTCCGGGAGTCGGAAACGAACACCAATCCCTTCTCCACAGCGACGGCGAGACAATAGGTCATGACACATCCACTCTGAAGTTAATCCTAGCCCGGAGCGTAGGGGGCCAGATACACGCGGTCAAGCCTGCGGCATTGCACTAGAACCTATCTCATGAGTGCTCGCGTGCTGTCTCCCGCAATCCCCGCCACGCAATGCCCCACGCGAGAGCGCAAAGGGTAGCTGCGACCGCGTAGGTCCGCGCCGGCCCGAGATGGCTCCACAGGTATCCCGTTGCATAGGCGCCCAGCGCGCCACCGAGCCCATAGGCGATGCTGCTGTAAAGCGCCTGGCCGCGGCCCTGGAGCGGCCCCGTAAAGTGCTGGTGCACGTATTGCACCGCTGCGGCGTGGTGCATGCCGAAGGTGGCCGCGTGCAGGAGCTGGGCGAGGATAAGCATCCACATCGACTGCACGCCCTGGCCGATCATCATCCAGCGCACAACGCCGGCCGCCAGGCTCGCCAGCATCAGCCGCCGCAACCCCCACGCCGGCAGCAGCCGGTGCATGACCAGGAACAACGCGATCTCGGCGACGACACCGAGAGACCAGAGCAGCCCTATCGTCGTGCGTGTGTAGCCGTGCTGTTCGAGGAAGATGGTGTAAAAGGCGTAGTAGGGCCCGTAGGAGAGCTGCATGAGCAACAAGGTGCCGAAGAGAGCGAGCACACTCGGCTGCAGCAGCACGCGCCGCAGCGAGGGCCGCACCGCACCCCCGCCCGCCGTTGTGCCTTCTGGCGTGCACAAGCTGCTCGCCCACACGCTGATGATGAGCAGGAGCAGGATCGCCGGCAACCAGTTAATACCGACGTGTTGCAGCAGCGCACCGAGGAAGGACGCCGTGATGATGAAACCGATCGAGCCCCACAAGCGCACCTTCGAGTACGCCTCCACGCGCGCGCCGAGGTGATTGAGGGTGATGGCTTCGAACTGCGGCAGCGAAGCGCTCCAGAACAACCCGTAGAGCAGCAGCACAAGGGCCATGGGAACGAAGTCGCGCGCGGCTAACACCGGCGCAAACGCCAGCACCGAGAGCGCGAGGGTGGAGCGAACGACCCGCAGGCGCCGGCCGGTGCGGTCGGCCATCCATCCCCAGAGCGCAGGAGCCACGATGCGACCCGCGACCAGCATGGCGGTCGCCTGGCCGATCTGCGCCGGCGTGAACGCGAGCGCCTGCAGGTAAAGATTGAAATACGGGACCAGCGCGCCAACGGTAGCGAAGTAGGCGAAATAGAATCCTGACAGCCGGACGTACGGCACCGCCGACAGCGAGGTCATTCGCGCGACGAAGCAGGAACGATAGGCGTGCGCAGTTTGACGTCGAGGTTCTGGGCGCGATGGCGCAGGCAATGGTCCATCAGCACCAGCGCCAGCATGGCCTCGGCGATAGGTGTGGCGCGGATTCCGACACAGGGATCGTGACGACCGTGCGTGGCGACCTCGACGGGGTTGCCGTCAACATCGATGGTACGCGCCGGCAGCCGGATGCTGGAGGTGGGCTTGAGCGCGATGCTCACCAGGATGTCCTGGCCGGTGGCGATGCCACCCAGGACGCCGCCAGCCTTGTTGCTGAGAAACCCTTGCGGCGTGATCTCGTCGCGGTGCTCGGTGCCTTTCTGCTCCACGCAGGCAAAGCCGGCACCGATCTCCACACCCTTCACTGCGTTGATGCCCATCATCGCCTTGGCGATGTCGGCGTCGAGGCGATCGAAGATGGGCTCGCCCCAGCCGGGCGGTACGCTGCTCGCGATCACGTTGATGCGCGCGCCGATCGAATTGCCCTCCTTGCGCAGCGCGTCCATGTACGTCTCCAGTTCCGGCACGCGCCGCGGGTCCGGACAGAAGAACGGGTTCTGATCGACGGCGTCCCAGTCCTTGTGCTCGATACGGATGGAGCCGAGTTGAGCGAGATAGCCACGGACGATCACACCATGCTTCTCGCGCAGGTACTTCTTGGCGATGCCGGCGGCCGCAACACGGATGCAGGTCTCACGCGCCGAGGCCCGCCCGCCGCCGCGATAATCGCGGAAGCCGTATTTCTGGTTATAGGTGTAGTCTGCGTGCCCAGGCCGGAAGCGATCCAGCAGGTTGCCGTAGTCCTTGGCGCGCTGGTCGGTGTTCTCGATAAGCAACCCGATCGGCGTACCGGTGGTCCTGCCTTCGAAAACGCCGGAGACAATGCGGACCTTGTCTTCCTCGCGCCGTTGCGTGGTGTGGCGCGACTGCCCGGGCTTGCGCCGGTCGAGATCGCGCTGCAGGTCCGCTTCCGATAATTCCAGACCCGGCGGGCAGCCGTCGACGATGCCCACGTAGGCGGCGCCGTGGCTCTCGCCCGCACTGCTAACAGTGAAGAGTGTTCCGAAGGTATTGCCAGACATGGCGCGCTATTCTAGCAGCCATGCGTTGCCAGTCGCAGAAGAAAGCGGCGCCCATTAAACATCGTGCGGTCGCAGGACCTGTGCAAGCGCCCCGGGGTGGCCGAGACCGGTTATTGGAATTCACCCGTGTTACTCGGTAGCTTGTGCAGCCCAGGGAACGACGTCGAACTTCTCCAATGGCGAGGGTAGTAACCTGATGATCTTCGACAGTCATCTTCACATCGTCGACCCGCGGTTTCCGCTCACGGCGAATCAGGGCTATCTGCCCAAGCCATTTACATGCAGCGACTACCAGGCGCGCGCAAAACCACTGGGCATTGTTGGGGGGGCGATTGTCTCCGGTTCGTTTCAGGGGTTCGATCAAGGCTATCTGCTCGCAGCACTTCAATCCCTCGGTCCATCATTCGTGGGTGTTACGCAGCTGCCCTCTGCGGTGAGCGATGAGGAGATACTCAAGCTCGATACAGCCGGCGTGCGGGCGGTGCGATTCAACCTCAAGCGTGGCGGATCGGCGGAGGTTTCTGACCTTCCCACGTTTGCGAGACGGGTACACGAGCTCGCTGGTTGGCACGTCGAACTCTATGTGGATGGCGCGAAGCTGCCCGCGCTTCTAAGCACGCTGCGGAGCCTGCCGAAAGTGGTCATCGATCATCTCGGTCTCACCAAGGCAGGCCTGCCTGCGCTGCTCGACCTTGTCGACCATGGCGCGTGCGTGAAGGCAACCGGCCTCGGACGGCTCGACTTCGATCCTGCGCCCGTAATCCGTCAGATCGCAGGCATCAACCCGAATGCACTGCTGTTTGGCACCGACCTGCCGTCGACGCGCGCGCGAAGGCCATTTGAGGAACAGGACCTTTGGCTGATCGAGGAGACGCTGGAACCGGATCTCGCACGACGTGCGCTGTGCGAAAACGCTCTGGCGCTGTATCGCCCTGCCGCTGCGCCGCCAGCGTCGGCCTGATAGTCCGAGTCCTTTTCCGGGCCAAGATCGGTCCGGTTTGTGCCTCCGAGCAGGTAGCCTCGCCCCTGCTGACCCAGCGATTGCGCTTCCCTCGGTCACGATTCCTGTGCACCATTGTGGCGCGGGCGGGAATCGAAATCGGGCGCGATGCTCGGTCCTGGATCTCCTGCTGGCCGAAAAACAGGTCTACAGTGCAAGAATGCAAAACCGATACGTCATAACTGATAGGCGCCCTCGGATGCGGGGCTGTTGAAGAGGCAAGCGGAACGTGAAGGCGTTCTTCTGCGAATGCGGCTGGCGGGTGTTCTTCGAGAACACGGAGTGCCTGCGCTGCAAGCGTTTGCTGGGCTTCGACCCCGCGCGCACTACCATGGTCGCCCTCGATCCCGCGGAGGGACCGACCTTCAGCGACGCCGAGCTGCCGCGCCGTACCTACCGCCTGTGCCGCAATTATCAGGTTCGCTGCGTCTGCAACTGGCTGGTGCGCGCACAGGACCCGCGCCAGTACTGTCTGGCCTGCAACCTCAACCAGCAGATGCCGAACCTCGAGGAGCCGCAGCACCAGTTATGGTGGGCACAGATGGAGGCCGCGAAAAGGCGGTTGCTCTACACTTTGCTGGCGCTGGAACTACCCATCGTCAGCAAGCTTGAAAACCCGGAGACGGGGCTCGCCTTCGCCTTCCTCCAGGACAAGCGGCACAACCCCAACGCCGTGCACGACTTCGTGACCACCGGACACAGCAACGGGCTCATCACGGTCAACATGATGGAGGCGGACGACGCTGCGCGTGAATCCACTCGCCTGGAGATGAACGAGCCGTACCGCACGCTGCTCGGCCACTTCCGGCACGAGAGCGGTCACTACTACTGGGAGCGGGTGGTAAAGGACACCGGCAGACTGGAGACGTTTCGCACTGTCTTCGGCGATGAGCGGGCGGACTATCAGCAGGCGCTGCACAGCCATTATGCGCAGAGAGGGCAAACAAGCGGGCACGCCGATTACATCAGCGCCTACGCGCGATCACACCCCTGGGAGGACTGGGCGGAAACATGGGCCCATTACCTGCACATCTTTGACGCCCTGGAGACCGCGCAGGTCTTTGGTATGGCGCACGTCAAGCTGGACCAGGATGATTTCCAGGCATGTCTCGCTGAATGGTCCACCCTGACCATCATGCTCAACGAGCTCAATCGCAGCGTCGGTCAATACGACGCCTACCCGTTCGTCCTTTCCGAGCGGATCGCAGCCAAGCTCGCCTTCGTGCACGAGTCGGTTGCCACCCTGAAGCGGCCGAAGCGACCTGCTGCCGGAGGCTCTGGAGCGCCGCGGAATAGCGTGCCCTCAGTCTGAGGTCCGGCTTGCCGCCGTTTGTTCCGGACGTCTCAAAACAAGCCGTGCGAGCGCCCCTTACGCCACAGGCGCGCGGTAGCCCCAGCCAGAAGGGAATCGGCCCGGACAAGACGAGGGGACTTCATGACAAGTCCATCGTGGACTTCTCAGAACAGAGCAAGCGAAAAACACAGGTTCGCTTGCCCTCATTTTCAATGGCCTACGGCCATCGAAAATGGCGGCACATTCCTGTGCCGCGCAATCTCTGCGAGAGGCATAGATTCCCTGGGGACCACGGGATGCGAACGCGCAGGTATTCGCATGTAGTGGGGTTTGACGACTCGCCATTCCCCCCACAGCACCGCGGCAACGTGCCGGTTGTGGGTGCCGTGTATTCCGGGCTGCAACTGGATGGTGTGTTGTACGGCCGCGTCCGTCGCGATGGCGCCGACTCCACGAGGAAGCTCGCCGCATTGATCGTCGGATCGAAATTCTACGCACAGCTGCAATTGATCCTTCTGCAAGGGATTGCCATGGCCGGCTTCAATGTCATCGACGTTGAGGCGCTGCACCAGATCACAAAGCTGCCGGTGATGGCGGTGACCCGGCGCCGGCCACGCATGCATCTCATCCGGGACGCGCTGCTTACTAACGTTCCCGGTGGCAGACGCAAGTGGAGGATTATCGAGCGACTAGGGCCAGCAGTTCCGGTTGCGGGCGTGTACGCTCAGTGCATAGGACTCACCCTGAAGGAGGCAGAGCAGGTGATCAGCCGACTGGCGGTGCATGGCCGGATCCCGGAGCCGCTGCGCACCGCGCATCTGATCGCCGGCGCGATTGCCACCGGCCAGAGCCGTGGCCGGACGTGAAACCTGCTTGTGCGCGTGGCGTGCCCCACATCTCGCACGTGGTTTACGAGCCAAGGATTCATTGGATAATATCTGTTTGCCCTCAGCCTGTCGAAGGTGTGAACGACCTAACATCGATCGTGCGACGTTCGTGTTTACTCGTCCCGTCCGTGGGACTCGCCCTCTAAGGTCGGACTCCTAAAGCGGGATGAACTGCCGACCCTACTGTGCATCGACGTATTTGGTATATCGTGGTTCGACCAAATCACCACGAACGGACTCTTGCGAGCTTTTGAATGTGAGCGGCGTCGAAAGGCTCGTCACGAACGGAGTCTTGCAAAGGTTCCTAGAGTGCGTCCACCGCGCGGTCGTCGTTCCCGCAAAATCGGGAACCCGGTTGAATCCATCTTCTACTGGATGCCCGCCTTCGCGGGCATGACGGCATTGGGCCTTTTGCAGATAAGGCACGCTCTGCTTGCGTTGTTATCTCGGGCGTAGCGAGAGATCTTGCGGGACAACTGTCCTTCCCGGTCAAGCTAGTACGACACTTCCGCTGCAGCGTTGAGCCGACCTGGAAATGTCCTAGGGGTACGGTCGAGCGTGGTCACCAGTCTTGACGATGTAACCACTGGTGACTACCATACCTACATGAAGGTCGTGGGAATCAAGCAACTCAAGGCGAGACTGTCGGAGTATATTCGCCTGGCAAAGACGGGTGAAACAGTGTTGGTGACGGAGCGGGACGAGGTGGTGGCGGAACTGCGCCCAGCGCGGCGCCAAGCACCGCATGCCCACCGCCTCGACGAGATCCTCGAGGGATTGGCCGCCGCCGGAGATGTCACCCGGGCGGCGCAACCGAAGGGCGACTGGACGTGGCGCAGCCGCGGTCTGGGCCTTCCGCCCGGAACGGCTCAAGCTCTGATCGAGGAGCTGAGGCAGGATCGGCCTTAACTGCCCGGTGGCTTCTGCCCTATACCTCGACACATCCGTGGCCCTACGCGCTACGCTCGAGCGAGGAACAACGCCCGAAATCGAAGCGCTTATCGCCGCGGCGCCCGTGCTTGTAACCTCGCGCCTGTCCCTCGTCGAATCGGCCCGCGCGCTGCTTAGGGTCAGGCAACAAGGCGCTGCTGCGGAGAGCCGGCTTGCCGACACGCGACGTGACCTCGACGCGCTTTGGAGCCGCTGCGATCTGTGGGAGCTGACTCCAGCGGTCTGCGATCTGGCCTCGCATGTGGCGCCGGGCAAAGCCGTTCGCACACTCGACGCACTGCATCTGGCGACCTTTCTCATAGCGCGGCGGCGCATCGAAGGTCTCGAATTGCTTACTGCCGACGAGCGACTCAAGGAAGCCGTGAACGCCGTGTGACAAAGCAACGAGTTGAGCTTTCCGCTCGTTCCACCCGAGCGACGGCTAGTAGTCGACAGCTGTCCGGAACGAGCGACTACCGTCAGCAGGAAAAATGCAATGCTGGCAGCGAAAGCTACGGCGCGGCGCCGATCCGTACCCGGTCCACGAGCCCACACGGCAAGCGAGGCGCCTACCACGAACGCGACGAGCATCAGTACGGAAATTATTTCGATTACGTATGACAAATTAAGCGGCCCTTCAGCAAGTGCGATTGCCTCTCCGCCGGGAAGCGACACGTGCCTCAATCCGGTGATTTCGCGGAAGAACACGCTCTGGCCCGTGGTGAAGTTCAACCAGGGTCACCAACGCCCGCGCACCGATCACGGTCCAGCCCAGCCACGGTCGGCCGGCGTCGAAATATGAGCGCACAAACCAGACAACTGCCACGAAGAGAATGAGGACGGGTACGTGGACCCAGCGCATGAGCGTCCCCATCTGTTCGGCGGTCACGGCCCTCATGCCCATGAGTTCCATGACTGTAATGACGGCGACCGCGACGGCAACTACCGAGAATGACAGATGCGCCCATTGCCGCGGCTGCTTGAACCAGACAAGGAGGTGCATCAGCGCCAGCGTCAGGCACGCCGATGCCACCATGGACCAAACGACAGTTATCCAGCTCACCGATCCCCCTACACCCCGGGCGGGCCGCACTATTTTACTTTACTTGGCGCTTGCTCCCGATGCGGACGTGTCACCGGTTCGCCGTCACGGGGCCTGTCCCGAACCGATATGCATCGCGCAATTAACTTCGGTGTGCTCACTGCCATAAGGCCCCGAGCAGATGCGAAACCACATTCCGCGTGCATTGCACACCCTATGGGAAGAACCGCCGGACCTGGTGGGCATGGAGCAGGAACACGCCGTCCGCGCCGCTGCCGCGCTCGAACTCAAGCCAGGTGAACGGCACGTTGGGGAAGCACTTCGACAAGATCTGCTCGCGGTCGCCGACTTCGACGACCAGTATCCCGTGATCAGTAAGGAAACGCCCCGCCTCCTGCAGCAGACGCTTGACGATCGCAAGCCCGTCCTCCCCGGCCGCCAGTGCCCGCTTCGGTTCATGCCCGTATTCGGCCGGCAGCTCGGCGATCTCATCGGCCGGCACGTAAGGGGGGTTGCTCACGATGATATCGTAGCGGCGAGCGCCCAGTGCCGCGAACAGATCGCACTGGATGAGCCGCACGCGATCGTCCACGCGATGTCGCGCGACGTTGACGCAAGCCACCTCCAGCGCATCCGCCGAGATGTCCGTTGCATCCACCACTGCGTTGGGGAACGCGAGCGCGCAGGCGACGGCGATGCACCCGCTGCCGGTACACAGGTCGAGGATCGCGCTTACCTTCTCCTCATGCACCCACGGCGCAAAGCCCTGTTCGATGAGCTCGGCGATCGGTGAGCGCGGGATCAGCACGCGCTCATCGACGTGGAAGGCCAGTCCCGCGAAGTAAGCCTCGCCGAGCAGATACGCCGCCGGCGTGCGCGTCTGCACGCGCGTTTGCACCAGCGCCTCGATACGTCGCACAGCCTCTGCTGTGAGCGGCCGATCAAGGTCTTCGTCCGGGCATCCGAAGGGAATCCCCAGCCCGCAGAGGACCAGGTACACGGCCTCATCCAGGGGCTCACATGTGCCGTGACCATAGAACAGATCCGCGGCCCTGAATCGGCTTGCGGCGCGGCGGATGAGTCTGCGGGCAGTTGTCGCAGCCTGTTTCATGGCCGCGACATTATGCCCGATCGCCTGAGAGGCTTTTGGATGCTCGCTGAGGCGACAGCCAACCGAGGCCGGCCTTTATCGACAAGCGGACCGGTCACCTTGTGGCTGTAGAGGACCATACCGCGTTAACGGCTGCTATCATGAAGTTGTACCGCGCGGAGTGGATCGCCATGAGGGGGAGAGGCATGACAATCGGATGCCGGCCGCAATTTCCCGTATACCTGCTCGCCACCCTGCTCCTCGCGAGCCCTTCGGGTACACTGGCGCAGGGCTACGGCACGATCATCTGCGGGAGCGCTGGCAGCGAGTTTCGTCGCTGCAATGTCGACACGCAGGGAGAGGTACGATTTCTGCGCCAGATCTCCAACGCTGCGTGCGTCCAGGGCGAGAACTGGGGCTACGACGTCAGAGGGATCTGGGTTGATGGGGGCTGCCACGCCGAATTTGCCTTCGGGCGCAGCACGACTGCAGCGCCAGCACAATCCGCAGCGGTGGGGGAGAAGATCGTGGTGTGCGAGAGCGAATATCGACAGTACCGCTATTGCCCGGCGTCCACGCAGGGTGCAGTCGCCATCAAACGGCAACTGTCGCCCACCGCCTGCGTGGAGGGCAAGAATTGGGGTTACGACGTAAACGGGATCTGGGTCAGCGACAACTGCCGCGCGGAGTTCGCCTATGGCGCCACTGCGCCGCCACGAACCACTCCTTCAGGCACCAGCACCCAGGCAACGCTGATATGTGAAAGCGCGCGCGGCCAGTACAATTATTGCCCGGCCGATACGCAGAGCAATGTGCGTGTCAGCCAGCAGCACTCGAAGGCCGCCTGCGTCCTGGGGCAAACGTGGGGTTATGAAAAGAAGGGCATCTGGGTTCAGGGAGGTTGCCGCGCGACCTTCGCCTACGGCAGCCCCCGCTCCGGCAGTGCCGCTGTCCCGAGCTGGCTGATCGGTACCTTTCGCGGCTACAACCCGCTGTACGACGCGGGCGTGCAGCTTGAGATCACGGCCGACGGCGCGGTGGCGGGTCACCTGCGAGGCGGGCGCATCAGCGGCCAGTATCAGGATGACAAGCTGGTGGTGGACGGCGTGCACTACACGGTGCGTCGCGAGAGCGACGGCTTCCGAACCATCCAGGATAACGACCCCGGCAACCAGGTCATCTATTCGCGCGTACGCTAACAGGCGGAACGCCCTGCGGGCTTCCGCCCTACACCTGCGCGCCGTTCAATTCGCCTATCAGCGCATTGAGGCGACGCACAAAACCGGCCGGGTCCTCGAGGTGCCCTCCCTCGGCCAGCAGCGCCTGATCGAAGATGATCCGTGCCCAGTCGCCGAAATGTGCTTCGTTCTGCTCCCCGGCAAGCCGCTTCAGCAGGAAATGTTCGGCGTTGATCTCCAGTATCGGTTTTGTTCCGTCGATCTTCTGGCCGACGGCCTTGAGCAGGCGTTCCAGATTTCCGCTCATACTGTGGTCGTCGGCGACCAGACAGGCCGGTGAGTCTGTCAACCGATTCGTGGCGCGAACGTCCTTGACCTGATTTTCCAGTGCCTTGCGCAGGCGGCCGAGCAGGTCCTTGACCTCGCGGCTTTCCTTCTTGTCCTCCTCCTTGTCACCGAGCTTGCCCAGATCAAGCGCGCCTTTGGCTACAGACTTAAGCGGCTTGCCCTCGAACTCCGTGAGATAAGTCGCGACCCACTCATCGATGGGGTCGCACATGAGCAGCACCTCGATCCCCTTCTTGCGGAAGACCTCCAGGTGCGGGCTGTTCTTCGCCGTGGTGAAGCTCTCTCCCGTCAGGTAGTAGATGGCCTCCTGCCCCGCCGACATGCCTCCGACGTAATCGGCGAGCGACACGAGAGTATCCTCGCTGTCGGCGCGGGTGCTCGGGTAGCGCAGCAGCCTGGCGATGAGGGTGCGATTGTCGGGATCCTCGACGACGCCTTCCTTCAGCACCCGTCCGAACTCCTTCCAGAGCTTCTGATAATCCTCCGCGCTCAAGCCCTCCATGAGGCCGAGTAGCTTCTTCACCGATGCGGCGCGGATGGTGTCGATGACCTTATTGCGCTGCAGGATCTCGCGCGAGATGTTCAGCGGCAGGTCACTCGTGTCGACGACGCCCCGCACGAAACGCAGATACTTCGGCAATAGTTGCTCGGCGTCATCCATGATGAATACGCGCCGTACGTAAAGCTTGACACCGCCGTGCTTTGCTTCCCGATCCCACAGTTCGAAGGGCGCCCGCGCGGGAAGGAAAAAGAGCGTCGTGTACTCGATCTTGCCCTCCGTGCGCGTGTGCACGCGCGCCAGCGGCGTCTCGAAATCGTGGGCGATGTGCTTGTAGAACTCGTTGTACTCCTCGTCCTTGATGTCTTTCTTGTTGCGCGCCCACAGGGCCGTCGCCGAATTGACCGTCTCGTGGCCCTTCTCCTTCTCGCCTTCCTTCGGCATCCGTATCGGCAGCGTGATGTGATCGGAGTACTTACGGATGATTTCGCGCAGCTTCCAGCCGTTGAGATAGTCCTTGTGTTCATCGCGCAGGTGCAGGACGACCTCCGTTCCGCGCTTCTTGCGCTTCACGGTCTGCACCGTGTAGTCGCCCTCGCCGTTTGACTCCCAGCGGACGCCCTCCTGCTCCGGAAGACCCGCCCGGCGCGTCGTGACGGTCACCCGGTCGGCGACGATGAAGGATGAATAGAAGCCCACGCCGAACTCGCCTATGAGCTGTGAATCGTGCTGCCGATCGCCGGTCAGTTTCTGGAAAAACTCGCGAGTGCCGGACCTGGCGATAGAGCCCAGGTTGGCGATGACCTCCTCGCGCGACATGCCTATGCCGCTGTCGCGCACCGTTATTGTCTTCTGCGATTCGCTGTACTCGACAGTGATACCGAGGCCGGTGTCGCCCTCGTAAAGCTCGTCCTTGCCGAGCGCCTCGAAGCGCAGCTTTTCCGCCGCATCGGAGGCATTCGATATCAGTTCGCGCAGGAAGATGTCGGGATTGCTGTACAGCGAATGCACCATCAGATCGAGTAACTGCTTGATCTCGGCCTGGAAACCCAGTGTCTGCTTATTCACATCGACGGTCATGACTGGTGGTGCTCCCTCTTTTCTACTGGTCACGAATGCGTATAGTTGCGGGCAATGTCCGCGAATTTCAAGCCTTCCTCCGGTCTTGCCTCGCAGGGTTCCCCACCATCGCGCCCTTCACCACCTCAGGGCGCGCGCGCAGACCGTGCCGGGCCATCGGCCCATGCCGACCACACCCCTGTCATGCGCCAGTACCTGGGTTTCAAGGCCCAGCACCCTCACACCCTGCTCTTTTACCGCATGGGGGACTTCTACGAGCTTTTCTACGAGGATGCGCGCAAGGCCGCCGCGCTGCTGAACATCGCGCTCACAACCCGCGGCCAGTCGGCTGGCGACCCTATTCCCATGGCCGGTGTGCCGGCGCACGCGGTCGACCAGTATCTTGCCAGGCTGGTACGGCTCGGCGAGTCGGTCGTGATCTGCGAGCAGGTCGGCGACCCTGCCACCAGCCGCGGGCCGGTCGAGCGCCGCATTACGCGGATCGTAACGCCCGGCACGGTGACCGACGATGCGCTGCTGGAGGCGCAGCGTGACAACCTCATCCTCGCCGCCCACAAGCGGGGCCAGCTCATAGGCCTGGCGGTGCTCGACTTGAGCAGCGGCCGCCTTACCGTGTCGGAACTGGGCAGCCAGACAGATCTCATGGATGAACTGGAGCGCCTGCAGCCCGCCGAAGTCCTGGTCGCCGAGTCATCGCCGCTGCTCGATGCAGTGGCCGACCGGCGAGGTATTACCGTGCGGCCGCCGTGGTCCTTTGACGCGGATTCCGGACGGCGCGCCCTGCAGCAGCAGTTCAAGGTTAAGGACCTGTCAGGTTTCGGCTGCGAGCACCTCCCGCTTGCATTGGCGGCGGCAGGCGCCGTGCTTCAGTACGCCGCCGATACGCAGCAGTCGAAACTGCCTCACCTGAAGCCGCCGCGCGTCGAGCAGGCCACCGACGCCATCGTTCTGGACGCCGCCAGCCGGCGCAACCTGGAGATCGAATCGAGTCTCGCCGGCCGCAATGAGAACACGCTGGTGGCTGTCATGGATACCGCTGTGACGGCGATGGGAAGCCGCCTGCTCCGGCGCTGGATCGCGCGGCCGCTTCGAGACGTACAGATCCTGCGCGGCCGCCATCAGGCAGTCGGCGCACTGATCCAGGACGGCCGGCTGACGACGCTGCGCGAGTCGCTGCGGCATGTGGGCGACATGGAGCGGATCCTCGCCCGCATCGCATTGCAATCGGCACGCCCACGCGACCTGGCTCAGTTGCGGGACTCGTTGATGGCGCTGCCTGCACTGCGCGAGAACGCACTCGGCTACGATGATCCCGGCCTCAGTGCTCTGGGACAGCGGCTACATGATTTCGGCGAGTTGCAGCAGTTGCTCGCGCGGGCGATTGTCGAGTCCCCACCACTCTGGATCCGCGACGGCGGCGTGATCGCGGCCGGCTACGACGTGGAACTGGACGAACTGCGGCAACTGTCGAGCAACGCCGGTGAGTTTCTTGTGACGCTCGAGCGGCGCGAACGCGAGGCAACCGGCATCCCCAATCTGAAGGTCGGGTACAACAGGGTGCACGGCTTCTACATCGAAGTAAGTCGTGCCCAGAGCGAGCGCGTGCCGGCGCACTATCAGCGGCGGCAGACGCTCAAGGGCGCAGAGCGCTACATCACCGTCGAGTTGAAAGCGCACGAAGACAAGGTGCTGAGCGCCGGTGAACGGGCGCTGGCACGCGAAAAACGGCTGTATGAAGAGCTGCTCGATACCTTGCAGCAGCATCTCACGCTCCTGCAGGACAGCGCCGCCGCTATCGCCGAGCTGGACGTGCTGGGATGCTTCGCGGAACGGGCCGAGATGCTCGGCTACTGCTGCCCGCAGTTGACCGAGACGCCCGGCATCGAGATCACGGGGGGCCGACATCCGGTGGTCGAGCTGCGCGGCGAGGAGCCGTTCATCCCGAACGAGCTAACGCTCAGCCCTGATCGACGCATGCTCGTCATCACCGGTCCGAACATGGGCGGCAAGTCTACTTACATGCGCCAGACCGCGTTGATTGTTTTGCTCGCCCACGCCGGCAGCTACGTGCCTGCAGAGACGGCCCGCATCGGGCCCATCGACCGCATCTTCACCCGCATCGGCGCCGCCGACGACCTGGCGTCCGGGCGATCGACGTTCATGGTGGAGATGACCGAGACGGCCAACATCCTGCGCTACGCCACCTCGCGGAGTCTTGTGCTGGTGGACGAGATCGGCCGCGGCACCAGCACCTTCGACGGTCTCTCTCTCGCCTGGGCCGCCGCCGAGTGCCTGGCCAGAGATATCCGCGCTTACACCTTGTTCGCGACCCACTACTTCGAGCTGACCTCGCTCGCTGAGGAGATCGAGGGCGTCGCCAACGTCCACCTCGATGCGGTGGAGCATCACGACCAGATCGTGTTTCTCCGCCGCGTCAAGGACGGTCCCGCCGACCGCAGCTACGGTCTGCAGGTGGCGCTGCTCGCCGGCGTTCCGCCCGAGGTGGTCGCGCGCGCAAAGGACTATCTTGAGCACTTGGAATCAGCCCCGCGACCGGGTCCCAGCCCGACTCCGCAAATGAATCTCTTCGAGCCGCACGCGCGCGTCATTGACGCACTCGCCGGCATCAATCCGGACACACTCTCCCCACGTGACGCGCTGGAACTCCTCTACCGCCTCCGCCAGATGCTAAACAAGTGAATCGAGGTCGACACCGGCTTCACTTTTTTTGGTTATCAACAAGCGCTAAATGTTTATCGTTCCAGCAAGCCGCCCTCTAGCAAACCACAGAGTCCGTATGTCCAATGACTCCAGGAGTTCAATGATGTCGGTATCTGGCTTGCGAGGAAGAAGCACGGCCAAGTCTATTTGACTCCGGGGGTTGTCTAGAAGCAGAGTACGTCGATAATCAAATAGCTGACCAATTGCGGTACGGATCTGGAAACGTCCACTTGTACTGGACGCGGATGTCTTGGCTTCGATTAGCAAATGCCGTCCCTTCCGCCAGTTTCTTAGCAGAAGATCGTAAGGTTCTTCCTCCGCCCTGCCATATTTCAGAAGAACACATCTCTGGAACGAGTTGACCAACGCGTTATGTCGCTTGCGGATACGCCGCCGCTGCCGGGCTATTTGCGCGAATGAATCTTGTTCGTTTTTTAATCCCACAAGTCTGCTCGTTCGAGTCTTTGAGGCTAATCGCTGAATCGCCACTCGCGGAAATCGGTAGTTTTGGCTATAGATATCGAGCTGGAAGCTGTTTTCCACACCAACCTCGCCCGACAAAATCAAATCCGCAAGAGCCCGAGCTCCGTCGGCATCGTGGGTTGCTCCTCGCGATTTAAGTAGACTTGCAGTTCGCTCATTCATGATCGGAAATAGCCGGGCGGGGTCGAGGCATGCCAAAGCAGGCGAGATCGTATTGACGAGATGGCCGTTTCCGCCACGTGGTGTGCGAAAGCCGGGGATACTGTCTACGATTCGCATGGCTTGTTCCACGTGACGCGCATCGCGTTGCCCCTTTGCAACCGTCCCAAAAACTCTGGCAATAGCACCCGACGGCCTTGCCATAAGCCTAAGGGCGGGCTCGCGCAGGGACCTATAGTAGTGTGTAATTCCGGTCTTGTATGACAGCGCAAACAACGACTTCCAGTTGATGTTGCGTGATCTGGGCCATCGCCTTTGCGCAGCTTTGACCAACGAGTCTGGTTCGGCATAGGGATCATCTGCCAAATAATCACCCAAGTGGCGATTGCGCCACCGGGTAGTGCTGTGCGAGTAACCATCCTTGTTCGCGTTGCACCAGCCCATTCGAGTCAAGAGAGAAAGAAACCCTCGATCACGTCTCTCTCTATTTTGCGCTGCATTCCAAAGGCTGCGAACAAGCTTGGCCGTTCGGAGTCCGTGACGTTCCCAATCCGAATCCTTTTTTGTTGCGTTATAAATCGGTAGCTTAACGGGTAAGCCTGCCATCGCTTTATCCCTTATAGCGAGTGGTTCGGTGACGCAACACTACTTTCCGTGTGAGGGCATCACGATCAGGTGATCGCGAGGACCGTCAAGTCATGCTTGTCGAGCAGCGTGACAAAGTCGCGGTCGAACGTGACCAGATTCTCTCCGTTCGCCCTAACGGCGGCTGCGATCCATGCGTCGGGGATAGCGTTGCCGCTTAGACCTCGGTGCTGGCAGAGCTGGCGAAAGGCGGTCCACTCGCGACCAAGTTCCGGCATCTCGACGCCAGGTGCTGCAAGCAGTGCGTCGAGGAAGCGAACGGCGTCCTTGATCGGTGTGGGATGATTAAACACCTTTGGATGAGTGACGAGCCGCAGAAAACTCGCCGCGATCATCGGCAGCACATGCAGCGTCGCGCCGGCAATGCAGGCAGCCAGCGCTTCGTTCATCCAAGCAAGGGCCTGACGATGATGCGGATGGTCGGAACGCGAGACCGCCACCAGCACGTTCACGTCAGGCGTCATCGCCGGCCGCCTCGAACATCGAACGGTTGGAAATCGGGTTTACTCCTTCGACCAGCCCGCCTTTGCCATGATAGACAGGTAAAGGCAACCCCGACCCGCGTGCCGCTCCTGAAGGTTTGCGCAGCCGAAGCGAGAGGCCTTCTTCAATAAGCCTGGTAAGACTTTTCTTCTCGCGGGCGGCTTGCGCCTTGGCGCGGACAAGCAGTTGGTCGTTGAGATCGAGAGTGGTTTTCATTGATGCATTATCATACAGATTTCTGTATCCGAGCAAAAGCCACTTGGACCAGGTTCACGATCGCCTTGTAGCGTCGCATCTATTCTTGCAGCCATCGGCGCAACCGTTGCCTGGTCTCCTGGTGGGACAACCCATGTCCCGCTTCGATATCGGCGCGTCCGCGTCTAATTTTCTCCAGGACATGCAGGTGATACATGGATGTCTTCGAGCGTGCTGTTGTCAGGTAGCCTGCTCAGCAGCTTTTCGACTTCCTGTCTGTGCCCCCAACCTACATGGAATCCGTGTTTCGCATCCGCGGGGCTACAATCTGGCGATGCGTCACCATGCCGATACCCCTTCCCGCCACGCGGGACCGATGCCTGCCAGTCGCGGTGACTGGGGGACCTTAAAGACTCTGCTGCCGTACCTGTGGCAGTTTCGCGGACGCGTGGTGCTCGCGCTCGGGTGTCTCATCACGGCCAAGGTTGCCAATGTCGGCGTGCCTCTGGTGCTGAAGGATATCGTCGATGCGCTGGACAGGAACACCGCGATACTCGCCGTGCCGGTATTTCTCGTCATTGGTTACGGTCTGCTGCGACTGTCGAGCACACTGTTCAACGAACTGCGCGACATCCTATTCGCCAGGGTGGCGCAGCGCTCAATACGCCAGGTCGCGCTGAAAACCTTCCGGCATCTGCACTCGCTCTCGCTGCGCTTTCACCTGGAGCGGCAGACCGGTGGCGTTTCCCGCGACGTGGAGCGAGGCGCGCGCGGCATCGACACGCTGATAAGCTACATCGTCTTCAGCATCCTGCCGACGCTCATCGAGATGGCGCTGGTCGGCGCGATCCTTATCAGCAAGTACAGCATCTGGTTCGGCCTCATCACGCTCGCTGCCATCAGTCTCTACATCGTGCTCACGGTGCTCATTACCGAGTGGCGCACGCATTTCCGCCGCGCCATGAACGAACTCGACTCGAAGGCCAACACTCGCGCCATCGACAGCCTGCTTAATTACGAGACGGTGAAATACTTCGGCAATGAAGACTTCGAAACGCGGCGCTACGACGAGAGCCTGGAGCACTGGGAGCAGGCGGCGGTGAAAAGCCGCACCTCGCTCGGGCTGCTCAATTCCACGCAGAGCCTCATCATCGCCGCCGCGGTGACTGTGCTCATGGTGCTTGCCGCCAAGGGCGTGGTAGCCGGGACGATGACCGTCGGCGATCTGGTGCTGGTCAACGTAATGCTGATCCAGCTTTACATTCCGCTTAACTTCCTTGGTGTCATCTATCGCGAGATCAGGCAGGCGCTCGTGGACATGGAGAAGATGTTCCGCCTGCTGCATGAAAACCGCGAGGTGGACGACAAGCCTGATGCCAGAGCGCTGGTCGTGAACGGCGCGGCCGTGCGCTTCGAGCACGTGGATTTCCACTATGAGCCCAGGCGGCAGATCCTCTCCGACATCAGCTTCGATGTGCCGGCGGGACATAAGGTCGCCGTAGTGGGCGCAAGCGGCGCCGGCAAGTCGACGCTGGCGCGGCTGCTGTTCCGCTTCTACGACGTGAGCGGCGGGAGCATCCTCATCGATGGGCAGGACATTCGCGACGTGACGCAGACATCGTTGCGCGCGGCCATAGGCATCGTGCCGCAGGACACGGTGCTGTTCAACGACAACATCTGGTACAACATCGCTTATGGCCAGCCGGAGGCGAGCGGCGAGGACATCGTCCGCGCCGCCAAGTCGGCGCACATCCACGACTTCGTGATGAGTCTGCCGGACAAGTTCGACACTATCGTGGGCGAGCGGGGCCTGAAGCTCTCCGGCGGCGAAAAGCAGCGGGTGGCGATTGCCCGCACGCTGCTCAAGAACCCGGTGATCCTGATCTTCGACGAAGCCACTTCGGCGCTGGATTCCCGAACGGAAAGAATCATCCGGGCGGAACTTGAGAGAATCGCGGAGAACCGCACCACGCTGGTCATCGCCCACCGGCTATCGACCGTCATCGACGCCGATCAGATCCTGGTGATGGACGCGGGGCGCATCATCGAGCGCGGTACCCACCGCGAGTTGCTCGAGCAGGATGGTGCCTACGCCCGCATGTGGGTGCTGCAGCAGCAGGAAGAGGCCGAAAGAGAAAAGGAACCGGAGGTGTCCGCCGATGTTGCCCGCCGCCATGCGCTGATGGATCAATAGCAGTGCATGGGGGAACACGAAATTTCTTGTAAGTCTGCATGGTGCCGATGTCATGACGTGCTTACTCATGTCGACCCGAAGCCTTTGACCGCCAGGCGCTAAGCGCTGATTTTGAAATCTCTGCTCCTCCGCCGGCCCGTTTTCGCCTGGGCTCTGTACGACTGGGCGAACTCTGCATTTGCCACGACTGTCATGGCCGGCTTCTTTCCAATATTTTTCAAGCAGTACTGGAGCGTGGGGACGGAGGCAACGGTCAGCACCTTCCGATTGGGAGTCGCCAACGGCACGGCGAGCTTCATTCTTGCCGTGCTTGCACCCCTGCTCGGTGCGATTGCCGACCGCGGTGGGGCGCGCCTGCGCTTTCTTGCCAGTTTCACGGCGCTTGCTCTCGTAATGACGGGATCCCTGTATTTTGTGGAACGGGGGGCATGGCAGTGGGCGGCGATGCTTTACATAGGGGCGTCACTCGGATTTTCGGGTGCGATGATCTTTTACGACTCGCTGCTCATCGACGTTGCGCCGCGCAAGCGCCTGGATCTCGTCTCGAGCTTTGGGTATAGCCTGGGGTATCTGGGCGGCGGTGTACTCCTTGCTCTCAACGCATGGATGACGCTGGATCCGGAGTCCTTCGGCCTTGCAGATTCCAGCGCCGCGGTGCGCGTTGCCTTCGTAACGGTTGCTGCCTGGTGGGCGATCTTTGCTATTCCCCTTTTTCTTTTCGTGCGTGAACGCAGCGAGATCCGCCATGCGGGAGCCAGCCGGGCGATTCGCGAGGGTTTCGCGCAGCTCGCCGGCACTTTCCGTGAGATCCGCCGCTACCGGCCCCTGTGGCTGTTTCTACTCGCCTACTGGTGCTACATCGACGGGGTCAACACCTTCCAGAAGATGGCGGCGGATTATGGACTCTCCCTCGGAATCCCGGCCGAAAGCCTGATCATGGTCCTGCTCGTAGTCCAGTTCGTTGGATTTCCGGCGGCGTTGCTATTCGGCTGGCTGGGTGAGCGTATCAGCCCGCGTGCCGGCATCTTAATCGGCATCGCCACTTATGTCTCCGTGACCATCTGGATCGTGATCACGCCGAACCTGACCAGCTTCTACGCCATAGCCGTCGCGATCGGCCTTGTACAGGGAGGCGTTCAAAGCTTGAGCCGCTCTTACTTCGGCAGTCTGATACCCGCCGATCGGCCCGCTGAGTTCTTCGGCTTCTACAACATGATGGGCAGGTTCGCGTCGGTTCTCGGCCCTTTCCTGATGGGCGCAACGGCGCTCATCGCCGGCAGTTCACGCCTGTCGATCTTGTCACTCATCGTGCTGTTCGTAGTGGGTGCCGGGCTCCTGGCCCTTGGGAGCCATGGCACCCCGCAGTCGAAGGGATCGCCCGCAGCGCTCACTTAAGGAGCTCCGAATAAGTCCATCGTGGACTTCTCAGAGCACGCAAGGCAACAAGCGTGGTTTTTGCTTTGCTTCATCTTCAACGGCTTGCCGCCTTCGAAGATGGCGGGACATCCCTGTGCAGCAGGATCCTCTGACTTAATCAGAGGTTCCCCAACGCGGCAAACGGGCGGCGTTTCCCTTGGTCTTGAGCGTGGTTGTCTCGACGGCGTGCGACGTCCAGGCCGATCGCCCGCACCCCTAACGCGCCAAACGCGACTATCGTTTGGATCGCTTCCCGATTAGGCGAATCGTGGATCAGCCAAGCCCAGGCCCGGCATTGCTTCCGCCTTTCCCGCAGGGGATCCGCGAAGCTATAATGCTTCATTCATTAATCCGTACATGTGAGACGAATTCAATGACTTTCGTAGTGACCGAATCCTGCATCAAGTGCAAGTACACCGACTGCGTGGAGGTCTGCCCGGTCGATTGTTTCCACGAAGGGCCGAACATGCTCGTCATTGACCCGGATGAATGCATCGATTGCACCTTGTGCGAGCCCGAGTGCCCCGTCAACGCCATCTGTTCCGAGGATGACCTCGCCCCCGAGCAACAGCAGTTCCTGCAACTGAACGCGGATCTGTCGAAGGCCTGGCCGGTCATCAACGAGGTGAAGGACGCGCCGGCGGACGCCGATGAGTGGAAGGATGTAAAGGACAAACTCCAGTATCTGGAGCGCTGATCTCCACCTGCCCGGCCGTATCGATGTAATCGCCTCCTCCCCGCAGCAGACCGCTGCGCCCGCTGCTTGTTGACGAAGGGGCATGCGTATGCCGTCTGTTCAGGCATCCCGGCTTCCGGCGCGCTAAACTTTACCGGTTTCCCGACGCTAACGAGATTACTCCAGCCGGCGTTGCGTGCACCGGCCTTGTACGGACGAGCGCAACAACCATCAGCCTGTTTCCGCGCCATGTCTCACTACCTGTTTCCGCTCCTCGCCAGCATGCTGGGCGCGGGCCTCGTGATTACCGCCACGGCGGCGCCCGTCTACAAGTGGGTCGATGAAAACGGCAAGGTCCACTATGGTGACCGGCCGGGCTCCAGCGATTCGACGGAAATCAAGTTTAAAGACAACCTGCCCGCGCAAGGTCCCACAACCGGCGAGCGCGAGGAGAAGACGAAGAAGCTGCTCGATCAGTACGCAGACGAGCGCGCCGAGCAGCAGGAACAAGAAGCCAGACGCAAAGAGGAGCAAGCGCAGCGCAAGCAGAACTGCGCCAAGGCGAAGGAAACGCTGGATCAGTACCTGCACGCCTCGTATCTGTACGAGGAAGACAAGGACGGCGAGCGGCGTCCGCTGAGCAAAGAGGAGCGTGCCAGGGCGGAGGCCGAGGCGCAGAAAGCGGTGGATCACTGGTGTAAACCGGCGGGCTGATCGCAGGTGCTGCGGGCCACCGGCCTGAGGGCCGGGCATCCACGGGCTCACTCGCGGCTGCATTCGCGTCCTGTCGGCGTAAGCTATTCTTACTGTTAGCATAAGTGGTACTATCAGCGGGACTGCAAGAGCCCAAGAAAGCTTCCTCCCAGCGTTCCTCCATGAGCAAAACGTTCTGGAAAACCGATTGGTTCGCCGGCGTGGTCCTCACGCTGCTGTTTCTGCTTCTGTTCCTGAAGGGCGATCGGCCGGCGTGGGTGGAATCGCTGGAGCGCGCCGCTTACGACTTCGGTGTGCGCGCCTCGACTCGGGACCCTGGCGCCCAGATTGCCGTCATCGCCATCGACGACAGCAGCATCAGCAACATTGGCCGCTGGCCGTGGCCGCGAAAGGTCCACGCGGAGATAATCGACAGGCTGGCGCAGGCCGGCGCCAAGGTCATAGCCAACACAATCTTTTTCACCGAGCCGCAGGTCGATCCCGGACTGCAATACATCAACGACATTCTGGGCTTCTATGAGACCAACGGCCTGGCCCAAAGCGACGATGCGGCGCTGGCCGAGCTTGGCAGCAAGCTGAGAAGTGCGCAGGGTGAACTCGATAACGACGGGAAGCTCGAGAAGGCCATTGGCAGCGCCGGCAACGTCGTCTTGTCCAGCCTCTTCGAGCTGGGTGCCCCGCTTGGCAATCCCGACAAGCCCACGCCCGAGTACGTCGAGAGGAGCGCGCTGGGCGACAGCAAGATCAGCGTCGGGCCTCTGGGCGAGGTGGAGCCCTTCCCCGCCAGGCAGCTCTTCGCCCCGATCCCCGCTCTCGGCAGCACGGCTGCGCTTGTCGGTCACTTAAGCCAGTGGCAGGATCCAGACGGCGGCATCCGCACCGATCTTCTGGCCATTAACTACTACAGCAGGTACTACCCGTCGCTCGCACTGGCCATCGCTGCTCGTTCCCTCAACTTGGGCATAGGCGACATCGAGCTGGTGAAGGGCGATTCCGTCAGGCTGGGCAAGCTGTCCATCCGCACGGATCCCATCTCGCGCATGCACACCTTCTTCTACAAGAACAAGGCCGGCAATGAACCGGCCTTTCAGGTCGATTCCTTCTACGATGTTCTGTCGGGAAAGATCCCGGCGCAGAAGTACGCCGGGAAAACCGTGCTCATTGGCGGTACTGCCTTCGGCATCGGCGACACTTTCCACACGCCGGTCGGCCAGATGGCGCCCGTGCTCATACTCGCCCACACGGTCTCCAGCATCCTGAACGAGAACTTCTTCGTCATACCGGCTTGGGCGCCGTGGGTGGAGCTGCTGCTGTACCTGCTGGTGGGCGCTTATCTCGCCTGGCTGCTGCCGAAGCTCAAAGCCGGACCGGCGGCGACGGCCACTGCCGGTTTGCTGGTCACGCTGCTGCTGTTGAGCTTCTTTTCGATGAAATCGGGCAACTGGATGCAGACGATGCTCGCCGCGGTGCTATTGCTCTGTGGCCACCTGCTGCTCACCACGAAGCGCTTCCTGGTCACCGAGCGTGGCAAGATGAAGGCCGACGTGGAATCGGCTGAGAGCAACCGCATGCTCGGGCTGGCCTTCCAGCAGCAGGGCCAGCTCGACATGGCTTTCGAGAAGTTCCGCAAGTGCCCGCTCGATGATTCGATCATGGATCCGCTCTACAACCTGGCCCTCGACTACGAGCGCAAGCGCCAGTTCAACAAGGCCAACAATGTGTATCAGTACATTGGCGGTCACAACCCGAAATTCCGCGATCTCGCGACGCGCATGGTGCGCGCCAAGCAGATGGAGGACACGGTCCTGCTCGGCGGCGCGGGTTCGCACCCCGGCGGAACGCTGCTGCTCAACGATGGCTCGGTGCAGAAGCCCATGCTGGGCCGCTACCAGGTCGAAAAGGAGCTGGGCAAGGGTGCGATGGGTGTCGTGTACCTAGGAAGGGATCCGAAGATCAATCGTGTGGTCGCGATCAAGACCCTCGCGCTGTCTCAGGAGTTTGAGGCCGACGAGCTCGATGAGGTCAAGCAGCGGTTCTTCCGGGAGGCCGAGACCGCTGGCCGGCTCCAGCATCCCAACATCGTCACCATCTACGACGCGGGCGAGGAGCACGATCTCGCCTACATCGCCATGGAATTCCTCACCGGCCACGACCTCACACGCTACACCAAGGAGGACGCCCTCCTGCCGGTGCCGCTGGTGATGGGCATCATCTATAAGGCCGCGCTGGCGCTGGATTACGCGCACCAGCAGAATGTGGTGCACCGCGACATCAAGCCCGCCAACGTCATGTTCGACCCGCAGGCCAAGGCCATCAAGCTCACCGATTTCGGCATCGCGCGCATCACCGACTCGAGCAAGACCAAAACCGGCATGGTTCTCGGCACGCCTTCCTACATGTCGCCCGAGCAACTGGCCGGCAAGAAGATCGACGGCCGCTCCGACCTCTTTTCACTCGGCGTCACGCTGTACCAGTTGTTGAGCGGTCGTCTGCCCTTCCGCGGTGATTCCATGGCCACGCTGATGTTCAAGATCGCGAACGAACCACACCAGGACATCCTGGAGGCGCGACCGGAGCTGGCCCAGGGCAAGCGTTGCCTGCAGGGGATCATCAACAAGGCACTCGAAAAGGACATCGGCAGGCGCTATCAGACCGGCGGCGAGTTAGCCCGCGACTTGCAGGCATGCGCCCAGAAAAAACAAGTGTAATGGACCTCACCGGAACGCTGGAGGTCGTCAACCTGTCCGATCCTGGGCAAAAGCGCCCGCGCAATGAGGACAGCACCGCTAGCGACCCGAGACTGGGTTTCGCCATGATCGCCGACGGGATGGGCGGATATAAGGCGGGAGAGATCGCCAGCGCTATCGCCGTCAGCGTGGTCATGGATCTGGTCCGACACGGCCTCGCCGCACGGGAACCGCACCAGATCGACAAAGCCAGCGGCCGAACCATGGGGGCGTTGATGCTCAGACAGGCCATCCAGAAGGCGAACCTGCATATTTTCGAGACGGCCAATAGCGAGCCTCAATGCCATGGCATGGGGACGACGGTACTCTGCACCCTGTTCTACGATGACCGTATCTGCGTAGCGCACGTCGGCGACTCACGCCTGTACCGCTTCCGCCGTGGCAGTTTCGAGCAGGTGACCAATGATCACTCGCTGGTGCAGGAACTCGTCGACCGCGGTTTCCTCAGCAAGGAGGAGGCAATCGCGAATACCCCCAAAAACCTTGTCACGCGGGCCTTGGGGATTGAAGATGCAGTGGATGTGGATATTACTGAGGAGAGGGTGCTGCCGGGGGACATCTATCTGCTGTGTACGGATGGCTTAAATGATATGATGTCTGATGAAGAAATTCGCTTAACCCTCAGTAAATATAGTGCTAATCTTTTAGAGGCAGGGCGTGAGATGGTCCGCGTCGCTAACGCCAAGGGGGGTAAGGATAATATTTCTGTGATTCTGGCACGGGTCTTGAGTGGCTTCCCGGCGCGCTCAGCTTGGCACAATCTAATGGGCTGGTTGAAGAAGGTCGACAGACGGGATAGGTTCCTATGGCGAAACTGATCCTTAGCTTGAATGGTGCAGTGCAGCGTGAATGCACACTCACCAAGGAACGCACGACGATTGGGCGCAAACCGGATAACGATGTCCAGATCGACAACCTGGCCGTGAGCGGCAAGCACGCGCTCATCATTACCATCCTCGATGACTCGTTCCTGGAGGACCTGGGCAGCACCAACGGCACCTACGTCAACGGCAAACTCATCAAGAAGCACGCCCTGCGCGACGGCGACCTTATCGGTATCGGCAAGCACGAGTTGAAATACGTCAACGAGCACGCCACGGCCCACGACGAGGAATTCGAGAAGACAATGATCATCCGTCCTGGCTCCGCCAGCGCGGCGGCCGCCAGCGTGCAGGCGGCAGCCAATGCCGGCGTGGCGCCTCAGCAAGCCCCGGCCATGGCCACGAGCGCGGCACCCGCTGCCGCGACCGTATCGGGCATGCCGCTCGGCAAGCTGCGCGTTCTGAACGGCCCGATTGCCGGGAAGGAACTCGAACTGACCAAGGCGCTCATCACGCTCGGCAAGCCCGGGGTGCAGGTCGCGGTCATCTCCCGGCGCCCGCAGGGCTATTTCCTCACCCATATCGAGAGCGACGGAGGGGGAACCCATTATCCCGTGGTCAACGGCACGGCGATAGGCCCGCAGGCCTACGAGCTAAAAAACGGCGACATCGTAGAGCTGGCCAGCATCAAGATGGAATTCACCCTGCTCGGCCGCTAATCCCCCGCACCGGACTCCCCGGATTTCCTTTCCTTGGGCGGCGGCAGCGCGCCTGAGTATTCGGACAGATCGCTTTCGCCCCAGGCTTTACCACGCAGAATCGCTCATGAAAACCGTGGCTCAGATCCTTAAGGGCAAACCGGATCAGACCGTGCAGACCATCGCGCCCACGGCGTCGGTCTTCGACGCCCTCAGGCTGATGGCCGACAAAGGCATCGGCGCGCTCGTGGTGACGGAGGGCGAGGAGGTCGTCGGTATCATCAGTGAACGCGATTACGCCCGGAAGGTCGTGCTCATGGGGCGAGCGTCGAAGGAGACATTCGTGCGCGAAATCATGACCTCCCCGGTCATGTACGTGCGCCCCGACCAGACCAACGAGGGATGCATGGCACTGATGACCGAGAACCGCCTGCGCCACCTCCCCGTCATTGAAGACGGCACGCTGGTTGGCATCGTCTCGATCGGCGATCTGGTCAAGGACATCATCTCCGAGCAGAGATTTATCATCGACCAGCTCCAGCACTACATCATGGGCGACCGGAGCTAAGCCCCGAATCCAGTCATGCGGCACCGCAGATCAGTTCTGTCAATCCAACGGCCGTTCAACCCGCGTGCTTACTTGGTGGTGAAGGTGAACACGCCGTCCCAGTCCTTGCCGGGCGGATTGCGCCGGAAATACGCTACGCGCTCGGCGTACATCTTATACAGGTAGCCGGAGTTCGCGGCCTTCGCGAGGTTGAGGAACTGCAACTCGGCCATGTCCCACTGCTGGGTGCGATAGTACCTGAGCGCCTGGCGGTACAGTTTCAGCTCGTCCTGCAGCCGCTTGTCGACAGCGGTGGCCGGCGCAATCGGTTCGTAGATCCCGACCGGCTTGTCCTTGCCCTTGACCCGCACAACGTCGAGCTCCCGATACGCGTAATCCGGGACTGCATCCTTGCTAGCCTCGCTGACGATGATGTGCACGCCATAGCCCTTGGTCAAACCTTCCAGGCGCGATCCCAGGTTGACGCTGTCGCCAAGCACCGTGTAGGCCATGCGGAATTCCGATCCCATGTTGCCCACGTTCATCACGCCGGTGTTGATCCCGATGCCAACCCTGATTTCGGGCCAGCCGCGCTCTTTGAACTGCGCGTTCATCTCCTCCAGCTTCGCCATCATCTCCATGGCCGCGGTGATGGCGTGACGCGCGTGCTCGAGGTCCGGCACCGGTGCCCCCCAGAAGGCCATGATCGCGTCGCCCATGTATTTGTCGATCGTGCCGCGATGGTCGTGAATCACGGTCGTCATTGGTGTGAGCATCTGATTCATGAGCTCGGCGACCTCCTTGGGCTCCAGCCCCTCGGAGATGGAGGTGAAGCCACGCACGTCGGAGAAGAGCACGGTCATCTCCCGGGATTCCGCCTCGAGCGAGTACTGTTCGGGGTCCTTGGCCATCTCGTCGACCAGCTCGGGCGGCACATATTGTCCGAACAGTCCGGTGAGCTGGCGCTTGCCGCGGGTTTCGATGAAGTAGCCGTAGGACATGTTCAACAGGAACATCACCAGCATCATCAGGACGCCGGAGGCAATCGGCAGGACCAGTGTGCCGAAGTGCCAGAATGCGAGGTTGACCCCGATGTAACCACCGAGCATGCCCAGAGCTGCCAGAGTCGCTGCGAGCGGGCTCAACATCGGCAGTGTCAGCGCAAAGACGAGACCAAAGATAGCGAGGAGCACGAACTCCGCGCCGCGCGTATAGGCGGGCTGCTGCATGATCCGCCCGTCCAGGATCCCGGCGATCAGGTTGGCGTGGATCTCCACTCCGGGGTAGGCCCTTTGCACCGGCGTGGCCCGCAGGTCGAGCAGGCCGGCGGAGGTCGTGCCCACCAGCGCGATCGCTCCCTCCTTCAGCAGCTTCGGGTCCGCCTTGCCATTGATGACGTCAGTCGCGGACACGTACGGGAAGCTGCCCTGATGGCCCCGGTACGGCACCAGTGCCTGGACGTGCTCATCAACCGGGATGCGCGCTTTTCCAATGCGCAGCCACTCCAACCCCGAGTAGCTCTTCGCCGCCAGCGAGGGTACGGGCTCGAATTCGGCCCGCACATCCTTGACCTGCAGGTAGTGGCGGGCGACAGCCAGCGACAGGGCCTCGTACTGAGCCCCCTCGAAGGAAAACACCATCGGCACCCGGCGCACCACGCCGTCTACGTCCAGCCACGGATTGAAATGACCCGCACCCAAGGCCGCCTCGTTGAAGAGGGCGAGGTTAGCGCCGTAGCCGGCGGCGTCGCGGAAGGCGATGCGCTTGCCGGGGAAGCTGCCCTTGATGAAGGTCGGCGCCGGCAGCGCGCCGGTGCGCGCCTTCGCCTGCTCATTGAAGAAGTATCCGAGCACAACCGGATATTCGCCTAAAGCGCCCGCGAAGATGGCATCATTGTCGAGCTGGGGGCGGAGCTGCTCCAGCGCCTCGTCAAACCGCGGCACGGCCTTTAGCTCACCGGCCGCGAGACGCTCCAGTACCTTGAGCCCCGAGCTTTCATCGGGTTCGGCAAAGACGATGTCGAACCCGACCAGCGCCACCCTGTAAGTGCCGAACAGCTGCTCGAGCAGCTTCGCAAGCCGGTGCCGCGGCCACGGCCAGCGGCCCTCGGCCGCAAGGCTCTTTTCGTCAATGTCCACGATGACGATGCGCGGATCGAGGGTGCGCGGCATGCTGAATGCGAGCCGGGTGTCGTAGGCCAAATTCTCCAGCTGGTCGATGAGGCCCACGCGGAACAGACCGCCCTCCTCCTCGCGGACGTGCAGGAGGAAGGCTACCAGCACCGCGAGACCCAAGGCGATACGGATCCAATGCCGGCGGAGCCTTACCAGGATCGCGTTCACGGCGCCGCGCTCAAAGCGGAGGTGGCACGCGCGGCATCGGCCAGGAACTGGCCGTACAGCTCGTTGACCGCCTCGTCCATTGCCGCGACCACGCTTGCCACGTCCCTGCGCGCGGCGACCTTCTCCACCTCGTAATCCTTCAACAGCAGCGCGCGGCCTTCCCGATCCTCCAGTCGCAGCTCCAGCGCTACTCGCACAAAGGTGTCATTCTTGCGCAACACGTGCTCGAAACGCCACAGCCGCCCGCGCACCACCTGATCGGATTTGGCCTCCTTACCCGACATGACGGTTCCGGCAGCCTTTGCGGCGCGCAGGTAGTGCACCAGTTGTCGACGCAGCAGCCGCGGCGGCGGGTCCTCCCAATGATGGTAATGATATTGCCTCAGTGTGAGATCGTCCGGGGCATCGCTGTATACCAGCGGCCGCTCGCCGCTCAGACCGTCGCTGCGAAAAGTGCCCACGAACAACACCCCCTCCGTCAGCGGCCGCGCGAGCGATTGTGCCACGCGAGGTGCGCCAAGACGATAGTAGACGTCGGTCGGCACCGCCACATTGCGCCCGCAGCCAGTGGTGAGCCCGATCAGCACACAAGCGATGATCTTCCAATGTCTCAAGGCTCTTCCTCCACGCTGCTGCTGTTGTTGCCACCGGGGGGCAGCGGATCCTGCGGCGGTTTGCCACGCAAGAGTATCCCGGGATTCTCGCGCACCTCGCGGCTGAACTCATTTATGTTGCGGGTGCCGCTCTCCAGATAATGCAGGATGCTATCCACGTTGTCTGCCACCGTGCGGATGCTGTCCCGCAGCTCCTGCATTGCGGTCGCGGCGTCCCCGACGGTCTGTGTCACACCACTGCGATTTTCAGCGACCAGCTGGTCCATCTGTTCGAGCAGGTGATGCATGAGCACGCGCGTACCCTCGATACGTACGAGCACTTCGTTCAGTTGCGCCGATCCACGGTCGGCATTGGACAAGATGGAGGCGAGGTGCTGCTGATTTTCTTCTCTCAGCACTGAGAGCAGTGCGTCTGCGCCGGCGTCCAGCTTGTCGATTACCTGTTTGAGATCGGCGAAAAGCTCCGGGTCGTCAAGACGCTGCTGCAGCCGCTCCAGGAGTGGCCGCACCTCGTCCCGCGAGAGCGACTCGTACTCCTTGCTGAGCGCGGTGATCCGCTCGTTGAGATTGCGCAGCATGGGCTGGATGCCTTCTCTCGACAGCTCGTGGAAGTCAGCCGCGACGCCGTTGAGGGCGGCGAAGAGATTCGCCTGCTCCGCCCCTTCGAGTTCCGAACCGGGCGGCAGCCGCTCCGGTCCCGGCCCCTCGCGGATGTCTATCACGACCGGTGCGAGCAGGGCGGGGATGACGATGGCGGCCGCACTGCCGCGTGGGATCTGCCAGCCGCGGGTGACACTGAACTCGACGCGGTAGCGTGTCGCGTGATCGCGCTGCTCGGGCGTGATGCGCTCCACCTGACCGACCTGGTAGCCCTTGTAGTATGTCACCGTGCCGTACTTCACGCCGCCAACGTTATCGTAGTAGGCGTAATAGCGGTCCGTCGGTCCCGTAGTCCCCGTGAGGCGGTAGAGCAGGGCGAGCAGGGCGACCGAGACGCTGAGCACGAACAGGCCGACGATGAAGTAATTGATGTGATCGCGTCGCATGCACATTCATCCTTCGGTCAGCCGGCGCAGGTAGTCGTCGGGATTAACCTCATCGGCGCGAGGTCGGCGATTGAGCAGATCCTGCACCCGCGCGATGTCACTGCTTTGCACTTCCTCGACGGTCCCGGTCATGAGGATGCGTCCCTGGTCCAGCACCGTGATGCGGTCGGCGATTTTCAGCGCGCTCTCCAGTTCGTGTGTCACCACCACGATGGTCATGTTCATCGCATGGCGCAGCCGGAGGATGAGTTCGTCGAGTTCGGCCGAGACAACCGGATCCAGACCGGCGGAAGGCTCGTCGAAAAAGAGTACCTTCGGGTCCATGACGATGGCGCGGGCCACGGCCGCGCGCTTCACCATCCCGCCGGAGAGCTGCGCCGGCATCAGGTGCTCGAAGCCGGCCAGATTCACGACCTCGAGCTTCAGGCGCACCATGATCTCCATGGTCTTCTCATCGAGCTTCGCGTGCTCACGCAGCGGCAGCTTGATGTTTTCACCGACGGTCATGGAGCTGAACAGCGCGCCGCCTTGGAAGGCAACGCCTATCTTCTTGCGCAGTTGATACAGCTCCGCCGCCGGGGCGTCAGTGACGTCGATGCCAAGCAGGCGGATGCTACCGCTCGTTGGCCGGTTGATGCCGAGGAGGTGGCGCAGCAGCGTGCTCTTGCCCGAACCGCTGCCCCCCATGATGATGCGGATCTCGCCGGGCGGGATATCCAAGTGAACACCATCCAGGATCTTGCGCGTACCGTAATGAGCCACGAGATCCCTGACTTCGATGACCGGTGCTGCGCTCACGCCGTTCATGCATCCCTCCGGGCCAGGAGTCTGTCGGACTCAAGCTGCTGTGCGCGACGGTGTGCGATTTTCGATGCGCCGACCGGTCTACGGTTTCGCGCAGTGGCAGGTGCGGGACCGAGTCGGCGCGCCGGAACGATGGCGACCTCGGTGTGCGTGGGCCCGCTTCCGCACTCGCCGCTGCGCGCACCGGGTCGCAGCCGTAGCCGTGTCTGGCCAGCAATGCGCATGGCGTGTCAGCTCCGACAGACTCCTACGTCAGCGGTTAAGGAAATACGTAAACAGCATGTCGGCGACAACGATATAGGAGATCGCCAGCACCACCGAGCGTGTCGTCGCCCTGCCGACCCCCTCGGCGCCGCCCGTTACCTGGAAGCCGTTGCTGACACCGATGACGGTGATGATGGCAGCGAACACCAGGCTCTTGATGAGACCCTGCATCACGTCGTCGACCTGCAGCGCCGTCAGTGTGCGATCCGCATACGCGTTGTAAGATAACCCCAGCTCGATGTTGCTGAACACGGCACCGCCGAACAGACCGGCGAAGTCCGCAACCAGGGTGAGCGAGGGGACCATCACCAGCATCGCCGCGAGCACCGGTGAGGAAAGGTAGCGCACCGGATTGATGCTCATGACGCGCAGGGCGTCGATCTCCTGCGACACCTGCATGGTGCCGATGCGCGCGGCCAGCGCCGAACCGGAGCGCCCGGCCACGACGATGGCGGTGATGAGCGGACCGAATTCGCGCGTGACGGACAGCGCGATCCCGACCACGACCTGTTCCTCGGCGCCGAAGGTCTTCAGCGTGTGTATGCCCTGGATGGCGAGCATGACGCCGATGGTGAAGGCGAGAATCACCACGATTGGAACGGCGGCGATGCCGATGGCCATCATCTGGGCGGCCATGGCAGACGCCCGCACCGGCTGCCGGCGCAGGAAGCCGAACAGCAGCCAGTAAAGGCTCTCCACCAGCAGCAGAAAGTAGTAGCCGAACTCCTCGACAACCGCGACGGTCGCGCGGCCGAGACGTTCTACGGATGCGATCAAGGCGTCAGTGCGTGTCGACATTCAACACGGGCAGGCGACTAAGGGATCGGCCAGCACGGCGTTACTCCCCAGGCATGAATGGCACCGGGGCTAGCCATCCGCCTTGACGCGATCGCTGAGTGTGGCGTGGATCGGGAAGACTTTGTCCAGGCGCGCCAGCTTCAGCACGTTCAGCGCCGCCTCGCTCACGCCAATGAGACCGAACCGGAGTTTGTTCTTCTTCGCGGTTTGATAGCCCTCCACCAGGCTCGCCACGCCGGAGCTGTCGATATAGGTGACCTCCGAGAGATCCACCAGTACATGGCGCGCACCGGCCAGGCAGGACAGGATGGTTGATCTGGCGACCGGCGAGCGGGACAGGTCGACGTCGCCGGTCAATTCGACGATGGCATAGCCGCCCTCATTGCGCACTGCGTAAGTCATGTCACGGCGCTCCATGGATGATGTACACCCGTCATCCGCCGCTGCCACCCTAATTTGTGTCCATGCCTGCCCCACCGGGCGGGTGTCAGCCTATCCTCTTCTTCATGTGCAGGAAGTTGCCGGACTTTCCGTGCAGGTGTCCGTAGGCATACTCGTCCATGATCTGTCGGATGAAGTGAGTCCCCAGTCCACCGGGCTTCAGCTCATGGAGTTTGCGCGGTCCGATCGAAGTCAGGTCCATCGGCTCCGCGAAGTCCCGGAGGTGAAACTCCAACTCGTGGCCATTATTGAAGATTTCCAAAACAATTGCACCTGAGCCCTCGCCCTTGTAGGCGTGCTGCATGATGTTCGTGCATGCCTCGTTGACGGCGATGACAATCTGGTCCACCACCTGCGCGCCGCAGCCGCATTTCTCGGCGGCCGCGCGCACGTGGTCGCGCACCTTGCGCAGGATTGCCGGGTCGGAGGGAAAGCGCAGCTTAAGCAGGCGCCTGCTCCTCATAACCGAGGCCTCTCAAGGAGCATCAGGGTGATGTCGTCGCGCTGGCGCTGGCCTGAGAGGCGCAGAGCCGCCACCAACTGTTCCAGCCGGGCGCGCGGCGTAAGGTGGGCGACGCGGTCGATAAGGCGGCGCAGCCCGGTAACGCCCAGCGCGTGGTTCTCGGCGTCCGCCGATTCGGTGACGCCGTCGGTAACCAGATAAAGACTGCCGCCGGCAAGGGCGAGCCGCGTGCAGCGGAATTCCGCCTCCGGCATCACGCCGAGGGGCGGCCCCTCCGCGAACAGCTCTCGGTAGGCGCCATCCGTCCCGCGGTAGAGCGCCGGCAGGTGGCCGGCATTGGCGACGAGCACCTCATCGCGTTTGAGGTCGAGCATGCCAGTCACCAGCGTGACGAACATGCCGTGCGAGGAGGTGGCGTAGACCTCATCGTTGACGCGCGCTAACAGAGTGCTCAAATCCGGCGCGCTCTTCGCCAGGCAGCGCAGCAGCCCGGTGGTCTTGGCCATCCAAAGCGCCGTGTTCATGCCCTTGCCGGAAACATCGCCGAGATTGAAGTAAATGCGTCCATCCGGAAGGGCGAAGTAGTCGTAGAAATCCCCCGACACCTCGCGCGCCGGAATGTTCACGGCAACCACCGGCGCCACCTCCGGCGTGGCCTTCGGCAACAGGTTGACCTGCACTTCGCGCACCAGTTCCAGCTCCTTGCGCACACGCTCCTGTTCCACCAGGACCGCCGCCATGCGCGCATTGTGTACGGCCAGCGCCACTGCCGAGCCGAGCGCGGTAACCAGATGCATGTCATCCTCGTCGAAGCGGCCGTCGTTGCTCTTCTTGTTGACGAGCTCCAGGGCGCCGATGCACTGGCCGCGCACGACCAGCGGCGCGCAGAGGATCGAGCGCGTCGCAAAGCCGGTGCCCGCGTCGATGGAGGCGTAGAAACTCTCTTCGCCCTGCACGTCGCGGACCATCTGGCAAGACAGCTCGCGCACCGTCTTGCCGACGATGCCCTGGTTCGCGTCCATGCGCAGACCGGTGATGTCGACCGGCCCGGCGCACTGCTGGCACACCAGTTCGTTGTTGTTGTTCTCAAGGAGAAAGATCGAAGCGGCCTCGGCGTCCAGGTACTCAACGAAGCTCGCGATGGCGTGGCGCAGCGTCTCCTGAAGGTTGAGGGACACGGCGAAGCTCTGAATCGCCTCCGCCAGGACCTTTACCTGGCGCTCCAGCGTGTGTCTGTCTCCAGGAGATGGTGCGGCCGTGACATCCACCATTGTGGTCATACGCGCATCAGTCTCCGCAGGCAGTTAAGACAAGCCCCTTCGTCGGGAAACACGTTATCGCGCTGCGCACGCCACAGCGCCTCACCCAGGCAGTCCATCCTGCGGTGTTCCAGGACATGAGTATCGCCGAGGCGACGCAGCAGTCGCCGGTGGAGTGCCGCGATCCCCGTGGGCGATCCGTGCTCACCTGTTCTTCGCAAGATGCATGCCCATATGCAGAAAGGGATTCGCGATACCGCGCTCCGGTGTGTACTCCTCTTCGAGCGGGAAGTCCGCGGCGGTGAGCAAGGCGTGATACTCCGAGTGCTCCGCCACGACTCCCGCGAGCATGAATTCCAGCGGCCCCAGCGCCAGCCCCCCGAGCTGCTTGGGCCTCGGCGAAGAAGCGTCTCGCCGTTGCGCGCTCACCAATGAACATTCGCCGTGCCGGATCGAGCTTCAGACACCCTCTCCCTTGATGGTAGAGAGCTTGGTAGAGAGTCCGGGAGAAGGTGATGAGTGGGCGCCATCCAAGTTACCAGGCAGTGCGTCAGCTCGCGCAGGCCCGGCTGCGAATCGGTGCCGATCGCGCCATTCGCAGAGATCGAAGACAAGACACTCCGCGCAGCGCGGCCGGCGGGCGGTGCAGACGTAACGTCCATGCAGGATCAGCCAATGATGCGCATTCTGCCTGTACGCCGGCGGCACCAGTCTGAGCAGCCTTTTCTCCACTTCCACCACGTTCCTGCCGCGCGCGAGACCCGTTCGGTTGGCGACGCGAAAGATATGCGTGTCAACAGCGATGGTCGGCTCGCCAAACGCCGCGTTCAGGATGACGTTGGCGGTCTTGCGCCCGACCCCTGGCAGGCGTTCCAGCGCGGCGCGCCCGCACGGGACTATGCCGCCGTACTCCTGCACCAGGATCTCGCAGGTACGGATGATATTTCTCGCCTTGGTGTTGTACAGACCGATAGTCTTGATGTGCCGCTTCAGTCCCTCCTCGCCAAGCTTGAGCATGGCCATTGGGGTGTTGGCCACCCTGTATAGCTTGTCCGTCGCCTTGTTGACGCTTACGTCGGTCGCCTGTGCCGACAGGATGACGGAGACGAGCAGCTCGAAGGGGCTCGCGTAAAGGAGTTCCGATCGCGGCGCCGGATTCGCCGCCTCAAGCCGCTGGAAGATCGCGGCGCGCCGGGTGCTGTTCATGGAGCGTTGCTGATGGTCGCGTGCGGGTCCCCACCAGCGTATTGCGCAGCGCAAGCAGGGTGCCGAGGAGAAGCAGAGCGCCTGCGGGCTGCGCGGCGACGGCGAGACCCCACTCCTCGGCCATGACGCCAATACCCGGCCAGTTTCCCGCCTGCGGCCAGAGGAGATCCGCGTCCCGCAACAGGCTGCCGTAGCCAATGATCTCCCGCAATGCAGCCAGAGGCAGTAGCACTGCAAGGATGCCCAATCCGTGGCCCAGGCTGTCGAGCAGTGCCTCTGCGACCGGCTGTCTCGCGGCGAACTCCTCGGCGCGGGCGATGAGCAGGCAGCAGCCCGCCACGACCGGCACATAGATGCCGAGCGCCTGCGCCAGTCCAGGCACGTGCGCCTGCAGGAGAAGCTGCATAACCGTCACCGCCGAGGCCGCAAAAAGCGCCTGACAGGCCGGACGCGCCTGCGCCGGGATCAAATACCGGGTGCCGGCGGTCAGCACCTCGGTGCACGTCAGCGCCATGACCATGATGAGGCCGATCGTCAGCGCGGTCACCAGCCGGTCGCTCACCGCGAGCAGCGGGCACAGCCCCAGCAGCCGCACCAGCAGCGGATTCCGCCGCCACAGGCCGTCGCAGCAGCTTGCATTCAACGAAGGGGCCATCGGGCAATCGTGCCGGAAGATTCCACAACATTATACCCCTGTCCTTCGATGCGCCGGTGCTGCCGCTCGCGCACCGCAAGCTTACGGCGTCAGGGAGCGGCTCAGCGAGAAAGGGGTCGGTGACAAATGAGAATCACTTGTCACCGACCCGACTTTTTGCTGGTGAAGCGCATCAGTGAGCGGGTCGGCCGCCACCTGAGACGGCGGCCGGTTGGTGCGAGACCTCGACAATAGCTACGTTGACACCGCAGAGCGCAGCACGATTCGGCGATGGAGGCGTTACGGGGCCGTTACCTATTGCATCGCTGCTTAAGTCCCCATGAAGGACGCAAGGCGTTTACCGTGCAGACCCTGCGAGCCTTCACGTATGACGGCGAGAGTGTGGCGGCCAGGGCCGGGCCGATCAAGAACGTCATCATGGACAGCCATCTGGTGATGGGCGTCGGACATCTATGCCAGCGAGTCGCTGTTTCGTGCCCGCATCAATCCGAAGACATCGCCAGCCGTCTTAGTTAGGGCCAAGCGCCAGTTCGGGGTATCGCGGCCTGACCGCGGATTTCTTTGAAAGGTCCGCAGGGACGGCAGCGCGTATGAAGGGAAGCCAGAGCTAACATCTCACGGCTATGCCGAAGTAGGTATCGCCGCATGCAGCCGGCAGTTTTTAGAATCCAGCGGAACAACTGTCGGTTGCGAAGGAGCGGACATGACGTCACAACACAAACACCACGGTGGGTGTCTCTGCGGCGCGGTAAGCTACGTGGTGCACGGACCCATGCGCGACGTCGTGAATTGTCACTGCAGTCAGTGCCGCCGCACGCATGGCCACTTCGGCGCCTATACCTCGGCAGCGCACTCGCAGTTGACACTGACCTGCGACCGTGGACTGAAGTGGTACCTGTCCTCGTCGCGCGCACGACGCGGCTTCTGTGCGGAATGCGGCGCAAGCGTGTTCTGGGAACCCGCGGGACGGGACTGTATCGCCATCGCCGCAGGCACGCTCGATCCGCCTACCGGGCTACGCACGACTCGTCACATCTACGTTGCCGATGCCGGCGATTACTACACCATCGACGATGGCCTCGAAAAGTTTCCGGGCAGCATGTACGACAACATGTGACGATGTATGTGGGACCTGGAACTAACGCCGCGAAAAGGGGTCGGCGACAAATGAGAAATCAGTTGTCACCGACCCGACTTTTTGAGCTCTGGCTCACGTTGAGACCGATCACGGGGGGCTCGCTTCGATCACCGAAAAAGCACGCTTCGACCGCTGCCCTGAGTTCCTGAATGACAATACCGAGACAGCAGGGTGCGTTCCGGGGAAACTTCTCCAGGCCGTCCCACGCCATGCGCTGCCCGACGTCGATGAAGCCCTGATGCCGCTTTAGGCAGGCCACTGATATCTGGATCAGTCCCTGAACGAACAACCCGATCTCGGTGCGGCGGCCCGCCGCCACCCAGCAGGCCTCCCAGCTCTCGTGGGCCTCCCACCAGTAGCCGTGATTGAACAGGTCGACGCCGTACAGATACGCATCCGTCTCCAGCCAATTGTGCTCGCCAAAGTCACCCACATGGGGCTCGTCCCGGCCATAGGAATGACCTTCCGGATCGCGCGTTGGATGCGGCGCCTTGCCGGGCACGAAGCGATACGAAGGAAAAGGTCGCGTGGAATAGCGCATGGATTGGTTCGGCCGGGAGGCGCGGTGATCCTCCCGTCGCTTTATTCCATCTACATTGAGTCGCGAGCGACCGGACGCCCTGCCTCCCCTGGCACTATGCAGTGAGGCGGCGAGACTGCACAACCACCCTCATGCGCGCCGGACAGCCGCAGCGTGCGTGGCGCAGGGGCAGTGGAAGCTGCCACTATACTATGTGCTCGCTCACGAGACCGCAATGGATTACGCGCCCCTGATACTGAAGAAACATGAAGAGCGCCGCCTGCGTGCCGGGCACGTATGGGTGTTCAGCAACGAGGTCGATACGGCGCGCACGCCACTCACTGCTTTCGCGCCGGGGCAGGCCGTGTCCGTACTCACCCACAACGGCAAGGCTCTGGGTACCGGCTATGTCAATCCGCGTTCGCTCATTTGCGCGCGGCTTGTCAGTCGCGATCCCGCACAACCATTTGCGCCTGGCCTTATCGAGGCGCGCATCCGTGCGGCGCTGCAAGTGCGCACGCGCCTGTTCGAGGAGCCTTACTACCGGCTGATCTACGGTGAGAGCGATGGGCTGCCGGGACTCATTGTCGATCGCTACGGGAGCATTCTGGTGGTGCAGATCAACACGGCAGGGATGGAGTCCATCAAAAACGCCATCCTCGCCATGCTGAACGCCGCGATATCCCCGCGGGCGATTCTCTTGCGCAACGACAGTCCGGCACGGGCGCTCGAAGGCCTGCCCGCCTACATTGAGACCGCAAGCGGGGAAGTTCCGGAGACAGTCATGATCGCCGAGCATGGCTGCCGGTTCGAGGTGCCGCTGCTTGGCGGACAGAAGACCGGATGGTTCTTCGATCATCGTCTCAACCGGGAACGCATGCGTCACTACGTGGCCGACCGGCGTGTGTTGGATGTGTTCAGCTATCTCGGTGCGTGGGGGATCGAAGCGGCAGTGGCCGGCGCCACAGAGGTGACCTGCGTCGAGAGTTCTCCCACTGCCGCGAAGCGGCTGCAGAAGAATAGCGAACTGAACGCGGTGAGCAACCGGTTGTCGGTACGACAGGCCGACGCATTCGACGCGCTGAAGAACCTGCGCCATGCCGGAGCGAGCTTCGATGTCATCATCCTCGACCCGCCCGCGTTCATCAAGCGCAAAAAGGACTTCGATAACGGCTCGGAGGCCTACCGCCGGCTCAACACCATGGCCATGCAACTGCTCGCCGGGGATGGCGTGTTGATCAGCGCTTCGTGCTCCTCGCATCTGCCGGCGCCTGACTTTCGCGACCTGCTGCGCCAAGCCGCACTCGGCGCACATCGGCGTGCACGCGTACTCGAGCAAGGGCACCAAGGTCCCGACCACCCTGTCCACCTCTCAATCCCGGAGACCGAGTACCTGAAGCTTTTCATCCTGCATGCATCAGAAGAGTAAGCGGCCGTCAAATCCGTCGGCTCCAGCTCGGCGCCGGGATTCAGAAGCTCAACCCCCCTCGCATCCATCAGCGAGTCCCGCCAGCTATTCCCCTTGCAGCGGAGCGGCGCGGCTGCGGCATGGCGTAAACGCGATGCCACGCAACCTCTCCAGTTGCTGACAGGCGATCCGCGGCCATACTGCCTCCCAGCAGCACTGATGGTCAAAGTCTGGAACCGTCTCCACGATGACGGGTGCGCGCTCGCCGAGTCGCTGCCGGAACGAGTTCGCGATCCACGGCGGAACGAGCCGGTCCCGCTCGCCCGCCAGATGAACCTGAGGAGTCGAGCGCAGTCTTGCTGTCATGTCGGGCGGATTCAGCGACTCCCTCAGCGGCGTGACACGATGCCACCCGGTCCACGCGTCATGATCAAGGTTGGCCGCCACAGTAACCAGCCAACCCACGTCGTTTCGAATCGCCGCAATCAGGGCGGCGACAGTCCCTCCGCCGGAGTAACCCACCAGACCGATCGGGATCTTGACACCGACCGCCCTGGTGCTGGCCAGCATCCGATCGATAGCGGTATTCATCGCCAGGATGACGTCCGTCGAGTAGCGATGGCTGGTCCAGTACCTTTGCTCACACTGGGCCAACTCTGCAGCGGTGAGGAACTGACAGGGTCTTGCGAGGTACAACACTGACGGGGAGTCATCGAGGATTGCCAGTCGCAGGGCCACGGGATCCCGCGGCGAGGGGTCGGACGACGGGGTTCGCGGCGTGCGCCAGGCATGGCCGTCACCCTCTATGTAGATGACCAGCGAGGGCGCGCTCTTAAGACCGCGACTGAAGGTCAGCAGCCGAAACGGACCGGTCGAAACAGTGTTATGCTCAAGACCTCCTTGAGCCGCGATCGCGAGCGCTTTAGCTCGCGGATCCTTGCCTGCGATACTGGCAAGGGGGGCACACGCCGTCAGTGTCAGCGCGCCGAGCAGAATGCAGCTTGCCGCGGCATGCATCGGCCCGCCCTGAGGGAGTGGGGCGTTTCGGCAACTCGCGAACCTCACTGTCACGCTTCGACTGAAGGAGAAATGGCCACTATGAAACCAAGCGCATGGATCCTGTCGCTACTGCTGCTGTCCCTGGGCGCACTCCATCCCTCAACCGTTGTCGCCGCTACGTCCGAGGTCGGCGAAGTCGCTCAACTCAAGGGGCAGGCCGCCCGCTTCGCAGACGACGGCATCGCATATCCGCTCTCCGCAGGAGACGCCGTGCACCTGAACGACCGCATCGAGACCCGAAGCCGCTCAGTGGTCACGATACGGTTCAAGGATAACACCACATTCTCGCTAGGCCCTGACTCAAGCTTCGCCATCGCCGGATTCCGCTACGCGCAGGGACAGGATGACAGCATCGCCATGCGCGTGGTGCGCGGCGCCTTCCGATTCACCACCGGCCTCATCGCCAGGGCCAGAGCAAGCTCGATGCGCGTGGAGGCGGGCGCCGTTGCCACGATCGGCATCCGCGGCACGACCGTGGGCGGCGAAGTGGTGGGTGAGTCCGCCACCATCGTCCTGCTCGAGCCGGAGGAGGCCGGGACTTCTTCCGCCATCGAGGTGGCGAACGCTTACGGCAGCGTGGTCATTGATGAGCCCGGTTGGGGGACGACGGTACCTGATGCCCACAGCCCGCCTACGCCTCCGCAACGGATGCGCCTGCGCGCGATCGACAACCTGATCAGAAGCATCCAGTCGATCCAGCGTATATCGGTGCCACGGCCGTAGTATCCATGACGACGAGGTATCAAGCGCTGATTCACGAGCCGTCGGCACCATGCTTCCGCACGGCTTAAACGATCCAGCGAGTTGGTACACCCGACAGGGCCGGGGTACACTGCTCCACATCGCCAATAGCGAGTTTGACGAAAAGGGGAGCAGAGTATGACAAGAACATGCTACGCACGCGCATCTGCTGCCATCTGCCTTTTCCTGCTTTCAGGTGGCGTCACTGCTGGTCCGTCACAGAAATGTGATTCGAGTAACTTCTCTAACTGCCTGAACGGAGTATCGAGTTCGGTCACCAACGGCGCCAGTCTTCGCACCAGCGGCGCCGACTACGGGGACATCGCGAGAAAACGGCGGAGAGAGGATCGCAAGGAGTCCGCCGATGCGCTCTTCGGGCGTGACACGGGTCTCGCCGCCGGTGATTTCCTTGGCGGCTGGGGGTTGTGGTTGGGATACACGCGCTCGGACTTCGATAGCGACTTTGTATTCGCCAACACATCGCTGGCCTATGATGCCGACGCCGACAACGTGCTGGTGGGGATCGATCGTCTGTTCGGCGACCGCTTCGTGCTCGGCGTGTCAGCCGGCTATCAGCAAGTCGACACCGGTACGGAATTCAATGGCGGGGGGCAGGAGGCTGACGGCTACACGATAGCCCCTTACGCGGCCTGGCTCATCAACGACACATTCAGCATCGACGTGACCGGCGGCTACAGTCCGCTCGACTACGATCAGAACCGAATCTCCCCGACCGACGGGAGCCAGACACGGGCGAGCTTCGATTCCGATCGCTGGTTCGTGGCGACAAACCTCAATGCCTTACTGCTCACCGGCGACTGGGTGGTCAGTGGCCGGGTGGGTTTCCTGCATACGGAGGAGGATCAGGACGGCTACGTCGAGACGGGCAGCGCGGCCAGTGCGGCTGGCGGGACCTTGCGCACCGTCCGCGATCGAAACATCGATCTCTCGCAGATCGTCGTCGGTGGCGATGTCGCTTATAACTTCGGCTCCTTCGAGCCTTACGCACTCCTCATCTATCGTAACGACATCAGCCGCGACAACGGCGAAGATGCCGGTGGCCTGCCCGGGGCATTCACGTCAGTGCAAGCTGAGGATGACGATGAGTTCCAGGCCGGCTTTGGTTTCCGGCTCTTCAGCGACTTCGGCCTGACCGGCACCTTCGAATGGTCGCTCGTTGAAGGCCGCGACAGCTTCGACAGCAATGTCCTGACGCTGACGTTGCGTGCCGAGCTCTGAGAGCGTAGCTGGGTAAGCGCCCGTCGGCATCCAGGCTGCGGCGGAGTCAAACCCCGCGCGGCGGCGACAGTCGTGGAGCGCGGGGTCACGTCACCATCAGCACGATATACGTAGCATAGAGCACGCCGTTCATCAGCAGGTGCCACACCGACAGCTTGCCGCGCCACACCAGCACGCGCAGCCATGCGCTGGCGAGCAGCGCGAAGACAATCGCGAAGATCACCTCGCGGCGCGGTTCCCACGGTGTGAGCAGCAACCCGATTGCCGGCAGCACCGTGCCCTGAAACACCATGGCGCCGGTGATGTTGCCGAAGGCGAGTGTGTCCTTGCGCCGGCGGATCCACAGGATGCTGTTGACCTTCTCCGGCAGCTCCGTGGCCACCGGCACGATAAGCAGCGACAACAACAGGGCGGATACCCCGAGATGCAGAGAGGCCTGCTCCACGCCGTGGATGAAGCCCCTGGCGCCGACGATTAACAGTCCGAATCCGAGTGCAAGCTGCACCACCACAGTCAACATGTTGTCGGGCAGCCCCAGCCGGCAGAGAAACATGTCGCGATGCGCCTCGGTGCCGTGTCCGTCGCGCACAAGTTGCGCCGAGGCACGAACGGTCAGCATCACATAGATGAAATAGATCAACAGCAGAATCAAGGCGAATAGCGCGTGTACCTGGCCGAACCGGTGTGGGACGAACAGCGCCACGGCGGCCAGGCCGAAGGCAACGAGAAAAAAGTTGAGATCGCGCACGAGCCCCGTGCGCTCCGGCCGCAGCGCTCCCTTGACACCGCGCTGAGGGAGCACCGACACGCTCATCAGGCAGAGAGACAATGTCGACAGCATGAGCGGCGCGCCAAGTATTGCGCCTATGCCTATTTCGGTGTTGACCTCGCGGCTGCCCGTGCCCGCGAAGAACGCGAGGAGTGGCACCATGCTCTCCGGCATTGCGGTGGCGACGGCCGCGAAAAGCGACCCGGTAACGCCCTCGGAAATGCCAAGCCGTTCACCTAAGTGCTCCAAGGCGTTTGTGAACACCTCGGCGGCCACTAAAATGACGAGGAGCATCAGGATCAGCTCGCCAACGTCTGCCATCATCATCGTCGTCGTTTCCCTTTTCTTCTGACTCACGACGCAGGTTGGACGTCCGCGCGGGAGCGTTGCGCCGTGCACAGCCCCGGTGGGGTCCCTACGGAAAGTGTGGAATGAACTGGTTAGACTACATCAAGGCGTTCATCCTGGGTGCCGTCGAGGGCATCACGGAATTTCTTCCCGTCTCCAGCACCGGCCATCTCATAATAACAGCCGACCTCATCGAGTTCGATGGGCCCCTGGCCGACACCTTCGCGATCGCCATCCAGTTGGGCGCGATCCTGTCGGTGTGCTGGGTCTATCGGGCCAAACTCTGGGACGTGCTGCGCGGTCTTGGCAACGACACCACGGCGCAGCGCTGCGCGCTAAACCTTTTACTCGCCTTCCTGCCCTCGGCGATCCTTGGCTTCTTTCTGTATGAAGCCATCACGACACACCTTTTCAATCCCTACGTGGTCGCTTGCGCGCTTATCGCCGGCGGCGTGCTCATCCTGCTGGTCGAGCGCTTTCACTATCCGGTGGACGTGGTCGACATCGATGCCATGGACTGGAAACACGCGATAAAGATTGGCTGCATGCAGGCGCTGGCACTGATCCCCGGCACCTCGCGTTCAGGAGCAACGATTATCGGCGCACTGCTCTTCGGGCTTTCGCGCCGGGCGGCCACCGAATTCTCCTTCTTCCTCGCCATCCCAACCATGTTCGCCGCCACCGCCTACGATGTCTACAAGCATCGGCATGCCTTGGATGTCGATCAGATAGGGCTGTTCGCGGTGGGCTTCGCGGTTGCGTTCCTGAGCGCGCTGCTCGCGGTCAAGACCTTCTTGCGTTACATCGCGCACCACGACTTCTCTGTCTTCGCCTGGTACCGCATCCTCTTTGGCGCCATCGTGCTCTGGTACTACTGGTAAAAGACCTCCATGACGGCAGTACGGCCGTGTTCCTTGTCACTCGATGAAGACGGCGTGCCCGATCGTAGATTCGATCGCGCTTGAACGGATGCTCGTGGCAAACAGGTGCGGATCGACAAGATTCTGAAGCCGTTGCCGCGGGCTTAAATCCCCGCGTACCATTCGTAGCCCAGGTCCTCCCAGTAGCCGCCCTGCCCGCGGCCGATCGACGAGAAGTTCTCCACAAGCTCGATCTGCATGACATACTTGGCGTGCTTGTACCCAAGCTGTCGCTCGACGCGCAAGCGCAGCGGCGCGCCGTTCTGCATTGGTAACGGCTGATCATTCAGTTCGTAGGCGAGGATCGTCTGCGCATGATACGCGTCGTCGAGATCGATGCTCTCGTAATACTCCTTCCCAGATTCATCCATCGGATCGGCACAGTGAAAGACCACGTAACGCGCTTGCGGCAGTAGTCGAACCTGCTCAAGCAGCGCGCTCAGCTTTGCTCCTTTCCACTTGCCGATCACGCTCCAGCCCTCCACGCAGTCGTGCCGGGTGATCTGGGTTCGGGAAGGCAACTGACGAAGCTCGGATAGCGAGAAGCTCAGGGGAAGCCCGACCAGCCCTGTTACTGCCAGCCTCCAATCAACGAAGTTGCTCCGCGCGTGGGTCTGGTAGGCAGCGCTCATGGGAGAGGTGGTGCCGTTGGCGCGGAACACCGCTGAAATATCGCTGGGCTTGTATTCACGGGCCATCGCATCGCGGCGCGCCAGCACGTGATGCAGACGGCGATTCAAACCCTCCGCGCAACCGAGCACGCGGGTGAACCGCTCGTTGCGGGACAGATTGTCACAGCCGGCGAGCGAGAGGCTCGTCATGCTGCCGAGCAGGCGAAGCAGGAAATCCCGCCGCCTAAGCCCCGTCACCAGAGCCCCCTGCCTTGATGTCGTACCAGCCGGTCAGCATGGAACGCACATTGTTCCAAACACCCGTGACTGCCACCATGAAGAGGTGGATGAAGATAAACAGAACAAACGCAAAGGCGAGGACAAAGTGGACGGTCCGTGCGGACTGGCGCCCGTCGAACATGGTCAGCAGCCACGGGAACGCCGCGTCCAGCCAAGGCGACATCGCCATCCCTGCCAGGACGACGAGCGGGCCGAATATGAAGATCAGCGTGAAGTATGAAATCTTCTGGAGCACGTTGTAGTGTCTTGCCGCCTCGCCGGTGGGATGCCGGAACAGAAGGTGGTCGACGATCGACCGCCCGAGACCGCGCAGGTCTTTCCACCAGGGGATGAGGTCGCGGGAAAGATGCCGGCTACACAGGGCATAGAGCGCGAAGGCAAGACCGTTGAGGACGAACACCCAGGCAAAGAAGAAATGCCAGCGCCGGCCCATCGCCAGCCAGCGCCCGCCGGGTATGGTTGCCCACGCCGGAAAACCGCGATTCTCGGGTTGCCCAAAAGGACCGATGGAGGCACCGAAAAGACCAGTCGTATCAAACGACCTGCCGAGAACGGTGGTGACGCCCCGAAGTTCGCCGGTCTCCGTCACTGCACCCCGCATAGAGAGCAGGGCCCGGTCTGGGTCAGACCGATCTCCCCAATAAAGCGCCGGATGCGCATTGAAAATCTGAAAGCCGCTCATCAGCAGTATCAACAGCGCGATCGCATTGACCCAGTGCATGACGCGCACGGCCAGGGTGTGGCGATAGATCCGCTCAACACCTGCGGAAGCCGGCCGAACGGTGGTGCCTGGGCGTGCATCAGACATAAGAATGACTATACGTCAGGCCGCGGCGAGTTCTCTGACTCGGCGTTACAATCCTTCGACCATGTCCAGTTCTTTCATCGCCCGTTCCATCTCCTCGAAGCTCAAAACGCCCGCGCCGTGCATATCGAGGGTGTCGTACTGGTTCTCGTAGTATTTGACGTACTCCTCTCTGGTGATTCGTCCGTCGTGGCTGGCATCGATCGCTTCGAGCAACATCTTTAGCTGCATCTGTCTGTCTTGCATTCTCATCTCTTCAGCCGCGCCAGCGCACTCCAATACTACGGTCAATGCAACGGCAACGCTCGTCAGCAGTGCCCGTTTCCCAAGCGTGGGTTCGCTTGTCATGGCGTTCTATGAGGTACTCAAAGCTCGGATCCCTGATGTCCCGCTCGCCTCATCCGTTACGACGTCGTTGTGGCGTTGCTTACCTGCAAGTATAGACACCCTCGTCCTGCTTCCTGGGGCTGAGACCCTGCGGATCGGCCAGCCAGCTTTCAACAGCAGCGGCCGATGCCGTCCCATTTGCGCTGCTGTTCCGCCCTGAAGAAGGCCGAAGGGGTGAGCGGCCCGCCCTCGCGGACATGATGCTGGTCCCAATGCGCCAGGTAGCGCTCGTAGGCGTCATCGCCTGTCGCCCGGCGCAGCGCGCACCACCATCGTCCCAGTGCACGAACGAGGTTGGATAACGCCGCTGGCCCCCGCGCCAGCCCGCAAAACCTCTCCCCGCCCTCCTTTGACACAGGGGGGATCGGGGGATTTCCCGGTGAGGACGTTTCAGTCACGGACCCAACCCTCCACCAGGCGGCTGGGGATATGTGGCGTCTCCGCAAATGGCGGACAGCGCTTGCCGGTCAGCGCGGCGCGGCAGACCCGCGCGGTCTCGATCACCAGTACCCAGGTTGTCACCAGGAAGAAAAATGTCAGCACCGCGTCCAGTCTGTCATTGAAGATGAGTTGAGGCGCCTGCGCAGCCATGTCCTGTGACATCGCGCCGGCGGCCAGTTTCTCGCCCATATCGCGGGCATGGGCCAGAAAGCCGACGCGCACTTCCGGGCTGAAGAGTTTCTGCCATGCGGCCGAAGTGGTAATAGTCACGAGCCACGCCAGCGGCAGCGCCGTTACCCAGAGGTAACGCGCCTTGCCCGACTTGACGATGATCGTCGTGGCCACACACAGTGCTATCGCGGCGAGCATCTGGTTGGAAATGCCAAAAAGCGGCCACAGGCTGTTGATGCCGCCCAGCGGATCGATGGTGCCCATATAGAGAAAGTAGCCCCATGCGCCGACCACCAGCGCGCTGGTGAAGAGCACGCTAGGATACCAGCTCGTGCGGCCGACGGCCGGGAAGATATTGCCAAGCATGTCCTGCAGCATGAAGCGCGCGACACGCGTGCCGGCGTCCAGCGTTGTCAGGATGAACAGCGCCTCGAACATGATGGCGAAGTGGTACCACACCGCCAGCAGCGTATTGCCGAAGGCACTGGAAAAGATGCTCGCCATCCCGACCGCGAGCGACGGCGCTCCACCAGTGCGCGCGAACAGCGTTGCTTCGCCCATTTCCCTGGCCAGCGCGTCCATTTGCCCCACCGTCACCGGGAATCCCCACTCCGAGATCGTCGCCACCGCCTTCGCCGCCTCCGCGCCGACGACCCCGGCCGGGCTGTTGATGGCAAAGTAGATCCCCGGATCCAGCACCGTCGCGGCCACCATCGCCATCACCGCCACGAAAGACTCCATGGCCATGGCGCCGTAGCCGATGAAGCGCGCGTCCTTCTCGTTGGCGAGCAGCTTCGGCGTGGTGCCCGAGGAGATGAGCGAGTGGAATCCGGAGATGGCACCGCAGGCAATGGTGATGAAGACGAAGGGGAAAAGCTCGCCGCCGAAGATGGGGCCGGTGCCGTCGATGAACTGGGTAACGGCCGGCATCTTCACCTCCGGCTGCAGCAGGACAATGGCGACCGCGAGCGCGACGATGGTGCCGATCTTGACGAAGGTGGAGAGATAGTCGCGCGGCGCGAGCAGCAGCCACACCGGCAGCACGGCAGCCGCAAAGCCGTAGGCGATGATCATCAGCGCGAGTTCGGGAGCGTCGTAGTCGAACCATCCCCGCAGGGTCTCACTCCCGTCGATCCAGCCGCCGCCGAAGACGGCGAGCAGCAGCAGCGCCACACCGATAGCAGTGCCCTCAAGCACGCGGCCGGGACGGATGTTGCGCATGTAGAGCCCGACGAGGATGGCGATGGGGATGGTCGCCGCCACCGTCGAGGTCCCCCACGGACTGTGCTTCATCGCATTAACCACCACCAGCCCGAGCACGGCGATGAGGATAATCATGATGGCCATGACGCCGATCAACGCCATCGCACCGCCGAGTGGGCCCAGTTCGTCACGGGCCATCTGGCCGAGCGAACGGCCGTCGCGCCGCAGCGAACAGAACAGGATCACGAAGTCCTGCACGCAACCGCCAATCACCGCGCCGATCAAGATCCACAGTGTGCCGGGCAAGTAGCCGAACTGCGCGGCGAGCGTCGGACCGATAAGGGGCCCCGGACCGGCGATGGCCGCGAAATGATGGCCGAAGACAATCCAGCGGTTGGTCGGAACGAAGTCGCGCCCGTCGTTCAGGCGCTCGGCCGGAGTGGCGCGCGTGGCATCCAGCGCCAGCACCTTGGCGGCGACAAAGGCGCTGTAGAAGCGGAAACCGAGAGCGTAGACGCACGCCGCGGCAACGATGAACCACAGACTGTTCACCGCTTCGCCGCGGCTGAGTGCGATACCGCTTAGGCTCGCTGCGCCCACGCAGGCCACACTCACCCAGGTAAGGAAAGATAGCGCGGCTGGCCCGCGTTGCTTCTTATCGGCCGTCATGTTCCGCCCGGGGATAAACTCCAGGAGCCTCCGTTTATGGTAACAATATCGCGACCGCTCCCTCCAGCAAGGCGCGGCATGTCCCGCTACCTGGCGGATCGACTGGCGTCGTGATTGCACGCGACGTTTACCCGGACTGGCACTGGGAATGGATCCTGATAGGATGGGATAGTTTCCCGACCCTGCTGCCCGCACCCGGTAACCACAACACGATGGCTCCGCGCCGCCGCATGAGCCCCGCCGCATCCAGGGAACGCCAGAGCAAAACACGGCCGGGCAGAAGATCCGCCACGTCACGCTCAAGGGTTCGCATCCTGCTTGTCGCGCTGAACCCGATGACACAGGCCGGCTATCGCGTCCTTGAGGAGATGGACCCGGAACTGCGGATTGGCACGGTCGCCGAGTCTGTCGAGGGCGCGTTGGAGGCGGTCACACAGATGCGCCCGGACCTCATCTTGGTAGATCTCTCCGACGACAGGCTGCCAGCGGTCAAACTGATCGAGACGGTGGTCGCCGCGCACCCTGAGTTGCGCTTGTTGGCCATGACCGCGCACGAGGACATCATCGAGGCTGAGCAGGTGCTGCTCAGCGGCGCCGCCGGCTATACGGGCAAGTCAGCGCCACTGGAGGAGACCATCAAGGCCGTCCGCGCAGTGGCGGCGGGGGGCAACTACCTGGAGCCAACCCTCGCGCAGCGCATTGCCCTGCAGAAGCTCATGGGCAAGAGCAGCAGTCTGCGCGTGCTGTCCCCGCGCGAGTACGAGATCTTCTGCATGATGGCAAGCGACATTCCAGTCCGGGACATCGCCAGACGCCTCGCTCTCACCTATAAGACGGTCGCCAATTACAGCGGCACCATCAAGGCCAAGCTCAAGATCAGGAGCCGTGACGAACTGAAAGCCATCGCCATCCGGCATGGCGTCACCGGAAGGTGATCCCACCCCTTCCCCTGCTCTGTCCCAGGGCGGCAGGCCGTTCGTGCTACCGGGCTTTATGGGTATATACTTCCCAAGTACTGTTCCTCAAAACCCTTACCATCCGGGCAGGACTGCCCAGAAAGGAGATCCCCATGAAAACATCCGCTGTGTCTCTCGCAATGAGCCTGCTCGGCTTGAGCGCGGCTCCAATGGCCGCCGCCGGCCACGACCATCACGGCGTCAGCCTGGAGAAATGCCTTGCCGCCGCCCAGCAGGTTAAGAGTGGCGACGTGCTCAAAGTAGAGTACCTGACCATCCGCGGCGACTATGCCTACGAGATCGAAATCCGCGACAGTGGCGGAGTCGAGTGGGAGTTCATCTGCGACAAAGACGACGGCGCCATCTCCGAGATCGAGCAGGAGGCCGGTAGTGTTGACGACGCACGGTTCAAGAAGAACGCCAAGATCAGCGAGGACCAGGCCACTGCCACTGTCACCGCGCTGTACCCGGGCACGGTCGAGGAAGTCGAGTATGAAATCGAGGATAACGGCGATCCCTCCTATGAGATCGACGTCGTGGACAGCGCTGGCAAGGAACTGAAGGTGGAGGTTGACGCCGCGACCGGAAAGATCATCGAGGTGTCCATCGAGCACTGGGAGATCGGCGAAGAGGCGAGCGAGCGCAAGTAATCAACGCTCCGGTGCGCCTGTGATACCACCCTCTCGCAGCCGCTCCTTCTGCCAAAGGCCCCGCCGGTAACGGGACCGTGGACCTCGCCGCCGCCAGCGGCCGATCAGACGACCAGCACGGCCGCGCCGTTCACTGTGCCGCGCCGAAGGTCTTCGAGCGCCGCGTTAGCCTCCGCCAGCGGGTAGGGCTGCACACGCGTGCTGACGGGGACCCTGGGTGCGAGCTCGAGAAACTCCATACCGTCCTGGCGCGTGAGATTGGCAACCGAGCGCAAACCGCGTTCACCCCAAAGTATCTCGTAGGGAAAGGCAGGGATCTCACTCATGTGTATGCCGGCACAGACAACTACGCCACCCTTCGTGATTGCACGCAGTGCCGCCGGCACCAGATCGCCGACCGGCGCAAAGATAAGCGCCGCGTCCAGAGGGCAAGGCGGAGATTTATCCGATCCGCCCGCCCAGGTGGCGCCGAGGCTGCGCGCGAACTCCTGACCCTCGGCATCGCCCGGCCTGGTGAAGGCGTAGACCTCGCGTCCCTGATGCCGTGCCACTTGCGTCACGATATGGGCGGCGGCGCCGAACCCGTAGACGCCCACGCGCTGCGCATCGCCCGCCATCTTGAGCGCCCTATAGCCGATGAGACCGGCACACAGCAGCGGCGCGGCTTCGCTGTCACTGTAACCGTCAGGCATCGGAAAGCAGAATCGACCCTCCGCGGCAGTGTACTCGGCGTAGCCACCGTCGAACTGATAGCCGGTGAACGTCGCCCTGTCACAGAGATTCTCCCTGCCATGCTGGCAATAGGCGCATTGACCGCAGGTATGCGCAAGCCATGGCACGCCGACACGCTGCCCGACTTGAAAGCCCTGCACGGCGGCACCGCAGGACACGACTTCGCCGACAATCTCGTGGCCGAGGATCAGGGGAAGCTTCGGACGCGGCAACTCTCCGTCGCAAACGTGCAAGTCGGTGCGGCAGACACCGCAGGCGTGTACGCGAATAAGGAGCTGGCTCGGCCGCGGCACCGGCAGACTGGCATCGACGAGAACCAGCGGGGCGCCGGGTCGTTGCAGGACCATCGCTTTCATGACGCTTCCTCCGAGCCCGCTCCTGCGCTTGGAGCGCAATAGTGAGTTTCTTGTGTCACGCGATCATCGATGAAGGACAGGATCCCGCGCGTGGCGCGACGCCCGAAACGTCCTCCAGGAAGAGGTCGACCAGCGAGTTCAGAAATTGCTGGCCCATCACCGTGGGCCTGATCCGTCTTCGCTCCCCGCACATCCACCCCAGCTCGATCGCCCTGGACCACGCCATCTCTACCGCATCAAGCGTCAGCCCCGTACGCTGGGCGAACCACGCGACCGGCACGCCCTCCGTGAGCCGCAAGGCGTTCATCATAAACTCCACGCGTACCTGCGCCGGATCTGTCACCGTCTCCGTCGACACTCCCGCCTCCGTCCCCGCCGTGCGCAGATAGGTCCGTGGCTTGCGCTGCTTCACACGCCGCAGGATACGCCCAAGATCCGGCTCGGTGATCTTGCCGTGCGCGCCGGCGCCGATGCCGAGATAGTCCCCGAACTGCCAGTAGTTCAGGTTGTGCAGACAGTGAACACCTTCGTGCGCATAGGCCGAGACCTCGTAGCGTTCGTAGCCATGTGCCGCCAGCAGAGTTCTGCCGGCCGATTCCGTCTCCAGAATTGTGTCCTCATCGGGCAGTCGCGGCGGCGCGTGATGGAAGGCGGTGTTGGGCTCCAGCGTCAGTTGATACCAGGAAAGGTGAGGCGGTTCGAGAGCGATCGCCGCGCGCAGGTCTGAGAGCGCACCGGCCACGTCGTCGTCCGGAAGCCCATACATGAGATCGAGATTGATGGTGCGGAAGCCCGCCGTGCGCGCCATCTCGCAGGCCTTCACAGCCTCCACGCACCCGTGAATGCGCCCCAGTCTTGCAAGCTGCGGGTCCCGGAAGCTCTGCACACCAATGGAAAGGCGATTGACTCCAGCCTTGCGGTAGGTTGCGAAGCGTCCGGCCTCCGCGGTGCCGGGATTCGCTTCGAGGGTGATCTCCGCCGCCGCCGTGATCTTGATCCGCTCCCCGATGCCCGTCAGCAGCCGGGCAATGGCGGCGCCGGAGAACAGGCTCGGCGTGCCACCACCTATGAAGATGCTCTGCAAGGGCCGCCCGTGGGCGAACGGGAGTTCGTCATCGAGATCTTCAAGCAACGCATCGACATAGGCATCCTCCGGGATGCCGGCGATGCTCTCATAGGAGTTGAAGTCGCAATAGGGACACTTGCGCACGCACCAAGGCAGGTGCACGTAAAGTGACAGCGGCGGCAGGGTACTGAAGCGCAGCATGATCTACTGCTCGACGCGAAGCTGGTCGACCAGTGCGCGCAACGCCTGGCCGCGATGGCTCAACGAATTCTTTACTTCGGGCGGCAGTTGGGCGGAGGAGCACTGGTGGGTGGGCACGTAGAAGATGGGGTCATAGCCGAAGCCGTTCTCGCCCACCGGCACGCGCAGCAGCAAACCGCGCCAGATGCCTTGCGCAATGATCGGCGTCGGATCGCCGGGATGTCTCAGATAGACCATGACACAGGTGAACTGGGCGGCGCGCTCGCCCTTCTGCAGGCCCTCGGCCGCGCGAAGCAGCCTGCGCAGATTCTCCTCATCGCTCGCGCCCACCCCGGCGTAGCGCGCGGACCGCACGCCGGGCGCGCCATCAAGCGCATCGACCTGGATGCCCGAGTCGTCGGCAATCGCCGGCAGACCAGTACAGCGCGCCGCGTGGCGCGCCTTGATAATCGCGTTCTCCACAAACGTCTCGCCCGTCTCTTCAATGTCCGGCACGGTTAAGTCGGACTGAAGTACCAGGGAGAACGGCAGGCCCTGGAGCATGGCGCCGATCTCCCGCACCTTGCCACGGTTGCCACTCGCCAGCACGATCTGCTTAGGGTCTGTCATTGGCGAGGCTGCTGGCTGTCCAGGGCGGCGCGCTGGATGTCCATGATCGCGGCGATGCCGCGGCGCGCCAAATCGAGCATGGATACCAGCTCCTCCATGCGAAAGGCGTGACCCTCAGCGGTGCCCTGCAGCTCGATAAAGTTGCCGGCGTCGTTCATCACCACGTTCATATCGGTCTCCGCCTCGACGTCCTCCGCATAGTCCAGGTCGAGCACGGCTGTGCCGCGGTAGATGCCGACCGATACTGAGGCGACCATGCCGTGGATCGGGTCGTTCGGGAGCTTGCCGGCCTTGTGCAGCCTTGCAACCGCGTCGCGCAGCGCCACATAGCTCCCCGTTATGGAGGCGGTGCGCGTGCCGCCATCGGCCTGGACCACATCACAGTCTACGAGGATCGTGCGCTCGCCTAGCGCCACCATATCGAGGACGGCGCGAAGCGATCGACCTATGAGTCGCTGGATCTCAAGTGTTCTGCCGCTCTGCCTGCCTTGCGCCGCCTCGCGCTTCGTGCGCTCACTTGTCGACCGCGGCAGCATGCCGTACTCTGCGGTCACCCATCCGGTGCCCTTACCGCGCATCCAGGGCGGCACCCGTTCATCAACGGTAGCGGTGCAGATGACCCTGGTTTCGCCATATTCCACCAGCACCGAACCCTCGGCATGTCTGGTGTAGTGACGTGTCAGCGCGATGCGACGTAACTGGTCCGGGGTGCGGCCGCTGGGGCGCATGCTTAGAATCCTCCCTGGCTCTCTTGGCGGACTGTTGAATGCCGAGCAGTTAGCGATTATAGCGGCTCGTTGGCACCAACGTCCGAAGGACATGCGCTAACCTTGTGTAAAGGTGACGGTCAAACTTTATTTGTGCAAGCTCAAGGCCGGGACTGACCCGGATACAAATCGTTGTCGATGAATGATCTGAGACCTCTGCGAGGCTTTACCGCGCTCTTGCGACGCTGCGCGCTGCCCATGCTCATTGCGCTGGGCGTTTCGCCGCCGTCCGCAGCACAAACAGATCCCGTGGCGGTATCGAGCGCTGCCGGTAACATCGAACTTGTCGAGGGCGAGGTATCCGTCACCGCGGCTGACGGTTCACAGCGCACGCCTCGCAGCAACGAGACCTTGCTCCCGGGAGACACAGTGAGCACCGGCGACGGTGAGCTTCAGGCAAGCATGGAAGACGGCGGCTTCCTCGCCGTTCGTCCGAACACTGCATTCCGCATCGACGCCTACCGCGCGGAAGGCGAAGGCGATGACGAAGGGCTGTTTACGCTCCTGGAGGGGGCCGTACGCACGGTCACCGGCTTCATCGCCAAGGTCAATCCCGACGCCTATCGGATCAGCACGCCCGTGGCGACCATCGGCGTGCGCGGCACCGACTACGAGGTCATCTACATCGCGATCGGTCAGGCGGCGGCCGACGAGACCCCGGGCACGCACGCCCGCGTCTACAGCGGCACCGCGGTCATCTCGACGGCCGTGGGCATCCTGGACGTTCCGCCGGGGCTGGCGGGCTACGTGGATGCCCGCACCCGCGCACGCCCAAAACTGCACAAAGCCATTCCCCGCTTTATCAAGCGGCGCGCTGGTCGCCATGACGCCGCGATCGAGCAACACAGCGACAGGATCCGCGAGCACATTGAGAAGAAGCTCCGCATCAAACGCAAACTCAGGAACAGAGAAACGATTGACGACTATTTCACGCGCGCGCGCGGCGCCAAAAAGAAACCCGGCAGCGGCGCAGATCTGAAGGGTACCGGGACCAGGCAGCAACATCTCGATCGCCTCAGGAAACCGGAACGCCCTCCCAAAGTCCAGAAGATCACTCGGCCGGACCGGGACCGCGACCGTCCGCGTCGTCACTAGTAGCGTGACACGTTAATTACGAAACATTATCATGGCGCATTACCATAACCCGAGAAGGGGATACGATGCGCCAAACCGAATTGAGTCTGAGCAAACGGGACCGTGAAGCGGTGGAAGCGTT
>JBQTIC010000058.1:0-6305 GCA_052388435.1 Chromatiales bacterium | reverse complement strand
TGTGGTGGGACAGATTAACCTGGGAGCGTGAAGATGGATTTACGAGGCAAGAAGCTGGTGGTCATCGGTGGGGCGGGACTCATCGGCTCGCACACGGTGGACCTGCTTGGCAAGGAAGATGCGGGTGAGATCGTGCTGCTCACCGAGTGGAACGTGTATCGCGGTCTTGATCTCGAGCGCATCAAGTCGCTGATGAAGGGGCGCGTATTCTGCGACCTGCGCAACGTGTACGAGCCCGCGACCATGGCTGCCGCGGGCTTCCAGTACGTCTGCGTCGGCCGCTGAGCGCTGCGGCGCAGCCACTCTGCAGAGCGAAGCTTCGTCCATCCACCTCAGCTAGGGTTTGGGGTCAGAGTAAGAACTCTGGCGAACCGTGTTTGACCCCGGCCGTAGCCGTTGTGTGCCTCACAACGAGCCGCACTTATCACGCGTGTCTGCAAACCATCGGGTAGAATGGCCGAGCATGGATAATGCTATCGGCTTTGATGATCGCATCCGCTCGGTTCTCGGAGCTCACACGGAGGTGCGATTGGCCATCCTTTTCGGGTCATTCGCAGATCCGCGACGCCCGCCGGGCTACGAGAGCGATATCGATATAGCGGTCGCGGGCGAGCGGCCGCTTTCCAGCGCGCAGATCCATACCCTCATCGAGAAACTCGCGCTTGCCACGGCTCGTCCCGTCGATCTGGTCGATCTCCAACGCGCGGCGGGTGTGGTACTGCGTCGCGCTCTCACCGCGGGTCGTCCGCTCTTGTGCCATGACCACCGGCTGTACGCGGAACTGATCAAGCGCATGGTTTTCGGAGAGGCGGACTTCGAACCGTACCGGCGGCGCATCCTCGAAGACAGAAGGCGCGCGTGGATCGGGCGCTGATGGCAGAGAAGATTGAGAGCCTGCGCCGCTGTGTGCGGCGCGTGGAGGCGAACTGCCCGGCTACGGTCGAGGAGCTTGCGGCCGATCCAGATGCCCAGGACATCGTGGCCCTCAACCTCACGCGTGCTGTGCAGCCCTGTGTGGATATCGCAGCCCACATTCTCAGAGTTTGGGGTCAGAGTAAGAACTCTGAGGGCAAGTCGCGGCGAGCGGGCCGGCGACGATGGAGAGTTCTTACTCTAACCCCAAACAGGTTATCGCTCGGCCACACGAATCAGCGGGTGGTTGTACTATACTCTAAGGTGCAGACCGAAGGCGACAACTTGGGCAAGACGAAACGATGTCGCATGCGGGCCGTCTGGTGAGCGCGAAGACGCCGGAACCAGTATATGACCAGAAGCAGTCAAAAGGAGAGGAGAACTTCCATGTCGCGTTTCGAATCGAAACTTGCCTTCCCAACCGTGGCGGCGTTGCTAACGCTAAGCGGAATGGCTAACCCGACCCAGGCTAACGACGCAAAGAATTACCCAGGCAGCTATTGCCAGCCGGAGCTCGCGAGTGTCGACACCCCTAACGTTAACTACGACAGCACAGGCAGCATCAACAGCACCGGGGGTGTCCATGTGATCTGTCCTATCACCAAGGACAACTCTGCGAACACCAACGGCTTGGCGGGCGCCAGCGTGCGCGTGGATAGTGATGGCATCGCGATGGTCAGTTGTTTCTTGCAATCCGTCTCGGGCCTGGGAGTCGTTCTGGACACTTCCTTGACGGCATCGACCACGAGCGCCACGCCGGTAAATCTGGTGTTGACCGGCATCAACGTCGGCGCCGCCGCCGGCCACTATTTGATCCACTGCATTATCCCCTCCGGGACCAGCGTGCGTAGTTACCGGATAAACGAACCGTCACCCACCGACTGACTTGGGTCGAGCGGTGGCGTCGTCTTCGGTGTTTCGTGTCGTTGTCCCAGTTCTCCTGGCCGCGGCGGCGGCAATTTGGGCGATTGAGGCTCAGCGTCGGCCATCGGATGTCATCCCAGTAGACGACCGACTGGACGGTGCCGACCCGGCGCGGACCGAGTCGCCCGCGAGTCGCGGCGAAGAAACCGCGCGCGGTGGCGACGGCGGCATTCATGAGGAGGGCGATCTCGCCGACGAGGTAACGGCGCAGAAGCAGGAATTGGCCCGCCTCAGCGCCGATTTCGCTGCGCTTCGCGAGGATGTACGCGCTCTCAGGCAGACAGCCGCGCAGTCGAATGTTGCCGAACGCGAAAGAGAACCAGACGATGAATATGAGAATCTTGATCCCGAATGGGCGGCTGAGCAGGAGCTGGAGCGCGAACAGACCATTGTCGAGGCCCGGATGCAGGACCTCGATGCGCAGCTGGAATCGGAGCAACCGGACGTAGCCTGGGCGAGCCACGCCGGCACAACCCTTTGGCAAGCACTCGCAGGCCAAGACCTCGCCGGCACAACCGTCGCCGGATTGGACTGTCGCGCCACCTTGTGCAGGCTCGATCTCAATCACGAGGACGAAGCCAGCCGAGATCGATTCCTGCAAATCACGCTGGACCGCCGCATCCGCCCCGCCATCACCGACATGCTCGACGCCATGACGCTGCACCCGGTCCAGAACTCGGACGGGTCCATCGCCACGGTTATATTCTGGGCCCGCGCAGGCCACCGTCTTCCGCCGCTCGAGACCGACGCGTAATTCGCCACGCGCATACAATCGCGCGGCCGGAGCGAAAGGGGTGACAGACTTAAGTATTAGTGGATCGGGATAACCGCTCATGCATCGAATAATATAGCTTATAGACGCGGTGTGCGGCTCCCGAGCGGCGGGTTGGTTTGATGACCTGATCAACCTCCACGGCCACGAATAACGCCCGCGCGCGCAGACCCCGCGCCTCAGCGTACGGTTGGATCCGCGGCGGGCACATTCCGGAAGTTCCCAATGATGATGGTTTCGCCGATGCGGCGTTCATGGTGCGCGTGAGAGGAGCTCGCGCCGCGGCGTTCTGGATAAGGATGGACTTGATAACGGCCGAGTCTTCGATGCTGGCGATGATCCTGACCGCCCCGCCGCAGTGGTCACAGATCTGTTGAAGGCCAGGAAGCTGTTGCCGCGGTCTTGGGCAAATGGAGCGAGACAATCACTTTCCCAGGGTCCCTTGGGGCAGCGTCGGGCCAGCGCCCCCACCGTTATCCGCGACGCTGGGCGACGAAGGACGCGCGCCAGCCGTCCCGGTAGTCCTCGATGCCGATCTCGTGCCAGCCGAGTTCCCGGATGTCAAAGCCATGGGCATCGAACAGGATCTCGATGAAGCGCCGGTTAGGCCATCCGACCAAGTTGATCCGATCGACGGTCGCATGCTCCTCGCTTGAGTTCTCGGCTCGCAAGGCCAGGACGCCACGGGTCTCGTCTGCCGGATCGACGTGGACGTTGGTATCGACGAGGACCAAGGCCGGTCGGATCCGTTGCAGCTCGCGCAGGAGTTCGACCTGGCGGATTGTGTGGTAGAAGAAGCCGAAACAAAGCACGACGTCCACTTGGGCAGGAGCCAACGCCGGCATAAATTCGAAGATATCGGCGTTGATGAATTCGTAGCGCTCGGATGGAACGCACAGTGACGCTAGGTTGGTGCGTGCGTTCTCGACGAGATGCGACCGGCCCTCGACTCCAATCACGTGCGTTGCTCCGAGGGTCAGCGCAGCCCACGAAAACCGGCCGTCATGGGAGGCGATGTCGAGAATACGCCGCCCCGCGACTAGATGGCGATGACGCGTGAGCAATAGCTCAGCGCGCCAGTTCAGACGGTTTGACCATTGTCCAGTACTGCTGGTGGTCAGAAACCGGCTGTCGCCGAAGTCGATGAGGAATGTTGTGGTCATCGTTGGTATCCGTGTGTCACAGCCCATTGCGAGTACGTGCTCTCCATTCCCATGGGCACTGGGCCTGTGTCCTTCCAAGTCCCAGCTTCATGCTTCGAGCGCGCTGGTTAACCGCGCTGTAAAGCCGCCCGTCCTCTACACTCTGCTCGTTTTCGTATTTCTTGGAATGCCAGGCGTAGCCATCCAGGACCTGCTTCAGGTTCACGTCGCGGCCGTCGAGCAAAACGTTGCCGATGAGCTGACCCCAGAGTCAGTCTTTGTGTACCCGATGGTTTTTGCTTGCTCGAAGTGTAGTTGTCAATACTTGATCTAACAGTATGGTGTGATCGCCTCTGTTGAATTGTCCGATGACTTAAACAGCGGTCCTCAGTTTCTCTTTCGCTAATGGCAGAGTATCGATGAAGGTCTGCATCGGTGTCTTGCCAAAGCACCAACGTCCCTGGGTGGGGTCGTTGCTGATTATAACTACCGACCAGCCATCGAGGTCCGCCTGCAGCTCCTCGATACGGCTGTAGATCTTTTTTGCGGAACGCCACTCGGTAGAACTCGTTCAAGACCGTCTTGTGAAAACGCTCCGTTGGTCTACGGGTTCTTCACCTTTGTGCGGCTGCAGCGTGAGTATCCGTCATACGGAGTGTCAACTAAATTGGATCATGATCCCTACGCCGCCTTCCTCAACTCACCGTCCGTACACCAAATTAAGTTATAGCTCGCTGATGGTATGGACCCATCCCACTCGTCTTGCGGTTCTGGTTAAGCCACGATGGAGAGGTGTTGCGTTTCCATCCAGTCTCGGTCACACGGCGCGACTTATCGTTCCTTGGCGGTGCAGGCGCCGGTCCAGGCAGCTCTGTACTCCTTTATAAGATCGCGGTCGACTGCAGAACGGCGCCAGCGGTACGGAGGCTGCTGCCGCTTCGCCCCCCGAAGTAACTATAGTCGCCGCACAGCCGCCGCAATAGATTTCTCAAATGTCAGATGTTTGGCGCAACACGCGCGGCGAGGTAGAAGTTCGGGGTCAGAGTGAGATGGTCCCTCCTTTGTGGCGCGGGGTTGCGTTTCTCGATGGACTGGATCTCGGACGACCCATTGATTCGCGCAAAACCGATCTGCTCAACGAAAGTCTTCACCAGTGAGCTGAATCCGCGCGAACCTGACGATGCAGTGACACGAGCCTTTGGGCGAATTCGTAAAGCTCAATGTCCAATGCATTCCTTTCTTCAATCGCGTGGATGGCGGCCTTATCGACCTGTTCGAGAGCAGGTCTTGCCTTGTTCACATTGGCCGGTCTGGCGATGCGATTATCAAAGCCGAATGTATCGCTGACACGCGCGAGGAAGCTTTCGCAATCTTCGGTCAGTCCGACAATATCGAAATGGTTGAGGAGATTGGATTTGGACTGCTCCAGCATGTTCCCGTCGCATTGTCCTATGGGCACATCCTTCAACGGCACATCCGCGAGGAACCGAACCATATAATTGTCCGTTTGCCGGGACGGATGCTTCGTTACGTAGTCATAGAGGGAGATGTTCTCGTCAAGCAAACGTCTTCCCGTGGGGTTGACGTCGGCAATGGTCCTAAAGAAATAGTATGTTGATACTATTCTCTGAATCGGATCGCGCAACATCGTGATCCTGCAGATTTCGCCGCCAATCAGCTCTTCGACCTTCAGATAGAAAGCGATGTGTCCATAGATAACCCTGGCAGGCGGGGAGTTTTCGATGACGCGTCTCAACTCCTCTCGCGTCGGTTGCTGTCCCGGCCCGTCAAGGAAAAGCACCGTCTCCGGCGGAACACTGCTCCTGAGAAAGTTTGTGACGGTGCCTCCTGCGGTTTTCGGAATGTGCGTGAATAAGATCACGGGCATTTGATCCGCCGGCTCCAAAGCGCTTCGAGAAGCATTAACCGGCTTGTGAGTCAATGCCGAGGTCTCGCGCATCAAGTGCTGCACCATCTTCCGCTCATAACGCAACCGGTGCAGTTGGGAATGCGCCAGCCGAGCCATCAGGATAGCCCGTTTATTTTGCTCCGCTTGCAGCTGTGCATCCTTTTTTTCAAGTATCTCTGTCAGCTCCTTCACGTGACCTTTGTGGCTGACGAAGGGATGACAGCCGGACAATAGTCGGCGGACCCTCGCAGCTATTTGCTGCAGTCTATAGTCAGAAATCATTCGATTGCCGGCAGCACTTTTACCCGTACCCGCTTCACACCGGTATGCTGAAACCCGCAGGCGGGTTCCGTGAGCATGCCGGAAGCATAAACCCACCTTTTCCGCTGATGCCAATCGCGAGCGCCTTCCGGCTCCTCGAGCATAGGGGGACCTTCGCTGCTTCACATGGCGCGGATCCAGCGTAAGTATCCGGTGCAGGGGACCGACAAACCTTCTTCGCTGTTAAATGGCGCCAGCCGAATTTCGCTAGCATCCCCTCGCCATGCCGGATGCTCATGCACCGGGAACCTAAGAACGCTCACGTGTTTACCCGCCGTGTAGGGCACTCGATGGGTTCGCTCTGAGTTGAACTCTTCCGTGGGCC
>JBQTIC010000057.1:0-7489 GCA_052388435.1 Chromatiales bacterium | reverse complement strand
GTTCTGGCTCAAGCCATTGTTCGCGAAGGCATGAAATATGTCGCCGCCGGCATGAACCCGATGGACCTGAAGCGCGGCATCGACAAGGCCGTGGTCGCCGTCGTCGAGGAGTTGAAGAACCTCTCCAAACCCTGCAAGGACTACAAGGCGATCGCGCAGGTGGGCACCATCTCCGCCAACTCCGATGAGGAGATCGGGAAGATCATCGCTGAGGCAATGGACAAGGTCGGCAAGGAGGGCGTGATCACCGTCGAGGAAGGGTCGGGCCTGGAGAACCAGCTCGAGGTGGTCGAGGGCATGCAGTTTGATCGCGGTTATCTTTCGCCCTACTTCATCAACAACCAGCAGTCGATGAGCGTCGAGCTGGAGAATCCGGTCATACTGTCGCACGACAAGAAGATCTCCAGCATCCGCGACATGCTGCCTATCCTGGAGCAGGTGGCGAAGGCCGGCCGGCCGCTGCTCATCATCGCCGAGGAAGTGGAAGGCGAGGCGCTGGCGACCCTCGTCGTCAACAACATCCGCGGCATCGTCAAGTGCTGCGGCGTGAAGGCACCCGGGTTCGGCGACCGCCGCAAGGCCATGCTCGAGGACATCGCCATCGTCACCAACGGCACGGTCATCTCCGATGAGGTTGGCCTGTCGCTGGAGAAGGCGAGCATGGATGATCTCGGCACCTGCAAGCGCGTATCCATCACCAAGGAGGAGTGCACCATCGTCGATGGCGCGGGCTCGAAGAAGGCCATCGAAGGCCGCATCAACCAGATCCGCGCCCAGATCGAGGAGACCACTTCCGACTACGACAAGGAGAAGCTGCAGGAACGCGTGGCCAAGCTCGCCGGCGGAGTGGCGGTCGTCAAGGTTGGTGCCGCCACCGAAGTGGAGATGAAGGAGAGGAAGGCGCGCGTCGAGGACGCGCTGCACGCCACGCGTGCGGCGGTGGAAGAAGGCGTGGTGCCGGGCGGCGGTGTCGCCCTGGTGCGTGCGCTTTCGGCCATCGAGAAGTTAAAGGGTGACAACCACGATCAGGACATCGGCATCGACATCGCGCGTCGCGCGCTCGCTGAGCCGCTGCGCCAGATCGTAGCCAACTCCGGCGCCGAGCCCTCTGTGGTGCTCGCAAAAGTAGTCGAGGGCAAGGGCGCCTTCGGCTACAACGCCCAGACCGATGAGTACGGCGATCTGGTCAAGATGGGCATTCTCGACCCGACCAAGGTCGCCCGCTCGGCGCTGCAGAACGCGGCGTCGGTGGCCGGCCTCATGGTTACCACCGAGGCGATGGTTGCCGAACTGCCGAAGAAGGAGACGCAGGCGGGCGGCGGTCATGGCCACGGCGGCATGGGCGGCATGGACGAGATGATGTAATCCGCTGTCTCGCCACTGAGCCTTACAGAAGAAGCCCCGCATGTGCGGGGCCTTTTCTTTGTGGTGGTTCTGAGTGGCGCTCGATCTCGTTCCGGGCGGTGCTCGTCAGGAAAGCGAGCGCCTCGCACCATTTGCCCCGCAGTAGCGGCAAGGGCATGACTGTGGCCGTGCTCGACGTGCTGGCGATGTACGGGTAATCTTTAGGAGCCGGCAACGGGCTGTAGAGAGCGCAAGTCCAGCACAGCCTACGCCGGCGCCAGATGGTGGCCGGCCATTGATAACGCACGAAAGCACGCGGGTGAGGATATGAAAATCTACGTTGGCAACATATCACGCAATGCTACGGATGATGACATTCGGCAGGCCTTTGAGGCATTCGGGCAAGTCGAGTCGGCGACGGTGCTCAAGGATAAATTCACCGGCGAGTCCAGAGGATTCGGCTTCGTGGAGATGCCTGCAGAGGCAGAGGCGCGTGCGGCCATCAATGGCATGAACGGCAAGGATCTGCAAGGCCGGACTCTCACCGTCAATGAGGCGCGCCCGCGCGAGGACAATCGTCGAGGCGGGAGGCCGCCGGGTGGCAGGGGTCCCGCAGGCGGCCGTGGTTTTGGCGGCGGCAGACGCCGCTTCTGAACTTTCGACCCAGCCCATTCCCGAGTCGGCCGATGTTCGGGCACGACGGCTTGCGTCCGTCGCAGCAGCGCGAGCGTCGATAGAGGGGGCTTGTGAATATGATTGACTGGTACGTTGAAGGGGTTTCGTTCGGAAACTGCAACTGCGTTTACGCCTGTCCGTGTCAGTTCGAAGCTCTTCCGACACACGGTCACTGCCGCGGCTTTGAAGTGGTATCCATCAAGAAGGGCCACTTCGGGGAGGTCACGCTGGATGGGCTCAAGGTCGCGATACTCTACGCCTGGCCCGGCGCTATCTTCGAGGGTAAGGGCGAGATGCAGTGCATCATCGACGAGCGCGCCGACGCCCGGCAGCGCGAGGCGCTGGTCAAGGTCCTGCACGGGGAGGAGACCGAAAAGGGCGCCACCCACTGGTGGGTATTCCGTTCCATGTCGGACAAGGTGCATGATTCTTTATTCCTGCCCATCGACTGCGAAGCGAACATCGAGGCGCGCACCGCGCGCGTCGTGATCCCCGGGGTGCTCGAATCGGTCGGCACCCCGATCAGAAGTCCCGCCACCGGTCAGGAGCACCGCGTACGCATCGATATTCCCAACGGCATCGAGTTCGAGATAGCCGAGATTGGGAGCGCGACCACCAAGGCCGCCGGTGCCATCAAGCTCGATCTCAAGGACACCTACGGCCAGTTCAACGTGTTGCGCCATTCCGGCCGTGGCGTCGTGCGCTGATTGCTTAGCGGAGCGAATATCGCCATGGCTCCGGCCCTGGAACTTCTCCTGAAGCGCGATCGCTGGCTGATGACGGCAGGGCTGGCGCTGATCGTGCTGCTTGCGTGGGGCTACCTGCTGGCAGGCGCCGGGATGGGGATGAACGGGCTCGACATGACCCGCATGTATGCCGGCCAAGGCATGACGATGCAGCCCTCCACCTGGACCTTGGGCTACGCCGTACTCATGTTCCTCATGTGGTGGATCATGATGACGGCCATGATGCTGCCCGGCGCCGCCCCAACCATCCTTCTCGCCGCGGCTGTCAACCGCAAGGCGCAACCGGAACGGGGCCCTTACGGCGCCTCCGGGTTCTTTACTCTTGGTTACCTGATTGTCTGGGCGTTCTTCAGCCTGCTCGCCGTTGCCGCGCAGTGGGGTCTGACCGAATATGGGATCCTGTCGCCAACGATGGTGCGCAGTACGAGTCCCGTTCTGGCGGGCGGCCTGCTGATTGCCGCCGGAGTCTGGCAGTTCACGCCGTTGAAGCAGGCTTGTCTCAGACATTGCCGCTCGCCGATCCAGTTTCTCGTGCAGCGTCGACGCAACGGCAACGCCGGCTGCCTCGCCATGGGAATGGAGCACGGGACATATTGCCTGGGCTGCTGCTGGTTCATGATGGCCCTGCTCTTTGTTGGTGGGGTGATGAATCTCTACTGGGTCGTGGGCCTGGCCTTCTACGTGTGGGCGGAGAAGATGCTGCCCGCAGGGCAGGGCCTGCGCCGCGTCGCCGGAGTGGCTTTGCTGCTTTGGGGGATCGCCGTCAGCGCAGGTGCTGTTTGACCGGCTCGCCTGGCCTGTGGAGGGCACGTCGTCGACGGCGATGGCACCCTCTGCGCGGGCGTGCTCGTGTATGGCGGGTTGGAGAAAAGCGCTCGCCTGATGATAATGCTCCCTCCGGAGCGCGCGATGGATTTCGTCACTGTTCTGAGCGGCATCTTCGCTTTAATTGGCGCGGCTATGCTGGTCCTCGCCGGGCGGCAGCTTGCCAAACGGCGCGCCTTTCTCCGCGGCTCGACCACGGCTCCCGGTAAGATCGTCGCGGTTATCGAAGTTCCGCAGGGGATTGAGGTCAGCTACTTCCCGAAAGTTGCGTTTCGGACTGCCGCGGGTCGGAAGGTGACGTTTCAGTCCGAGGTAGGTGGCAGCGGCTCTCACCGTCGCATCGGCGAGAAGGTAACGGTGCGCTATCTGCCCGACCAGCCACACCGTGCCGAGATCGACTCGTTCCTTTCGCTGTGGCTCCCGACCCTCGTGTTCTCTGTGTTAGGTGGCGCATTGGCGCTCGTTGGCCTCGGTATCCTGTTCGGGATGATACCGGTCTGACGGCCGAAGCCTTCTTATCGGCCCGCCTTGCTGGATGGATCTCTTGCGGCATCCGTGCTCTATCTGATCCATTTGGCGAGAGCATAGAACGCGAACGAGACGATGGTCCGACAGCGCGGGTCTACGAACGCCGATGCAGAGTGACGCTGCATTCTCCCGGTGCCGTCGCTATCGCTACGCACTCTGGCGGCGCTGGGCGAATGGACCACAGGTCTTCTTTGTCATGCTTAATCCGGCTTCCGCGGATGAAGTGCGCGATGATCCGACCATCAGGCGGTGCATCGGGTTCGCCAGGGCGTGGGGCTTCGGTGCGCTCGCGGTGGGCAATCTCTTTGCGTTCCGAGCACCGTCGCCAGCCGCACTCATAGCGGTCAGGAAACCCGTCGGGCGGAATAACGATACGTGGCTGTCGCGCCTTCAGCGCGAGTCCACCGTGGTGGTCGCGGCATGGGGCAATCATGGCCGGCACCTTGGTCGAAGCGGCGAGGTGCGCGCGTTGCTTGGCAGCCTTCATACCATCGGGACGACCAAGCTCGGCGAGCCCCGGCACCCACTGTATGCGCTCTCTGATGCACGGCTAGTTCGATTGCGCGAAGGCGTCTCCTGATGAAGAGGATGAAGAGAACGGGCCCCAACTCGCGCACGCGAGAAGTGCTGACATGACGCAGCGCATGCCCGCCATCTTCTTCGGGCACGGCAACCCGATGAACGCATTGGCAAGCAACGTCTACACCTCGAGCTGGGCCGACATCGGGAAGGAGATACCGAAGCCCAAGGCAGTCGTAGCTGTGTCCGCCCACTGGTACGTTCGCGGCACTGCGGTGACGGCGATGCCTGCCCCACGGACGATCCATGACTTCGGCGGCTTTCCGCCCGAACTGTATCGCGTGCGTTACCCGGCGCCAGGCGACCTTGCGGTCGCGCAGCGCGTGCAGGCCTTGCTGGCGCCGCTTGCGGTCGAACTGGATCAACAATGGGGTCTCGACCACGGCATCTGGTCCGTGCTCTGTCATGTTTTTCCAAAGGCCGATGTGCCTGTCGTGCAGCTCAGTATCGACAGAACCCAACCAGCCGAATTCCATGTCGAGATCGCCAAGCGGCTCGCACCGCTGCGCGATGAAGGCATACTCGTCATCGGCAGCGGCAACATCGTGCACAACCTGCGCGCCATGGTGTGGGGTCAGAATCCGGTCGAACCTTATCCCTGGGCCAGCCGCTTCGAGAAACGGGTGCAGGAATGTCTGCTCGCCGGCGATGTTGGGCCGCTCATCGCCTACGAGACTCTTGATGCCGAGGCGATGCTGTCGGTCCCAACGCCGGAGCATTATTTACCGCTGCTTTATGTGGCCGGCCTGCGTCAGGAAGCTGAGCCGGTGAGTTTTCCCGTCGAGGGCATCGACGCTGGTTCCATCTCTATGCTCTCAGTGCGGTTTGGTTGACAGCATTAGTGTCCTGCATACGGTTCGCCTCTCGCGCCACTGTGGGGTCAGACGAACGTTGCCCGTGAAACCGCGACAGCAGTTATGAAGGGAAATCGCTGTGCCTGAGGTCATCTACTACGTTGCGGCGAGTCTCGATGCCTACATCGCCACACCGGAGGGCGGCGTGGAATGGCTGTCGCCGTATGAATCGCCTGGCGACGACTATGGCTACGCCGCGTTCTACCAGTCGGTCGATGCAGTGGTGATGGGAAGCCGGACTTATGAGAAGTCCTTGGCGTTAGGCGAGTGGCCCTGTCCCGGCAAACCGACCTGGGTGTTCACCCGCCGCAGCCTGCGCGCCGCCGAAGCGTCCGTGACCCTGACGGCCGCGACTCCCGTTCAACTCATGTCCGAACTGGACGCGCAAGGCTTGCTGCGGGTATGGCTCGTGGGTGGCGGGGCGCTCGCGTCGTCATTCAGGGCTCACGGCCTCATCACCGAATACATCGTCTCCGTCATCCCGGTGATCCTTGGCGCCGGCATTCCGCTCTTCACGCCGCCCACGCGAAGAGAAAGCCTTACGCTCGTCGAATCCCAACGCTACCCGAACGGTCTGATGCAGCTCCGCTACCGAGGGGTGGTAAGGATCTAAAGTTCGGCGGTACCGATCCGACGTTGAAGCTCTGCGCGCTGAGCCGTTATTGACCGCTCTCCTTCCTAAAAGCCTGGCTTCCGGCTTCGCAAGATCGGCGCGACGCGAAGGTGTGTTTCCCTTATGCTTTAGGGTGTTCTAAATTCAGCCAATCGATTGATCGCAATGACCCCACCTCTTTTAAGGGTTTCTGTGATCTGGTCCTGATTTAATGGACACGCAATTAAGCACTTTCCCTCGTCTGCTCGAACTCGATCGGGCTCACGTTGCCGAGCGTGGAGTGTCGGCGACGGCCGTTGTAGAACGCCAAGTAGTCGAGCACGTCCAGTCTTGCCTGCTGCCGCGTGACGTAACGGCGCGGATGAACGCGCTCGCGACCGCTGGAAATCCTGGGTGCCAGAGCCACCGTCACGCGGCCGAGCAAGGACGGTCTGGCGGCGCTGCTGCCTACGGAGTATCCGCTATCAGTAGCAGCGCATGCCGAAGCCCTGCTACCTGTCGCAACTTGTATGACGCCGCGGTACGATACTTTCCAGACTCAAAATACGCAGCGGGAAGCGCACATGGAAGTCTTCGCGGCAGCCCCAAGATACGCACCGACAAATACCCGGATCCCCGGTTCGGGAGCATGTTCTTCGCTGCCGGATGTGGCGATTCTGTTAAACGGTGTCGTCGCCTCATCAGGCGACCGCAACCGCTTGTGCGACAAGCAGAAGTGCTCGGCATCTGTCGCCCAGTTAACAGGCACCCGGCCAGGTTATGCAGCAAACCTGCGCCCTATAACAAGTTGGCAGTCACATGCCTGACATCCTGAAGAGCACTCGCCACTCCAAGATCACGGGCGACTTCGCCGAGGGCTTGGTGCTCTATTGGCTCTCTAAGCATGGCTTCGAGTGTGCCCGCGTGGATCACACCGGAATGGATCTCATCGCCCGAAATCCACATACAAAAGAATTGATGGGCATCTCGGTCAAATCGCGTTCACGAAATGTCGGGAGCGAAGCTGATGTGGTTCGGATCGACCGAGATAACATAACAAAGCTCGATGCTGCCTGTAAAGCTTTCGGTTGCATTCCATACTTTGCCGTAGTCGTTGACGCAGGCACCGCAATTCGGTGTTTCGTCGTCACATCTGAGTATCTGTCAGCTCTGAGTGCCAAGCGAAAAAATCTGTATTGGGGAATGAGCGCCAAACACATGGCTCAGTATCTAGCCGATAAGAGCGTCATCATGTTCGAGTTCCAATCCAAAACAGTTCGCTGGTGGTAAGAGTGACTGCCAACCAACGGTTCCAGCGGACGGCCTAGCGCCCCGACGACGCGCCA
>JBQTIC010000056.1:0-55667 GCA_052388435.1 Chromatiales bacterium | reverse complement strand
TGAGCCGACAGCAAGACAACGTGCGCTTGGGCAAGTATCCATTGGCACGCGCGGTGTACCTCTACGTGCCGGGGAACCTGTTGAGCGCGAATTCACAGCCTGCGGTAGAGTTCGTTCGGTTGACCCTATCAGAAGACGGGCAGGATCATGCATTGGCACTAGGTTTCATTCCGGTGCCCCCAGCCATAGCTCAAGATGGCCTGCGAAAGCTCGGGATAGATCGAGATTGAAGCGAGTACCGCTGTTGGGGCTCCTCAGGATCAGTGGATCGCTCGGGGTCAGACTCGATCTATTGCTTGATTAGCCCTCAACCTCAGCCCCTGCTTCGCGAAGAACGCAAAGGTCGTCATTCCGGCCATGGATTGGCCGGAATCCAGCCACAGGGATGTGTTCCGTCGCCTTCCCTGGCGCTGGATTCCGTGCATTCCCTGTACGGAATGACGGTCGCTGCGTAAGCTTCCCCTTTTGGCGGACAGAATGAAAGTGGAGCTTTCTGGCAAACTGGATTGCTTAGGAAGCTCTGAATAAGCCCATCCTGGACTTCTCAGAGCACGCAAAGCAAAAAAGCGTGGTTTTTGCTTTGCTTCATCTTCAACGGCTTGCAGCCGTCGAAGATGGCGGCACATCCCTGTGCCGCAGGAACCTCTGACTTAATCAGAGGTTCCCTAATACCCCCTGTCCTCATGCAATAACATACATATTGAGGATCAGGATATGGCCTCAAGTCTGTCATTAAGTCACAATTTGAAAAGGGGTCGGATGCTTCCGCCCACAACTTTGCAGACCGTCGCGGATAGGGCGCGAGCAACTTGGTGGAGATTCGTTTGAGAAGCGCTCCCCGTGGTTCAGCTTGTGCCTGGTAAGGGCTCAGCACTACACGCATGACGCAGCACAATCTGCTGAAGGCCGTCGGACTCGGGCGTCGCTCCGAACGCGCTGGACACGAAGCCATAGTTGAGGGCCGGCCAGTGCCAAGTGATGTACGGACTGACAGCATCAAATCATGAAATCATTCCAGTCCGCGCGCGGCGTGCCACAGCTCGTTGAAGCGCTGGGCGAACCGCGTTCCGAGCGCCTCGTCTTCGTGCTTGAAATAGACGTAGGTGCGCGCGAGACGCGGCAGCGCGATGCGCTCGACCCAGGCGCGCAGTGCGCCATCATCGTACTGGCTGCGCCGCAGGCGCAGATACCCGCTATCCGAGGTCGCCACGAACGGAGTATCCCCTTCGTCGGTGTCGGTGACGCAAAGTATGGCGCCGCGCGCGCGCAGCGCCTCGTACACCTCGTCGTCCTGCCATGAAGCGTGGCGAAACTCCAAGGCGACGCGCTTGTCGGCCGGCATTCGGCCGAGAAAATCCTGCAACCGCGGAAGGTCCTTCTTCAGATACGGCGGCAACTGGAACAGCAACACGCCGAGCTTGTTCCCCAACACCGCCGCACGCCGCAGGAACTCGGCCACCTCCGATTCGGCCTCGCGCAGCCGCTTCTCATGGGTGATGCGCCGTGGCGCCTTGAGGGTGAAGGCGAAATGCTCGGGCACCTCCTGCGCCCAGCGCGCGAGCATGGTCTCCGCCGGCATGCGGTAGAAGGTATTGTTGATCTCCACGGTCGCGAGACGCTCGGCGTAGTAGCGCAGCATCGCGCTCGCGGGCAGCTTCTCCGGGTAGAAATGGCCGAGCCACTCCTTGAAGGAATAGCCGCTCGTTCCCGCCAACATCTGCATTGCCCTTGCTCCAATTGTGCGTTTCGTAATTGCTGAAGAGTAACGGATCAATGGCTGCTCAACACAATCCCCCCACCCCCTTTTGCAAAGGAGGGAAGGTGGCAGTTCGATCACTTGGTGGACCAGAGCGACAGAATGTCCAGCTCAGGCGCAAGACGCAACAGTGCTTCCTTTCCTTGATTGGCACGCTGCCGCCAACCTTTGCCGCGTCCAACAGCATCGCGCCATGCGGCATTGAATTCCGCGGCACGGTCGTTCTCGAGGAACCAGGACGCCAGCGCCGCTGACTGGAGCAGGTCTTTGTGCGCCTTCGTTCGTTCGCGCACCGGGCGTTCGCCGTACACGATGAGCTTGTGCATCGCATAGCGCTGCGGCGCCGGCAGGTTGACCGTGCACGCCCCGAGATTGGCGAACACGCAGCCCTGTGTGGTTCCCTCGAGCGAAAACTCCATGAACTTCAGCGGCTCGAGTGCGATGTTGAGGTTTGGCATGACGATCGGCTTGGCGGATCGTGTCCTGCTTGTCAGGAAGTCCACCCGCAGCTCCGCATCCCGCTCGCTGCGGTACTGCGCGCCCAGGGTTCCGTCGAGTTCAGTGATCGGCAGCAACCCCATCTGCAGTGACTCCAGCGCGCCGTGCGTGTCGATCTGGAGGTCGGCAGGCAACGCCACCGAAACATTGGGCCCGGCATGGGCAAGATCGACGTCGAGCGTGGTTTCTGCCTGCCTCCAGCGTACGCCGAGCAGGTTACCCAGTGCGACGAACGCGTGCGTGCCAACCAGAATGCCGCCGGCCCGGAACAGCCCGTACTCCGCAAGGCGTTTGATGACCCGGAAGTGTTTGGACACGAGCGGCACGCAGCCTTGGGCGATTGCGGCGCGTGCCTGGGGTGCAAGCGGCTTGTCCGTGCGGGCGCTGCGAAAGCGATCCGCCAGGGCGCGCACTTCTTCGTTGTCGGGCCCGACGTAAATCAGCCGTGGCCGGTCCACGCCGGGCTCGCGATATCCGAAATACCAGTAACGTTGGCCCTTGCGCTCGGAGACGTTGAACGTGCCGCTCAGGCCCGCCAGCGCGTTGCCGACCTCGAAGGCGCGCGTGCGTTCTGCAAGCTCGGCGTAGGCAGTCTGGGCCGACAGGGAAAGCTCGAGATAGCGATCGCTCATGGCTGGTTGTTATACGTTTCTTCTGAATGTATAGCAACCCACCGTGGCTCTCCATCAAGAACGGCGAGAACCTCGGGGAGCCTCGACCTCAATGGCAGCGAGGCGTTTGATGGACGAGTACGCCTTGTTGGAGCGGCTGGCGAATCACCTCCGCACCCTAGGCGCGACCAGGCAAGAAGCATTGCCGTTATGACACGTTTGCCGCAGCCAAAGGGATCGAATAGTGTCTACGTTGTAAATACTTATCTGGAGGATCGATTATGCGTGTCAAGGCGCAACGTTGGGGCAATAGCCTGGCGGTGCGTATCTCCAAGGCCGTCGCCGATGCGGCGGGCATAAAGGAGCAAGAGGAGATGGACATCCAAGTAAGGGACGGCGTGATCCAATTGCGCCCACATGCGCCGGAACCCAGTCTTGAGGTGCTGACCCATCCGCTCGCTGATGCATTGGATGAGGACCCTCCAGCGCCGAGCGTGTGGGCGGCACGCCACACTGTTTCGGTGGTGTTTTGACGTCGGCACTCGAGCGTCGCAGTAGCTGACGTTCAGTCGCGAGGATGCGAAAGAGAAAAAGGCGACGATGGAAACCTATTGGATCCTCGGCGTGGACAACCTCACGAGCTACGGGCGCTGGGCTTTCACCGAGTTCACCGACATCTACGAGATGGAAGCCGACTTCAACGCGAAAGTCGAAGCAGAATTCAATAGAATGATCGACACGATTGTCGAATCACATGACAAGCCGCATCCGGAGGCTCTATGACCGTCACCATACCTTTGGAAAAAATGTCCGTTGCAGAAAAGATCCAGATGATGGAATCGATCTGGGACGACTTGTGTCAGCACGCTGACAGCATCGTATCCCCGTCCTGGCATCAAGACGTCCTTGCGCAAAGAGAGGAGTCACTGAGTAGCGGAGCCGATAAGTTCGAGGACTGGGATAAAGCCAAGGCGGACATCCAAAGACAAGTCCCATGAAAATCCAGATACTTGCCTCGGCAAGTCAGGATTTGATTGACGGCTATCGATTTTACGAAAAGCAGGCTGAAGGGCTGGGATCTTACTTTCTGGATACGCTGTTCTCGGACATTGATTCCCTGGTCATCAACGCCGGTATTCATCCCGTCCATTTCGGGAAGTACCATCGCTTGTTATCCAAGCGATTCCCCTTCGCTGTTTATTATCGAATCGAGGACCAAACAGCGCGGGTTTATGCCGTTCTCGACTGCCGCAGAAACCCGGCGTGGATAAGAAAGAAGTTGGGCGGCCAGTAGCCGCGGTTCACGGACCCAACCGGACGAAAGAAATAAGCGTGAGTTGCCGAATTCGGATCGAACATGAACAGAAACGAAACGCTGAAGATACTTCAAGCCCACAAGTCGCGCCTGGCTCGTGAGTTCGGTGTCACTACCCTTGCCTTGTTCGGCTCTGCCGCGCGCGACGCGGTTGGTCCGGAGAGCGACGTTGATATCCTGATCGCCTTCGATGGCCCGGCGACCTCGAAACGTTATTTCGGTGTCCAGTTTTATCTGGAAGACCTGCTGGGCTGTCCCGTGGATTTGGTAACGGAAAAGGCGCTGCGTCCGGAATTACGTCCGTATATCGAACGGGAGGCCATCCATGTCTGATACCGCGCTGGGAGCGTGCGAGTGGCGCTTCTACCTCGACGACATGATCGCCTTCACGCAGAAGGTTCAGTCTTACACCGACGGCCTGGATCAGGCCGGATTCATTGCCGACGGGCTCACCTACGATGCTACCCTGCGCAATCTCGAGCTGATTGGCGAAGCGGCCACCCACATCCCCGACGAAGTACGCGCCGCCCATCCCGAAATCCCCTGGCGGATGATCATCGCCACGCGCAACCGGCTCAATCACGCCTACCTCGGCATAGACGACGACACTCTCTGGAGCATCATCCAGGACGACATTGCCTCGCTGTTGATGTCCTTGCAGAAGCTCAAACAAAGCCAACAGTGATGCGATCAGGTTCAGATCGAGCCCGTCGCGCCATGTTTCAAGAACGTACAATCAAGAAAGCGAGGTATAACGTTCGTATCAACAGCACGGCGGCACCGGTAAATTTTCCTGCCGCAGTTCCTCCAGCGCCGGTGTCCAGAACAAAGGTTCATCGCGAATGTTTGATTTCGACTTTTCTGCGAAGTTATGCAAACTGGGTATACCCCGCTCAAAACGGTGACCGTATAGAGGCGACTGATCGCCCGGCTGATGGTTCCGGCCTTCTGATACGCCCTTACCGCGCCACTTCCGCTGAACAGTCGTGGTGACCACAGACTCTGCCGACCAGCGGCTATCAGGCAGGAGGATGTCGCTGGTGCTTTTTGCAGGAAACTCAGGGGAGCCGACGGGCTGTCAGCCTGCGGGCTATTCCAGTGCGGGATCGATCTTTCGAACTCATTATGAACCGGCAGCTACATTAGTACGCCATCGATCAAATTCGCGCGGCAATAGCACAAGAATTTCTTCGCAGGTCATGGCATACAGGTCATACGTCAAATCCAGTTGTTGAATAACTGCTACGAGACGGCGCAGATTCCCGGGCCTGCTTCGCGTTGCAGCCCCTCGTTTGGGTGCACCGCCTCCGTTCGCGGCTGGATCGAAGTAAAGCCGATCGACAGCCTCAATGAGGCTGCGATTTGTCACAAGCTATCTATTGCGGCCGGCCCAGCCAGGTTGTTCTGGCCTTTCCGCGCCTCCCGGCTATAATTAGCTAACTATGGGACTAAGGCGCGTCCAATGAAACATATCATCAATATCCACGAGGCAAAAACCAATCTTTCCTCTTTGCTGGCGCGGGTCGAAGCTGGCCATGAAGTGATTATCGCCCGCGCCAACCGCCCCATCGCACGTCTTGTACCCTACGCGGGTCCGAGGAAGAAGCGCCGCATAGGCGAGGCGAAAGGATTGGTCACCATCAAGCCTGGGTTCGATGAGCTACCGCCGGACTTCATCGCTCATTTTCAATGAGAGTCCTGTTGGATACTCATGCGTTTCTATGGCTGGTGACAGACGATTCAAGACTATCCCGCAAATCTCGTAGCGTTTTTCTTGACGACCGCAACGATATTCTGATCAGTGCAGTCACCGGCTTCGAGATCGCGGTAAAGTACTCTCTCGGCAAGCTCGAGCTCAGCCAGCGACCGGACCTGTTTATCGCCGAACGTATTGCTGCCAACGCGTTGACCGTACTCCCCCTGGCGATGGGCCATGGAATCGCTGTCGGATCTCTGCCGTTTCATCACCGTGATCCGTTCGACCGACTGCTCATAGCGCAGGCGCTCATCGAACAAATTCCAGTCCTTAGCAACGATAAGGTTTTCAACTCCTACGGAGTGAAACGTATTTGGTGAACCCATCGAGGCGACTGGTCGTCTACAGAAACGGGCGCCCTTTCATCCTGCGATTCGATCTCCCTTACTTCCCGTATGGTGAAAAGCAAGCTCAGCGACTACTCCGCCAAGCGGAAATTCGAGGCTACGCCGGAGCCCGCAGCCGCGGTGCCCGAGGCGCGCAGCGGGCCGCTGCTCTTCGTCATCCAGCAGCACTCGGCCCGGCGGCTGCACTACGACTTCCGGCTTGAGTGCGACGGGGTGCGACGAGCGACTGTATCAACTTACCAAGCTCATGAACCGCGTAGGCGAAGAGGCCGAACAACGGGGCCTGACCGACGAAATGTTTGCTGACTTACTAAAGGAGATTGATCGGTGTGCCTCAGTTGTCACCGACCTTTTTTTGGATTAGGAACCAGCAGCTACATTAGTACGCCATCGATCACATTCATGCGGCAATAGTGCAAGAATTTCTTCGCAGGTCATGGCGTACAGGTCATACGTCAAATCCAGTTGTTGAATAACTGCTACAAGACGCCGCAGATTTCCGGGCCTGCTTCGCGTTGCAGCCCCTCGTCTGGGTGCACCGCCTCCGTTCGCGGCTGGATCGAAGTAAAGGCGATCTACGGCCTCAACGAGGCTGCGATTTGTCACGAGTTCCATCCGTGAGGCGAGTTGCTCCGAGAAATCCCCGTGTTTCTGTAACGGAAGATGAAGAAAGATGCGAGCATTCGCGCCGTGCAAAGCAAGCAATCGATAAGGTCCGGCGAACAAGTGCCGGTAATACTTGTGGGCGTGCCTACTAAGAACGTGCCTGACAATCTCGCCGGGCGTGCGTGTACAGTTTGCTCCGGCTGGACAAACCTGATCAAAGTAGAATAGCGAGAGCCAGGTCCATAGTCCGGCATTGTGATCGACCTCGGACCGATCCAGTCCAGCCAGCTGTGTTTGCAAATACTCAGCGCCTAACCGTTTGGTCGGAAACTCCATTTGCTCAACTTCAACGTACCCGTGCAGTTCCTCTGCGAATTCAGGTTCGCAAGGCGATCGGCGAAAGTCTGCGCTCTGGCCATGTCTTCGATCCAGAGAAAGCCGGGGTCATCTGTGCACGCAGATGCCTGTTCGGGGCGAACACCCCGTGGAACCGGGTGAGATGCACCCGTGGCTTCGGAACCAGAGCCACCAGCCTGGCGATGAAATCCGGCGGGCGATTAGAAGGTCCGGCCCCGGGTGGCCACCTCAAATTCCTCCACCCGTGGCCGGCTTTTCCGCCTGACGTCGAAGCCAAAACAAATCTAACGTACGTTACGACGGTATTAGTTACTTTGTGACACCAACAAATAGGGCGCCTGTCAATCGGCCATCTTCACCGGTGAGCGGTGCGTAATCGGCTTCATACTGTCGGCCAAATAGAGTGGCATCCCCAGTGTAGGAGCGTTTTTGGATTAAGGCCTTATACGCTGGAGTGTCATGATTGAGTTTTGTATTGACGGCAGATTTTCCATCTTCTGTGACTAATGTGGTTTGGGTTCGAACAAAATCTTGGCCATCATAAGCAAAAATACTGGCTTCGATTTTGGCTTGTGTTTGAGCCGCGACCTGCGAACCGCTGTCTTCATCGACAAAAGCAATCCATGCGCCTGAAAAAGCTAACACAAGAGCTAAAACGATCTTGCTAACCGGAGTTGATATCCATTGATGTATACGCATCGGTCACCTCCACCTTTTGAGGAAAGCTCATGAGTAGATATGGCGGTCGTCGCAATAAACGCCACTCAAATGGGGCTAGACCTCAATCTCCGCCAGGCTGGCTTGCACATTTAAGTATAGACGGCTTTAACCGAGAATCTCGCCCGAAGGCAGGGCGATTATTGCGGTCAGCCGTGCTCTCCAAATTCGGTTGAATGTCTGCACGGGGTCCGTTTGCGACCTTAAGCCCGTTTCAGAACGAGTACAGGTCCATAGAGGGTGAGGCGCCAGCGACGGGTCCGGGGGATCTTGGCGATCAGGCCGTGGGCGTGGAACCGGCGAAAGGTGCGGCTGACCTTGGCGCTTTCCTTTTTAGGATCCTGCGCGCAGGCCCGGAGATGAACCATCGAGGCGAGCCGTGCGGCGGTGGGTAAGAACCGGGCCCGATCAGGCAGAGTCGCGGCCCGAGATCGCAAATGTCAGTGGCCAGATCGAGGACCGGAATCGGCCATATAAACCGTATTCGCGAGAAGCGATGGGTAAGAACCGGGCGTGATCAGGCACAGCAGCGGTCTGAAATCGCGATGCCGGCCGTCAAATGGAGGGCCGCAAGTGTGAGTGGCGGTGCAAGATTCGGGATGTCTTCGGCGCGGGATGGGGTCGGCGCGAACAGTGCCGTGCCGGAGTCATGAACGACTCGGCATCCTGCCCGAGAGGCTGTCCGACGCAGCCCGCCCTAACAGGGTATCGGGGGGCCACGAATAGCACATCTTCTAGATGCTAGAGTCCACTACAATCTCCGCATGGTGAAAAGCAAGCTCGGCGAATACTCCGCGAAGAGGACATTCGAAGCCACGCCGGAGCCCGCAGCCGCGGTGCCCGAGGCGCGGAGCGGGCCGCTGCTCTTCGTCATCCAGCAACACTTGGCCCGGCGACTGCATTACGACTTTAGGCTCGAGTGCGACAGCGTGCTCAAGTCCTGGGCCGTTCCCAAGGGCCCCTCGCTCGATCCTAGCGAAAAGCGCCTCGCCGTGCAGACCGAAGATCATCCGTACGACTACGCCTCGTTCGAAGGCGCGATCCCGCCAGGACAATACGGCGCGGGAGAAGTGATCGTATGGGACTGCGGCGTGTACTCGCCGGACGAAGGGGGCGAGACCTGGTTTCACGACCGCAACCACGCCGAGCGGCAGGTGAGGGAAGGTCTCGAGAAGGGCAAGCTCAGTTTCCTGCTTCGCGGCGAGAAGGTGAAAGGCTCCTTTGCGCTGGTGCGCACCAAGGACCAGAAGAGCTGGCTCCTGATCAAGCACAAGGACAGATTCGCGGCCGAGAGCGATATCACCGAGCAGAACCGCTCGGTCCTTTCCGGGATGGCGGTCGAGGAGCTCCAGGCTCTACCGGTGCACCGCATTCCGGCTTCGCGCCTCGTTCCGGCGGGCGAGATCGAAGCGATGCCCGCCACCGTCGCGCCGATGCACGCCGAATTCGCCGACGCCCCGTTCAACCATCCCGACTGGATGTGGGAGCCCAAGCTCGACGGCTACCGGGTGCTCGCCTTCGCCGGCGAGAAGGGCGTGAAGCTTCGTTCGCGCCGCGGCCTCGAATTGGCCGCCGCCTTCCCGCGCCTGACCGCCGAGCTGCTCGAGCAGGTTGGCTGCAACCCTCCCAAGAGCGTCATTCCCGCGAAGCTTGTCCCCGAGCGTTTTAGTCGGGGAGCGGGAATCCAGAGGTCTAGGAGGGATCCCCGCTTCCGCGGGGATGACGGCCTCAAGGGTGGACAGGCTCTAGCAGGCAGCATGATCCTGGACGGGGAGATCGTGGCGTTCGACGCGAGCGGCAAACTGTCCTTCGCGGCGCTCCAGAATCGCATTCAATTGAAAACGGAGCGGGAAATCGCGGCGGCCGACCAGAAGGCACCCGCGGTCTTCTACTGCTTCGATCTGTTGCATTTCGCCGGTGTCGATTTGCGCAAGTCGCCTTACCGGGACCGGCGGCGCTACCTCGCGCAATGTCTGCTGCCTTCGCCCCTCGTGCAACTCGTGCACGCGCAGGAAGACGGGGAGGCATTGCATGCCGCTGCGCTCGCCAGCGGCTTCGAGGGAGTGGTCGGCAAGCGCAAGGACAGCAGGTATGAAGCCGGCCGGCGCTCGGCGTCATGGCTGAAAGTCAAGTCTACGAACAGCGCGGAGTTCGTGGTCGGCGGCTACACCAAGGGGAAAGGCTCACGCGAGGCGCTCGGCGCGTTGCTGGTCGGCTACTGGGACCAGGGCAAGCTGCGCTACGCCTCGCACGTCGGATCGGGCCTCGACGCGGACACGCTGGCGCAGGCAAAGGCGCGACTGGATCCGCTGCGAACGAACACCTGCCCGTTCGCGGAAAAACCGGAGCTCCACAGCCCGACGACCTGGGTCAAGCCCGAAGTCGTCGCCGAGGTGAGATTCCAGAACTGGACCGACGACGGCAGCCTGCGCGCGCCGATCTTTCTGCGGCTGCGGGACGACGTCGATCCGAAGGGTGTGCAGCGCACGAGGTCCGGCCGGGCGCTGCATGCGGGCGCAGCGCCGCGCACCGGCACCGAGATCGACGACGTCATCAGGCAGCTCGAGAACAAGAGAACGGCCTTCGCGATCGCGGTCGGGCCGCACCAGATCCGCCTCACGCATCTCGACCGCGTGTACTGGCCCGCCGACCCGGCCCTGAAGCAGCCGGCGCTGAGCAAGCGCGATCTGTTGCACTATCTGGCGCAGGTGTCTCCCTTCATCCTGCAGCATCTCGCGGACCGCCCCCTCACCATGATCCGCATGCCCGAGGGGATCCACGGACAGCGCTTCTTCCAGAAGCACTGGGGACAGGAACGGCCCGAGTTCGCCGAGACGATCACGGTCTTCTCGGAGCACAAGGACGAGAGTCACGACTATCTGCTGTGCAACAACCTGCCGACCCTGCTGTGGCTCGCGCAGTCCGGAACGCTCGAATTCCACGTCTGGCATTCGCGCGCGAAACCCGGCCCGGACACGGCAGCCAGGAGTACCGATTACGCCGCCTCGCTCGCCGCGCTGGAAAGCTCGGTGCTCAACTATCCCGACTACGTCGTGTTCGACATCGACCCCTACATCTATTCCGGAAAGGAAGCGCCGGGGGCCGAGCCCGAGCTGAACACGGTTGCCTTCGAGAAGGGCAAGGAGGTGGCGTTCCGGCTGCGTGAGCTGCTGCAGAGCATGGCGCTCGAGGCCATCGTCAAGACCTCCGGCAAGACCGGCCTGCACGTCTTCGTGCCGATCCGGCGCACGCTCGACTTCGACGCCGCGCGGCAGGTCTCCGAGATCGTCGGGCGGCACCTGATGCGCCGGCACCCGAAGGACATCACCATGGAGTGGAGCGTGCGGCAGCGAACCGGCAAAATCTTCATGGACTATAATATGAACGTGCGCGGCAAGACCCTGAACGTCGCGTATTCGCCGAGAGGCGCTGCGGGCGCGCCGGTGTCGATGCCGCTCACGTGGGAAGAGCTCGCAAGCGCGCACCCGCTCGACTTCAGGATCACGAATGTCGCGCAGCGCCTGGTAGAAACGGGTGATCGCTGGCGCGACGCCCTGAAGCGCAAGCAGAGCCTCGAGCGCGCGCTGGACCGCGCAAGGGGTTGACCAAGCTTCGAATGCGTCCCTGTTGTCATTCCGACCGCAGGGAGGAATCCGGCGTGGCCGCGTAGGAGGGACAAGATCCCTCCCCACGGTCGGGATGCCAGTAGAGTTGTGCAAAGCGATTGCTCGTAGGCAGTAGGCAAGTGCAGGATTGCGAGCCTACTCTGAGCAGAGTCGAACGGCTCGGAATGACAAAGCTTTTATTCGGGAGATAAGCATGGCTGCACGATCGATTGCGTCGTTGACCGTTTCATTCGGGCTGGTGTCCATTCCAGTGAAGCTTTACTCCGCCACCGAGGCGAGCCGCACAATCTCGTTCAACCTCCTGCACAAGGGCTGCGGATCGCGGCTTAAGCAGCAGTACCTCTGCGCGAAGGAGGACGTGCCGGTCGCCCGCGAGGACATGGTGAAGGGCTATGAATTCGCAAAGGACCAGTACGTGATGTTCACGCCTGAGGAGCTGAAGGCGCTCGAGGAGGCTGGAACGCACAGCGCCGAGATCACCGAGTTCGTGCCGGTGGACTCGATCGACCCCGTGTACTTCGACAAGGCCTACTACCTGGCTCCGGACAAGGGCGGCGCCAAGCCCTATGCGCTGCTTGCAAAGGCGCTGCGCGAGTCGAAGCGCTGCGCGCTCGGGCGCTGGGGCGCGCGCGGCAAGCAGTACATCGTGATGATCCGTCCGGTCGAGGACGGGCTCATCATGCAGCAGCTGCTCTACGGTGACGAGGTGAGGTCGATCAAGGAGATCGAGATCCCGAAGACCGAGGTAAAGGACACCGAGCTGAAGCTGGCCCAGCAACTGATCGAGCAGCAGGCCGCCGACAAGTTCGATCCCGGCGCGTACACTGACGAGTTGCGCGCGCGCATCGAGGCGGCGGTGCAGAACAAGGTCGAAGGCCAGCAGATCACGCTGGCCGAGGCGCCCGAAAGCGGGGCGCAGGTCATCGACCTGATGGAGGCGCTGCGCGCGAGCCTCGAGAAGAAGCCGCCCAAGCGCGCCCAGCCCGTCAAGCCAGCCGCGCGCAAGGCCGACAAGAAATAGCACCGGCAAGCGAAGCAGCGGGTGCTATGCACCAGTACGGCGTGCGCGACGTCGAGAAGCTGCTGCGCCTGCCGCGCAGCACGATCCGCGCGTTGATCGAGGCGGGGTTCGTCTCCCCCGCGCGCGGGCGGCGCAAGGCCTGGCTGTTTTCGTTCCAGGATCTGATCGTGCTGCGCACCGCCCAGGCGCTCGCCGCGGCCAAGGTGCCGCCCAAACGGATCATGCGGTCCGTGAAGGAGCTTCGCCGCCACCTCCCCGATTCCATGCCGCTGTCCGGACTGAGCATCTGCGCCGTGGCCGACCGCGTGGTCGTAAGAGAAGGCCGCAGCCGCTGGCAGGCCGAATCCGGGCAATACCTGCTCGCGTTCGAGGGCGATCCTGCCGAGGGTTCCTTGAAGGTGATCGAACGCGCGGACGCGCAGCCGACGGCAAGCGCGCAGGAGTGGTTCGACCGGGGAGTCGCCCTGGAGAGCGAGGATACTGAAGCGGCGCTGCAGGCCTACGAACTGGCCGTTGCCGCGGACCCGACGCTTCTCGAGGCGCGTCTCAACCTGGGACGGCTGCTGCACGAAGAGCAGCGCTTCGCGCAAGCCGAGCGCATCTACCGCAATGCGATCAAGGCCTGCGGCAACGATCCCGTGCTGCTCTACAACCTGGGCGTGCTTCTCGACGACATGGGCCGCAAGAACGAAGCGATGGAAACGTACCGGGCAGCGCTGCGGGGCAATCCTGATCTCGCGGATTGCCACTACAATCTGGCGCTCCTATGCGAACAGCTCAAGAAGCCGAAGGACGCCATCCGGCACATGGCGCAGTATCGCCGGCTCATCGACACCCCATCGCAGTGACGGAGATTAAAGAGCATATGGCGCCGAGGTCAGCGATGTCTCGAGATAACCCTGCCCGTGCCCGTGGGTGCGCAGGTAATTTCTCCCTTAGGTGTAGTGCAATCCTTCATCGTCGAGGAGTTCTGGTGCCTCCCTCGCTGCGACACGAACTCCGGCAACCCGACCGACGTCAAGGATGTGGGGTTCATTCAGGTTTCCTCTCGTTCAGCCCGTTGTGTAAGCTTGGAGGCATCTGGCGCTGGCATCCAGGCGCCAATAGTTATAACATTGTATCAACTATCGAGAGACATGCACGAACGGAGCAACTCATGCGTACTACAATCCGCAAGATGGGCAATTCACAGGGCGTTATTATTCCCAAGCCGCTGTTGATCCAGGTCGGGCTGGAAGGAGAGGCTGACTTGGTGGTCGAGCATAACGCCATTGTCCTGCGTAAACCGAAAGATAATCCGCGCGAGGGTTGGGCCGACGCGAGCCGGGAACTCGCCGAACACAACGACGATGGCCTGGCGTGGCCGGAGTTTGGCAACGACGACGACAATAAACTCAAGTGGTAGCTCGGGGAGACATCTGGCTGGTTGCGCTGGACCCGACCGTGGGCAGCGAGATCCGCAAGACCCGGCCCTGCGTGGTTGTCTCTCCGCCCGAGATGCACGATTACTTGCGCACAGTGATCGTTGCGCCCATGACCACCGGTAGCAGACCCGCACCGTTTCGCATCCCCATCACCTTCGGTGGCAAAAAGGGACTCATCCTGCTCGATCAGATCCGCACGCTCGACAAGACGCGTCTGGCAAGAAAACTTGGGAAGGCGAATGCGAGAACAACGACAGCAGCACTAGGCACCCTGCGGGCCGTGTTCGCGCCTTGACAGGACGAATCAGGCGCGGCGGCGGCAAACCAGTCACTGCGATCCACTGCGCCAACGTCGGTGAGAGCTGGGCGTCAAGCCAAACGATCACGCCGCTAGCACCGGCTGATCAAGGCGGTGGCTTGCAAAGCGCAGACATGCCTGAACAAGAATAAGGGGCTGACCTTTAGCCACCTTAGCCATCCCAATCGTAGCACTCCTTAGTTAGCGGCTTGCCGGCAACGGACAATTTCCTGCACGCTGAAAACCTGCCGCTTCGGCGGCGGCGGCTGATCTGAACCGGAGCTGATTTTTCGGCGCAACGTCATCGTAGCTCGGGCAACCTGGAAGGTGATACGCTCGACTGCGTTTATTGGCTATGACGAGCCGAGGGGCCTCCAGAAGTGCAGCCGGCCGTTCCTGTCCGCGCTGGGCTGCGCGCCACTCCCAAGGCGGTACCCGTTCACTCTCCGCCAGGGCCCATAATCCGCGCCTTGCGTTCCGTGCCTGCTGCTCATAGTCAAGTAGCTTTTGTTCTTTCAGATAGCGCCGGTACACCCATGCTGCGCCCCTCAGCACTAAGGTGGCATTAACATCACTGGCGTCGGTGTAGACCCTCGCCACCAGGCGTCCATAATCGTCGGTGGTCTGGACAACAAAGCGCACCTGCTTGCCAAGTACCAGATCGCGCAGCGCCTGCGCTGCCTCATCACTATAGGGCTGGCCCTGTTCCGGTGCGTCGATCTCCGCGAGCCGGACCTCCACTTCCTGCCTGGCAAGCAGCAGCACCAGTGAATCGCCGTCCAGTACCGTGACCACGCTGCCGTGGAACTCGGTGGCCAGCGCGATCCGGCAGATGACCAGAACTACAAAACACACCCCGGCAACTGATCGCATGGCTAGCCACTCGCGCAATGGATTCAAACCTCCAGGCAATCCTACAACACCTGGGTGACTGTGCTAACAGCAATAGATGGTGGAACCGGGCGATCCTGCCAACGCTCGGGTCTCTCGGGCGGGCGGCCACCCGTTTCCCAGGCAACTTCTTCCTGACTTTCCGCTTTCAGCCCCCTTCAGCGGGCTTCTGCGGCCTGTAATAAACAATCGCTCAGTTTCGACTAACGGTTAACCGCAGCTTCCTCCGGTGAGGCCTGAGAAGGTCGAGTCCAACCCAGGAGATTGAGCATGAAACAACTTAGACTGATCGCGGCCACCGCTTTCGCGGTTTTCACGCTGGTGTTGTTCGGTGGTGCCGAGCCTGCACTGCCGTCAAGAACACCGGCGGCGAGTACAACACCCTTTTTGCGGGTCTCGGTGCCAAGGGCTACGACGTGGTTGCTTATTTTACCGACGGCAAGCCCATACCGGGTTCTGACCAATACACGCAGGAGTACGGCGGCGTAGTATGGAAGTTTGCCTCCAGAGAGCACAAGGATCTGTTTGTGCAGAATCCCCAGAAGTACGCCCCACAATTCGGAGGCTTTTATACCTGGGGAGTGGCCAACGGCAAGCTCTTTGATGTTGACCCCGTTAACGGCTGGAAGATCGTCGATGGCCGGTTGTACATGAACTTCAATGCCGACATCAACGCCACCTTCACCACGGTTCCACAGGGCTTTATCGTCAAGGCGAACAGGAATTGGGCCGGGCTGAACAAGTAATGGACGCCGGACCCGGTCGCACGATCTTGGTGCGGGGTGGGTGTAACCCAGTGCCGCGGTCGGAGTGATGGATCACGCCCTCGGGCCTGCGCTGGGCGAGCGCCATGTTGATCGCCGCGAGCACCAGTGCGGTGCGCAGGTGGCTTTCCATCGCCCAGCCAACGACCCGACGCGAGAACGCATCGAGCACGATGGCGAGGTACAGAAAGCCCGCCCAGGTCGGGATGTAAGCACATGACCCGTACCGGATAGGTGGCCCGGTTCGCGGTCACGAACCCGAAGATTTCTTCGAGTTCGGCGCGGTCTCCTGTGCGAACCAGGCCGCGGCTTTTGAGAGGATTTCCCGCTCCAATCTCAACTGGCGGTTCTCCCGACGCAGCCGCACTAACTCCTCTCGTTCGTTTGTCGTCAGCCCGCCATCGCCACCGCCCTCGTCACGATCGGCCTGCTTGACCCAACGGCTGATCGACCACGACGTAACAGCCAAACTCTCGCGACAGCTCCGGCACCTTACGCCCGGCATGCACCAGCTCCACCAGCTGCCAATTCCGGGGTGTACCGCACAGCCTTTCTCGATCTCAAACTACGCATCGTCGGACCCTCCATTTCACACTGTGGGGAGTCCACAAAAGCGGGTCAAGTCCAGTTGAAGGTTGCACCGGTCTTGATGACTTCCCGCCTCACATGCGGGCGAACCTGACGTTCAGGAGCACCAATCGTGAAGTGTACCGGGGCGTTAGCTTGGCCACCGGGTAGTTGCACCGAACGCAATCTAGTGGTAATACTAAATAAGCAAAAACAATGTATTGGGAGGTGTTGTTGAGAAACATAATTAGATATTATCTGGCTTTTGCGCTCCTCATGCTGTGCCATTCGGGGGCAGATGCGGTGGATGCCGTTCTGGTCGAAGTAGGTACCGAGGAGCAGGAAACCATCCGCGGCGGCGCAGCACTGCAGTGGCAGTGGTCCAGGCAGTGGTTCAACGAGCGCGCGTGGCATCTGGGCGGCGCATGGGAGGCGAGCTTGAGCTACTGGAATGACGATGAGGGCCGGAGCGGAACGGGTTCCTTGGCCGAGGTTGGGTTCACTCCCGTCTTGCAATTGACTCGCCATTCAGCGTTCGGCGGAATCATTCCTTATTTCGAAGGCGGCGTCGGCGTGCATCTGCGGTCGGAGACGGAGATCGGCGATCGACATTTCGACCTCCCCTTCGCCTTCGGGCTTCTTGGGGGCGCGGGATTGCTGATGGGGCCGCAGGGCCAGTATCAACTGGGATACCGGTTCGAACACCAGTCCAACGCCGATCTGGGCGACACGAATCCCGGAATGGACTTTCATCTGCTTCGCCTGGGTTATCACTTCTAAGAAGCGGTTTGGTCATTGGCTCGGTGCGGTCACCTGGGTTGGGCACGAGCCTGAACGCGCAGGCCTCCGTAGAGTTCGCGGCTCTGTCCTTGGAGAGGGCCAGCACAGACCCCTCCTGATTCCGGCAGCGGCTGATGTCCCCAGCGTTGAACGTCCGGTCCGGGTCGATTCTGACCGGTCGAATAGCGCGGCAGAGCGGCCATTGAAGAACAGGGGTCTCGCCCCCATCTGCGGAGTGTGAAGCTGTATCTTCTACGCCAAACGTGCACGCGACGAGGTTTTCCCCAGTCGTGATACCGCTGCAATCTGCAAACGATACGCCTGAGTCGACAGGGCCGTCGTCTCGCGTTGCCTTGGTCGGACCGCAGGAGGCGATGGCGCATGCGGACGACGCCCTGCAGGACGCCTACTCACGAACAGTGAGCCAGCTGGCGCGACTGGCACGCCCCTCGGTCGCGCACATCACGGTGCGCAGCTCAGATAGCCGCGCCGGCTCGGGTTTCGTGTTTACGCCCGACGGATTCCTGCTGACCAACAGCCACGTCGTGCATGGTGCGAAGGAAGTGAATGCGGCGTTTGCCGACGGTGCGGAGTACCGTGCGCGACTGATCGGCGAGGATCCGAGTACCGATACCGCTGTGCTGAGACTGGAAGGCGGCTCGACAGCCGCCTTGTCGCTCGGCGATTCACGCCACCTGCAACCCGGTCAGATCGCTGTCGCCGTGGGATCGCCGCTCGGCTTCGAGTTCACGGTGACCGCCGGTATCGTCAGTGCGCTCGGACGCAGCCTGCCGGGCTTCGGCGGACGCATTATCGAAGACGTCATTCAGACCGACGCCGCCCTCAATCCCGGCAACTCCGGCGGGCCGCTGCTCGACAGTGCCGGACGCGTGATCGGCGTGAACACCGCGGCAATACCCTCGGCGCACGGTCTCGCGTTTGCGGTGGCCATCAACACCGCGCAGTGGGTTGCCATGGAATTGATGCGCCATGGGCGCGTCCGCCGCGCGATTCTGGGTGTGTCCGCCGGCATTGCACCATTGCCGCGGCGCTGGGTACGCGAACACGACTGGCCGGTATCGACGGGATTGCGCGTGCAGGAGATCGTGCCGGGTTCTGCCGCCGCGAGTGCGGGTCTGCATGCGGGAGACTGGATCATCGGCGTGCAGGGCGAGCCGGTGTCGCAGCTCTCCGATCTGCTGAACTGGCTGGGTGGCAACGCCGCCGGTCAGGTACTGCCATTGAAGATCCTGCGCCCGCGCGCCGGAGTCCTCGAAGTCCTGCATGTGCTGGTGACACCGATCGTAGGCTGAATCCATCGGGGATCACGGAGGCGCGACACCCCCGTCGCCTCCTTGCCCTTCGAGTGGGAAGACTTTGATGAAGAGTGACAGGGCAGAACAGGTCATTTTCACATATTCCGCTATGTCATGCATCGTTACTGGAGGTACTTCTTCAGTTCTTCCGAAGCCTGCAGCATCGCGGAGCGTGTGGCAGGAATCGGCTAATTGCGTTCAGCAAGTCAAAGTCGTGGATCATGCCGTTGTAGCGCGCAACGGTGACATTCACGCCGGCCGAGGGCTGTGGCTGCCTTCTGTACTTCAGAAAAAGCGCCGCCCCCTGCGAAGGCGTGTGGTCGTGGACTTTTTGAGTTGCGCCCCCTATTGGCTGGCCGCGGTATGTGCGGTTTATCGTGAAAAAATGAAAACCCAGTTATCGCCCATCGAGGCCCGCGTCATTGGTTGCCTCATCGAGAAAGAGATTACGACACCGGACCAATACCCGCTGTCGCTGAACGCATTGACGAACGCCTGCAACCAGAAAAGCAACCGCGATCCGGTGATGAGTCTCGACGATGCCACGGTGCAACGCACGCTCGACGAACTCGCGAAGCAGCACCTCGTGATGGAGAAATCGGGATTCGGCAGCCGCGTTCTCAAATACAAGCACCGCTTCTGCAATACCGAGCATGGCGCGCTCAAGCTCAGCGAGAAGGAGATTGCCGTCGCGTGCGAATTGCTGTTGCGCGGGCCACAAACCCCTGGCGAATTGCGCGGCCGAGCCAGCCGGATGACCGCATTCGCTGACGTCAGCGAAGTGGAAGCGACGCTACAGCAACTCATGGAACGGGAGGACGGCCCGTTCGTGACGCGGCTACCGCGCGAACCCGGCCGCCGCGAGTCTCGTTACGCACACCTCTTCAGCGGGGAGGTCATCGCAAGCGCTGACGGCGCTGGCGAGGAGTCTGCGTCGGCCGCATCGGTTCGGGCCTCCGAGCGTGGGGATCGCCTTGCTCAGATGGAAGAAGAAGTGCGGGCTTTGCGCGCCGAGGTCGACGAGCTGAAGCGCCGTCTGGGCGACTGACGCCACCATTGGAGCGCTGGGTTGTGATCGGTGAACAATCGGCCAATTGGCTCGGCACGTTGTTCGTCGAAGGTTGATAAGCGTTCGCAGTGAATTATCTCGATGCAAGCACTAACCCAAATCACAATGAGCATCGCCCGCTTAGCCGATCACGACGCCTCATCTGGTCTCGCACCGTGATCGGTAGCTGCGGAGAGACAGATCAGTGATCTCCGCCCACCCAATCCGTTCCGCCCCCGTGAGCCGACAACCCCATCCAAGCGAGAGGCCAACATATCCCGCAATTTGGCATCTCGGGCCGACGAACGGCCTGACATTCTCCCATTCTGGAGCGAGGATTCGCGTGTTTGACAGCTCACCCAGACCGGCGATACCTCGTTAACGAGAAAAGGCGTTTAAGTTTCCCTATTCCCATGGTGGTCATGGGTGATCTGAAGATACATCGATCTGTTATGGGTTCGAGTGTCCTGAAGGAGCGGCCGTACTGGCTGGACACAGTCACAATACCGGCTGCCGTGTCAGCACCGCTCCCATCGCGCGTTGATGTCGCGGTCATCGGCGCCGGTATCACCGGTCTTGCGGCGGCTCTCGCGCTCGCCAGGCGCGGTGCCAATGCGGCTGTACTCGAAGCGCGCACGATTGGTTGGGGGGCAAGTTCGCGCAATGGTGGGATGGTTCTGACTGGCCTTAAACTAGGCACCAGCACGTTGATGGCACGCTACGGTCGCGAGCTCGCACGCAAGCTGTTTGAGGCCTCGCTGGCTGCGATCGATTGTGTGGAGCAACTCATCGCAGCGGAACACATCGATTGCTATTTCGCCCGCTGCGGGCACCTGGCGCTTGCGTGCAAGCCCGCCCATTACCGGTACTTCCTGAACGTGGCGGACGTGCTCGCTAACGAGTTTGGGCATCCCGTGCGTGCTGTGTCGGGCGCGGGACTGCGCGCTGAGATTGGTTCCGATATTTACTATGGTGGCCTCATCGATGAAACGAGCGCCGGACTCAACCCGGCGCAGTATGTCGCCGGGCTCTCGCGCGCGGCGAGCGCGGCCGGAGCACTACTCTATGAGGCAACGCCCGTCGAAGGTCTTGAGCGTCATGGCCTTCGCTGGCGGGTCATGACCACACGCGGAGCACTCGAAGCGGGCGAGGTACTAGTGGCGACGAGCGGTTATACCGGCGCGGTGACGCCGGCGCTGCAACGGCGGATCGTTCCGATCGGATCTTACGTGATCGCGACGGAACCGTTGCCGGAGAGCCTCGCGCTGGAGGTCAGCCCCCGAGGGCGCATGATGTACGACTCGCGGCACTTTCTGCATTACTTCCGGCTCACGCCGGAGCGGCGCCTGCTCATCGGCGGGCGGGCGCGTTTCGTGCCGGAGACGGAGACGACGGTGCGCGAGAGCGCCGCGCTGTTGCAGCGAGCGATGATCCACATCCTTCCGCAGTTGCGCGACGTGCGCGTGGAATATGCCTGGGGCGGAACGTTGGACTTCGCTTTTGACACCATGCCGCACCTCGGACGAATGGATGGTCTGCACTACGCTCTGGGTTATGCGGGCCATGGGGTGGCAATGGCTACGTATTTTGGCACATGCCTCGGGGAGGCCATCGGCGGCAGCGAGCTAAAAGCATCTCCATTCGCGCAGCTCCCATTTCCCCGAGCGCCACTCGGTCTTTACTGGGGCAAACCCTGGTTCCTGCCGCTCGCGGCGGCCTGGTACAAGTTGTTGGATTGGATAAGCTGAGTCCCTGTCTGGTGTGAGCGCACCCCCATTGGAAATACTCGCGGGGCGCAACTAGACTTACTAATGCTATGCAGAGCTTGATCTCGAGCTGAAGCATAGACATGGGCAAGCGGCCGTGCTGGAGGAGGGTCTGACTATGAAAACGGCAATGCGTCTGTCAATTCTGGTATCCGTTTTTCTGGTGCTCGCCGTAGTACCGGGTGCATTGCGCGGCGGTGCAACAGCTGCAGAGTCCAGTGGCGAACTTGCTGTCCTCGATTGGGCCGGTTATGACGCGCAGGAATTCTGGATAGACTTCAAGAACAAGCACTCGGGCATCACGGTGAACTTCGAGATAGGGTCGTCCGATGCGGATATCTACGGCAAGATGAAGGCTGGCAGCCAGGCTGACATTTTACATATATATACCGGCTGGCTGCAGTTCTACGTTGATGAGGGGCTGGTCGAAGAGATCGACGTCACCAAACTTACGAACTGGGATAAGGTCCCCGAGAGCTTCAAGGCCCTCGGCCGTTTCAACGGCAAGCAGTACTTCATCCCCTGGGATTGGGGGTTCACCTCCATCCTCTATCGCACCGACAAGGTGAAGGGGGCGATCGACTCTTGGGCAGCGCTGCACAACCCACAATACAAGGGGCATATCTCCATGTGGGATGACGGGCCCGGGGCCGTGACAGTTTCCTCTTACATTCACAAGTACGATGAAACCAATATCACACCCGAGCAGCTTGCTGCGATCAAAGCCGAGTGGATCAAGCAGCGGGATCTGAACCTTTTCTACTGGGCCGGTGAGCCTGAATTAATCGACGCGATGGCCAACGGCGACGTGTGGGTGTCCTACGCCTGGCAAGGGGCTTACGCCACGCTGCTCGGCAAGGGTGTGCCGGTGGCCTACGCTGATCCGAAGGAGGGCCGCAACTCCTGGGTCGGCGTCTACGGGATCCGCAAGGGGACCAAGAACTATGAGCTCGCGCTCAAATTCCTCGATGAGAAGCTTTCTACAGCGACAGCCAATAACGTTGTCAATCAGTTCTACTACGGGGTCGCCAATGGGGAAGTCATGAGCAGCATTTCCGATCCGACGCTCAAGCAGGCGTTCTCCATCGGCGATCCGACCGTGCTGCAAAGGACCAACTTCACTCCGAATCTTACCGCTGAGCAGCGCGACGCCTGGACGGCAATGTGGACGGAGGTCAAAGCAGCGCCTTAGGTCGACAGGCCCGATTTGTAACGCTGCCAGCGGTGGCCAAGCCACAGCGAACGCGCAGGGGCGTGAGGGGGTAGCACAGACTTGGTGGAGCGCCGGGCGACATTCTGGGCTTTGTGCTTACCGCCTTTTGCGTGGCTCGGCGTGTTTTTCCTTGTGCCACTTATCCTCATGTTCGCGCTCAGCTTTCGCGCCGACATGCAGGGCGAACTGCTGAGCGCCTGGGCGCCAACGCTCAAGCAATACCAGACGTTAGTCACGATCGGAAGCTACTGGCGGCTACTGGCCATCTCCATCGCGATGGCCCTCGGCGTGGCCGCGCTGGCGGTCGCCATGGCATATCCCGTCGCGTATTTTCTCGTGTTCCGCGCCGGGCGCGCCGCAGGGCTGTGCCTGGTGCTGCTGCTCATCCCGTTCTGGACCAGCTTCCTGCTCCGGGTGATGAGCTGGAAGTTTCTGCTGGGTTCCGAAGGAGCGATCAATTCGCTCCTTTTATATTTGGAAGTGATCGCGGAGCCGTTGAGTGGCCTGCTCTACAACCGCAACGCGGTAGTCATCACGCTTATCTACGTGTGGATCCCCTTCGCGGCCCTGCCCATCAGCGCCGGTTTGCAGCGCATTGACCCCGATCTCCTGGAGGTGGCGGCCGATCTCGGCGCCAATCCATGGCGGCGCTTCTGGGCGATCACCTTTCCGCTGAGCCTGCCCGGCGTGCTTGCGGCCTTCTTCATGGTGTTCATACCGACCGTGGGTGAGTACGTCACGCCGCTGCTGGTGGGTGGGAGCCGCGGCAGCATGTATGGCAACATCATCCAGGATTTCTTCACCAAGGCCGCCAACTGGCCGCGGGGTGCGGCCCTGTCCATGGTGATGCTGCTCGTAACGCTGCTCCTGGTCACCCTCGCGGCACGTCTCGTTAACGTACGGCGTCTGCTCGGATGACGGAGAGCCGGTCTGCTACCAGCGCGCGGCCGCGCTTCCCTCTCCTGACCGGGTACTACGCCGGGCTGATCGCGCTGCTGTACCTGCCGCTCGCGGTTCTATTTATGTTTTCGTTCAACACGGGGACTAGTCTCTCGTTTCCCCTTCAGGGCCTGACCCTCCAATGGTACGAACGGTTATTCGCCTCGCCCGAAGTGCTACGCAGTGCGCGCAACAGCCTCATAGTGGCCGCGGGAAGCAGTTGCGGCGCCACTGCCCTCGGTACCGCGGTTGCGCTCCTGTTGATGCGCTTTCGCTTTCGTGGCGAGCAACTGCTGTTTGCGCTAGCCATGCTCCCGCTGGTTGTACCGGTCATCGTTCTGGCCGTGGCACTCCTGGTTTTGTTCCTCGCCGCCGGTATCGAGCGGTCACTGTGGACTGTCGCGATTGGTCACACCGTGGTGGCCCTGCCTTTCGTTGTCTTGATCGTCTCTGCTCGCCTGGCGGGCTTTGACCCTAGCCTCGAAGAGGCGGCGATGGACCTTGGTGCGCGCTATGGGAGCGTCATCCTCCGTATCGTGTTGCCGCTTATTGCCCCGTCAGTCGTCTCCGCCTGGCTCGTGGCATTCACGGTGTCGCTCGATGAATTCGCGCTTGCGCTGTTCCTCGCCGGCACTGAGCCGACCTTTCCGGTCTATCTCTTCAGCCAACTGCGTTTTGCCAATCGCCTGCCGGTGATGATCGCGCTCGCCGTGCTGATGATGATGGGTACGCTGCTCCTCGTGTTGATCGCCGAATGGATCCGGCGCCACGGTCAACCGCGCACGGTGCGGTAGGGCATAGGAGCAGACGATTCGGACCGCGGCGCGCCATCTGGGGGAGACGGTGATGTCCCGACCCGTCGGTCGCCGCCGCCACGATCGCCATGGTGAAACGCTATGACCTCCTCTACCGATCGCTGGTGGCGGGTCGGGGAAAGCTGATCTTTCAACTCGAGCACCTGGCAAGCAGGTCTCTCTCGTCGCAATACTCCCCGACGAGTTGCTGGTGAGCACGTTTGAGGGAAAAAGCCGCAAGGAGTATTTGGATGGCCTCGTATTCGAATGACCGCACGAGCCTGCCGCCCAACCCGTCGATGCACCGGACCATTTGCCAGCGGGCTTGCACCTGCTGGCAAACGGCTGGTGACCTCTATCGTTGAAGCGACCACATGGTCGCCTCAACCTTGCGCGTCTGCCGCCCGCACGACAAAACAAACGGGCCATCCATGGCCCTTGAGTGTTCGTGGTAACCATGAGGTCTTCCACTCATTTGTATTCACAACGGTGCTCGGTGTACTTGCCACGCGCCTCGACGCGGCAGTCCCTTCGGTGCTGGGCCTGTTCGAACTTGGCTATATCCACCTGCTCGACAGTCCTGCCTGCTGTGCCCTGGCTGGGGCCCGCGGAAGAACCCGCACAGCCCCAGGACAAGGCAGCAAAAGCGATGACCGTTGCAGCGACGAATGGTTTGCATAGCATGTTTTTCATGGCATCAGCCTCCGGCGTTGAATGAACAGTGAAACGTCTTGCGTCTTTCATGGTGACCTCCATCTTTGCTCAGTTTGTGGTTAAGGGCCTGAATAACCGCGGCCACTTTGTAAAGGGGGCACAGACCCCCTGTCCGCTACGGCAGTACCGAAGTCGATCAGACCTTTGCATTTGTATTTCTAGACGAAGACCATCAAAGCGCTGTCGCAGCAAAGTCACACAGCCGTCAAATCGACATTGCGCAGTGTCAGAAATGCGACAATAATTAAAAAAATACGCCAGCTAGATGCTGAGCTCTCCAAATCCAAGGAGCCGTCGCGAATGGCGTGGGTCGACCTAAGGCTGCTCGGGGGATTTGAGGCCTGCCTCAAGTCAGGGGCGGCTGTCGATCTCAGGACGCGCAAAGGTGAGTTGCTGATGACGTACCTAGCGCTGTCGCCGAGTAAGGCATTTCGTCGTGACAAACTTGCCGCCCTGTTGTGGAGCGATCGTAGCGATGATCAAGCTCGCCACAGCCTGCGGCAGACGCTGACGGCCATTCGCAACGAGTTGGGTGGCACCGAACCCCTGCCTTTTATCGCTGACGGTGACAGGATTGGTCTCAATGCCGTTGCGATCGAAGTGGACGCGGCGGCATTCGAGAATCTCGCCGCGACAGGTAACCACGACGATCTCGCGCAGGCTTGCAACCTTTACCGCGGAGACCTACTCGAGGATGTAAGCGTTCGCGATGAAGCTTTCGAAGATTGGCTGCTCTGTGAGCGGCAAAGGCTGCACGGCCTTGCCCTGCGGGCATTCGATCAGTTGCTGGCCTATCAAGAGCACACCAAAGCTTCCGATCAGATCGCCAACACCGCGCAGCGGCTACTCAAGCTCGAACCAGCCCACGAACACGCTCACCGCGCCCTGATGCGCCTGTACGGGGATCAGGGGCACCGGGAAGCCGCACTACGCCAGTATGAGGAATGCCGCGCGGCCCTGAAACGGGAGTTGAACGCTGAGCCGGGCACGGAGACCGAGCAACTCTTTCGTGCACTCCTTGAAAGGCAGGTGGTGGTGCCGAAGCAAGTCGTGTCCGCAACGCTCATGCCGCAGGATCAGCCTGTTCCGTCCACGCAATTACTTTCCGCGTCCGAGGCGGCCCGCCCCGCAACACGAAGACTCGCAGCAATTGCCGCGGGAGCTCTGCTGCTCACCGTCGCAGGCGTCGTTGGTGTCTGGCGCCACTACCAACAAACGGAGCCGCTCGTGTTCTCTCCTCTTGGAACAACCACGCTCGAGTTGCCCGACCGGCCCTCAATAGCCGTGTTGCCGTTCGAAAATCTGAGCGGCGATCCCGAGCACGCGTATCTTGGCGATGCAATCGCCGACGACATCATCACCTCACTTACCCATCTGCGGGGGCTGCTGGTGATCGCCCGCAACTCCAGCTTCAGTTATAAAGGCAAGCCGATGGATGTCCGACAGATCGGCCAGGAGCTGGGTGTGCGCCACGTCCTGGAGGGCAGCGTGCAAAAGACGGGCGACCAACTGCGAATTACGGCCCAACTGGTGAATGCGGTTACGCGGGAGCACGTGTGGGCGGAGAGCTATGACCGTCCGGCGGCAGATCTTTTCGCGGTTCAAGATGAGATCGTAGACAAGATTGTCGAGGCGCTCGATGTGCAATTGGTCGAGGGACCGCAGGCGCACACCTGGCGCCGTTCCACGACCAATCCGAAGGCCTACGATTTGTTCCTGCGCGCGCGGGAACTCACGCTGCTTTTCAGGCGGGAGGAGACGTATCAGTCGATCGAGTTGATCGAGCAGGCGCTCGAGCTCGACCCGAACTTTGCCATGGCCTGGGTGTGGCAGGGCTGGAATTACGACACACTGGCGTTGTCGGGATGGAGCGAGTCAGCGTCGACCTGGGAACAGTCGATTGCCTACGCCGAGCGGGCGCTGGCCATCGATTCGGGTCTGGACTATCCGCACACGCTTCTTGGTCATGTCTATATTGAGTACAAAGGCGACTTTAAGGCAGGCATACGCGAGCTGGAACTTGCGGTCGAGCTTAATCCCAACAGTGCCAAGAACCATGCGATTATCGCCCAGTGGCTGCCGTATATTGGACGGTCTCAGGAAGCATTGGAACATATCCAGAAGGCATGGCGGCTCAATCCATTCCCGGAAGACTGGTATTTCGATTCCCTCGGGGCCGCCTACTACGGTGCGGGACGTTATGAGGAAGCCATCGCGGCGTGGAACGAATGCAGACGCCGAATGCCGGATTATCCCTTCTGTCGTGTCGAATTGACCTTCACCTACATGAAGACCAACCAGCAGGGCGAGGCGCGCGAAGTTGTCAAGGAGATCCTCAGGATCAATCCGCACTTCTCCAGCCGTGATTGGGCTACGGTGTTCGCCGATCCCGACATCTTGCTGCTGCGAAAGGCCGGGCTCCCTGAATGAGCATCCTCTTCCGACTCAGAGACGAATCGGATGGTCGGCTTTAACATGGCACTCGGACACATGGCAGACCCCATCCGGTGGCAGGCCGCCCGGCAGTTCTCGTTAAAGGTCACCTTTCGATCGATCACAGCGACAGACTGAACAGGGTGTGCGCCGAACCCACGCGCTGCTTTCCAACGCGTGCTCGTACTGTCCGACGGCACCGCTCTGGCCGAAAGCAATCGGGCCAGACCACGGAAAATGAATACCCACCGCTAACGACTGCGATCTGCACGATCTGGCCGCGCTGCGCAACCGTCCGGATTGGATACCGATAAGGTCGTAGACGTCTATTCAGTCTCAGCAACGACAGCGGTCAGCTTCGGATTTCGATCGGAAATCGCCGCAACAGGATCGCGGGCAGCGTCCGCAATCCGGATTCCTAGCCCGGTCACGCGATTGACGGGTTGGGTCGAAAGCGCCAGTTCGTTGAACTTGCCGAATCGGTCAGGAGCGGACGTTTGTCAACGCTCGGCGTCAACTGCGGCGCGAATCGCCGTCAGCTGCATGTCGTTGCAGGCAGCACCGGCGTTTCAGCGTTTCAGTCTGTCAGCTCGCGCAGCCGCCGCTCGAGAAACCGCCGCTCCGGGTCCTGCTGCGTGAGGCCGAGGGCCCGCTCGTAGGAGGCTCGGGCTTCGGCGGTTCTGCCCAGCCGCCGGCACAGGTCCGCCCGCGCTGAATGCGCCAAGTGGTAATCCACCAGTTCGCCGCGCGCCAGGATGGCGTCGATGAGGGTCAGACCCGCCAAGGGTCCGTCGCGCATCGCCACCGCCACGGCGCGATTCAACTCGACCACAGGCGATGGATCCGCCCGCGCCAGGACGTCATAGAGTCCGACGATCTGGGCCCAGTCCGTCGCGGCGGGGCTGGGCGCCTCGGCGTGCACCGCTGCGATCGCCGCTTGCAGCGTGTACGGGCCGAACCGGCGCGAGGACAGCGCTCGTTCGACCAGCGCCAACCCCTCGGCGATCTGCTCCCGGTTCCAGATCGAGCGGTCCTGGTCGTCCAGCAGGACCAGCTCGCCTGCCGGAGAGGCGCGCGCGGCGCGCCGCGAGTCGTGGAGCAGCATCAGCGCCAGGAGCCCAAGCGCCTCGGGCTCCGGTAGCAGTTCGACCAAAAGCCTGCCGAGGCGGATCGCTTCTGCCGAAAGATCGTGCCGCGTCACGGAAGCGCCCGATGAGGCCGAGTAGCCTTCGTTGAAGACGAGGTAGATGACCCGCAGCACGCTGTCCAGCCGATCTGGTAATTCGGCCTGTGACGGCACCTCATACGGAATGCGAGCATCGCGGATCTTCGACTTGGCGCGCACGATGCGTTGTGCCAGCGTGGGTGCCGGTGTCAGGAACGCGTGGGCGATCTCCTCTGTTGTAAGGTCGCATACCTCGCGCAGCGTAAGGGCCACCTGTGCGTCCCGCGACAGTGCCGGGTGGCAGCAGGTGAAGATCAGGCGGAGCCGGTCGTCCTCGACGCTCTCGCCTTCCCAGGCTGCGGCATCACCGATGACGGCCTCAACCTGTTTGGCGACATCGTCCAGCGCGTCGAAGCGGGCGCGCCGGCGGAGACTGTCGATGGCCTTGAAGCGGCCTGCCGAGACCAGCCACGCGCGGGGATTGGCGGGAACGCCGTCACGCGGCCATTGCTCCACGGCTGCCGCGAAGGCATCGTGCAGGGCTTCCTCGGCGAGATCGAAATCGCCGAGCAGCCGGATCAGGGTGGCGAGGACGCGGCGCGACTCGCTGCGGTAGACGGCCTCTACCGTCTCTCGGTTTTTGGCGGCCGTGCGTTCATCCATCAGCGGCGATCAGTTTCCGATCCTCGATGACATCGCCCAGGTTGACCCCGATGCGGAAGTGCATGCGGCGCTCGGGCACCAGCTCCATGTTGCGGCCTTCGAGGTTCTGCTGGATTTCCACCGCGGCGGACACCGCCTCGACCACGCTGGCGAACTCGGCGAGCGGCGCATCGCCGCGCGATAGGCGTTGAGGGTCTCGACCGTGGCCGGCTCGTCGGCCTGCATCAGCCGCGAGTAGCCCACGGCATCCGCGCTTAGAATCGCCGCGAGCTTGCGATGAGGCTCGTTTGCTGCCGGCATGCAGGGGACTCCCGCGGTACGGTCAAATCCATAGCATACTCTCCAAAACGCAACGCGAGCGGTGCGCGCGTACCTGGCGTGCCTGCTGGCCTACCCCAGCGGTTCGACCTGGTCGAGCAGGTCGGAGACCGCCACGGCACGGACATTCTTCGCCAGCGGGAAAGAGTGCGACCCCGCGTGGATCACGTCCAACCGGTGCAAGCGCAGATCATCCAGCGCGCTGCGCATTGATGGCGCAATGCGCGGGGAAGTAGTGCGCTTGACCTCGAAGCCGATCCGGCGCCTGCCGCGCACTACCAGGAGGTCCAGTTCGGCGCCGCCGTGCGTGGCCCAGAAAAAGCATTCCTCGCGACGCGCCTCGAGACGGCGCATGAGCTGGTCCAGTACGAATCCCTCCCAGGACGCACCCACCTTGGGGTGCCCTTCCACATCCGCTTTCGTTCTCAGGTTCAGCAGAGTGTGCAGCACTCCGCTGTCGGCGATATAGACCTTGGGGGCCTTCACCTGCCTCTTGGAAATGTTCTCGTGCCATGGGAGAAGCTGGCGCACAACCAGTGCCGCGCTGAGTGTGTCGAGGTAATTCCGTGCCGTGGTATCGGCCACCCCGAATGCACGACCGAACTCCGAGGCGTTCCAAACCTGCCCGTGGTAATGCGCCAGCATGGTCCAGAACCTCCGCAGGGTCGATGACTGGACCCGGATTCCCAGCTCGGGCAGGTCGCGCTCGAGAAACGTCCGCACGAATTCACGCCGCCACTCTTCGCTCTGTGCTTCGGTGCGTGCCAGGAAAGCGCGAGGGAAGCCGCCACGCAGCCAGAGTCGGCCGTGCTTCTCGGCGCCAACCTCGTCGAGCGTGAAGCCGCCAAGCTCGTAATAAGCAATGCGGCCGGCGAGTGTTTCCGCGCTCTGGCGCAGAAGGTCCGGAGATGCGCTACCCAGCACCAGGAATCGCGCTGGCGGGCGGGGCCTGTCCACCAGTACGCGCAACGTCTGGAATAACCCGGCCAGGCGCTGCACCTCGTCGATCACCACGAGGCCGGTCAGGCCCTCGAGTGCCAGCTCCGGGTCGGCCAGCCGCGCCAGGTCCTGTGCGCGTTCCAGGTCCAAATAGGTCACGGGCCAACGCTGCGCATCGCTTACCATCCGCGCAAGTGTGGTCTTCCCGACCTGACGCGCGCCAACGATTCCGACCACAGGGTGTCGCCGAAGTAGCCCGAGCAAGGATTCGACCGCGTGGGCTCGACTTATCATGCGGATATGTTACATTGAAATCTCGGTCCATACGACAGAACTTTCAAGGTAAGCATAACGCGATCTGCCCTTGGCAGCGCACGGCGGATCGCTGCCGTGAGCCCCCCGAGTTGTCTGGCCGATGCCGGGTGCGACCTGTGGCCGAAGCAGCGCCTGTGGCCCCGAGTGTTATGCGCAACGCCAAGAGCGCGGGGCACAGGGCTTGTGTGAGCGCTTCATCCTTCATGGGATCTCCAGTTGAAAAAAAAGAAGCTGTCATTCCCCAGTGTGGGGTCCCGCAAATATCTTTTCGTCATTCCGGACAAGCCCGCGCAGCGGGCGCGATCCGGAATCCAGGAGCTTTTCAAGACGCTGGATGCCTCCCGGCGAAAGCTGGGATCACGCCGCTATGACGGCGTAAAAGACTTCAACGGAACACTACACTAGCGACTTGTGTTCGGCGAGCTGCTCAGCGTCCGGCCCGCCTCGCGCTGTAGAACCCCGCCAAGCCAGGCACACGGCAAGGCAATGAGCACGAGCAGGATGGGGTACCAGTCCGGGCCCAGGTCCATTGGGATCGTGGTGATCGCACCAGCCAGGCTCAGCACAAACCCTACAACCCCCAGCGCCAAGGCGTGACGCATCGGATTGCGAGGCGCGAACCTTGCGGCGATGTAGCTTCCCACGACGGCGTAAACGCAGCGATAGGCTAGCGCCAGAAGATCCAAGCCCGGGTTGTGCATGGGCTGGCCCCAGGGCGGATATACCTCGAGCGCGTGCAGCACCTGGTCGGTGCCGAGCGAGAGCACGAAGACCGCAAGGCCTGAGAGCACGGCGCCCGTGCTGCGCCACAGGCGGCGCGGAGGCGTACTCGCCACCGTCATTTGAGGGGTTATTTGCCACTTGATCTCCTCGGCGCGCGCCGCGCGCGGACGCTGAGTCATACCTGGTCGTAGGCCTGCCTTAACTTCTCGATGTCGAGTTTTTTCATTTGCAGCGTTGCCTGCATGACTCTTTTTGATTTCTCAGGATTCTTGTCATGCAGCATCTCGCCCAAAACGATGGGAACGATTTGCCATGACACCCCAAATTTATCTTTAAGCCAGCCGCATTGTTGTATTTCTCCGCCTTCGGAGAGCTTTGCCCACAGCTCATCCACTTCCTGCTGCGTCTTGCATTTCACCATGAAGGAAATGGCCGGCGAGAATGTGAAATGCGGACCGCCGTTTAGCGCGAAGAATTCCTGACCTTCGATCTGGAAGGTCACGGTCATTACGCTTCCCTTTGGCTGTCCGGAAACCTTTGCGGCTTCTTCTCCATAGCGGGTCACGCTCCCGATCTTTGAGTTTTTGAAAATGGAGACATAAAAATTCGCTGCCTCCTCAGCTTGGTGGTCGTACCATAAGTGCGGGGTGATTTTTTGCATACGGTTCTCCCTGGTTCCGGCCGCTCAGAGCGCCACCATCACCTTGAACCCACCCCAGAACATGCGTTTACCGTCGAAGGGCATCGCTTTCGGGTCCATCATCTTGGCCAGGCGCGGGTCCTTCATGACCTTGGCGTTGACGCGATCGCGATGCTCGCGCGACTTGAATACGATCCACGAGAACCACACCGTCTCGCCGCGCTTGAGCTTGACGCTCTGCGGGAACGACGTGTACTTGCCGGGCTTCACATCGTCGGCGACGCACTCCATGTACTCGAGCGCGCCATGCTCGCGCCAGACCTTCCCCGCCTTTTGCGCCATGCGGCGGTAGGCTTGCGCGTTTTTCTTCGGGACCGGCACTACGAAACCATCTACATAACGAGCCATGTCAGACCTCCTTTGGGTTGCGGGTTCAAGCTTGATTGATTGTGCCAGGTTCCATGTAGATAAGCTCCCAGACATGGCCGTCCAGATCCTGGAAGCCATGTCCGTACATGAAACCGTGGTCCTGGGGTTCATTGTAGGTATTTCCCCCTATAGCGACGGCTTTGCGAACCATTTCATCGACTTTTTGCCTGCCTTCGCAAGATAGGCACACCAGCACTTCCGTGCTCTTCCTGGCATCACAGATTTCGTTGGGCGTGAAGGTCTTGAACTTCTTGTGGGTCAACAGCATGACGAATATATCCTCGCCCACGATCATGCAGGTGGCCGTCTCGTCGGTAAATTGGGGATTGAACGTAAAGCCGAGCTTGGTAAAGAACTCCACTGACTTCTTGAGGTTCTTCACCGGCAGGTTCACGAAAATCTTGGTCGCCATATTTTCTCCTTGCGCGATTCTGTCTTTGGCCCTCGATTACGCTTCGGTGAGGGTCTTCAGGCTGGCGAGACCGGCCTCAAACTCCCTGCCGATCATCTTGTCCATGTTGAAAAAGAGATGCATGACCTTCGCCAGGTAGGGCTGGGGACCATAGATGGCCCAGGTGACGGTCGTGGCGTCGCCCTGCGGCTGGAGCGTGAACTCGGCGATGTTGTGGGCCTCGAACGGCTTGATGAAATGCATCGCAAACACCACCTTGGTGGGCGGAGTTGACTCCGTGATCTCCATGCGCCCCTTGCCGATCTCCTTGTTGCCGTCCCACTCATACACGGCGCCCTTGCCGCTGGGGGCGCCGCTGTGGGTTCTCTTCATCGCGGGATCCTTTTTCTCCCACGGCGACCAGGCTGCGTGACTGTGCAGGTCGTTGAGGAGCGGAAAGATCTTCTCCGGCGGCGCTTTGATGCTGGCCGTGCGCTCGACACGGAACGTGTTGGGCTTGGTTGCAGCAAAGATAAGAACAGCGGCGATGAGTACGACAACCGCGATAGCAATGATCTTGAACATTTAATCCTCCGGTGCGGTGTTGAAATCACGAGGTGGAGATTAGCCACATATTTTCTGCGCCGCCTGTTGCATCTCGTCCGGACTCATATCGCGAACGTGGGTGGCGACCGACCAATGATGGCCAAACGGGTCTTCGAGTTTGCAATAACGATCGCCCCAGAACATGTCCTCGAGCGGCATCGTGATCTTCCCCCCCGCGGCGACGGCACGCGCAACGAAAGAGTCGACGTCCTCGACCTGGAGATGGATGGTGACCGGTGAACCTTTGAGTGACTTCGGCCCGAAGGAACCCCGGTCGGGGAATTCGTCGGCCAGCATGACCATCGAATCGCCGATACGGATGCAGGCATGGAGCAGTTTGCCCTGTGGGCCTGGCATTCGTGCCAGTTCCACGGCATTGAACGCCTTTTCGTAGAACGCAATGGCATCGGCCGCGCGGCACAAATCAAATGCGGCGTCACGGTGTGCATCCAATCTGGAATAGGCTTTACTTGCGGCATGACCATTTCTCCTTCTGGTTTTCGAGTTAGAAGCCGGGCTTCCGGGCGGGCTCGACCGGATGAACCTGGCTCTCCTCTAGTCGAACAGGGTTTTGCAGAATCGACACGCTGAACGAGGCAAGCCAGGGCACGCCACGACTACTTCTTCGTCCCGACTCCCATCTCGCGGAAGCGATCTACCGCCTCGCTGGGACCGAAGTCCTCCAGCTCGAACAACTGCCGAACTTCGATCTCGCCTTCCCTGCCGTCGCCGGCCGGGTTGGGGAAGCGCTTGGTCCATTCGACTGCCTCTTCCCTCGACTTCGCCTGGATAATCGTATAACCGGCAATAAGCTCCTTCGTTTCGATGAAGGGCCCATCCACGAATGTGCGCCTGGTTCCCGAGTACTTGATGCGCCAGCCCTTCGAGCTCGGTTGAAGCCCCGAGGCATCGAGGAGCGCGCCGGCTTTCTTCAGCTCTTCGTGGTAGGTCGCCATTTCGGAAATGAGCTCCTCCTCCGGCATAACACCCGCTTCCGAGTCCTTGGTCGCCTTGACTATGATCATGAATCGCATCGTCGTGTCTCCTTCTGGTTTCGGATTCGGAGCCGGGCTTCCGGACGGTCTCGACCGGCTGAATCCAGGCTCTATTACTTGTCGAACGAGGGGCCGCGAAATCGACACGCCGGCCGATCTTCTTTTTCGATAGTGCCGCCAAGTGCTTGAGATGCGCGACGCCGACGGCCCTGGCATCGCGTTTCCGCGCAGGAGGTCGATCGCTCGATGCTTCGCGGTGGCCATGAGCCCGACGCCCGCGTTGTCCGGGACGTCCGACTCCGGTCACCGCGCGGGCGCGGTGCAAGACCGAGGGCGCCGCGACTACTCGTTCATCGATGGTCCTTCCTGCTTGAGTTTGATCGTCGCGCTGCGGCGATCACAGCGCCAGCATCGCGCTTTGATTCGCCTTCTGCAGGACTTCGAGCGTTGGCCCGCGCGCGACGAACAGCAGGTGCTTAGCATTCATGCGATCCCCACGGCCGGCTTGGCCTGCGCGAGCGGTCGCGCCTTCTGTTCGGTCTCCTCGTGTGTCGAGCTCGGGCTGTGCTGAGCCGCGATCAGCGAATAGAACACCGGTACGACGAACAGCGTGAACAGGGTGCCCACGGTCATGCCCGCGACCAGTATCGTCCCGATGCTGTTCCGTGCCTCGGCCCCCGGCCCGGACACGAGCACCAGCGGCAGGTGCCCGAAGACGGTGGCGGCGGAGGTCATCAGCACCGGTCGCAGCCGGGTCAACGACGCCTCGCGCACCGCAGCCAGCTTCTCGAGGCCGCGCTCCTGTAGCGTGTTGGCGAACTGCACGATCAGAATGCCGTTCTTCGCGATCAGCCCCACCAAGGTGATCAGCCCGACCTGCGAATAAATGTTAATCGTGGTAAGGTCCAGGAAACTGAACGCGAGCGCGCCGGAGATCGCGAGCGGCACCGAACCCAGCAGCACGATCAGCGGGTCGCGAAAGCTGTGGAACTGCGCCGCGAGCACCAGATAAATGAGCACGACCGCGAACCCGAGTGTGACGGTGAGCGCCGAGCCCTCGTGGCGGATCTGCCGCGACTCGCCCGCGTAATCGATCGTGACACCGGGTCCGCCGGCGGCGGCCGCGGCGGTTTCGAGAACGCGCAGCCCCTCCTCTTTCGTGACGCCCGGCTGAACGCCGCCGAAGACCCGCACGGCGTTGCGCTGCTGGAAGCGGTTCAGCGTTCGCGGCGCAGTGCTGGACTCGATGCGCGTGAACGTCGACACCGGCACGAGCTCGCCATCCGGAGTCTTGATCTTGAGGTCGAGCAGCGGACCGAGCGTCGCCCGGTCCTCCTCGCCGATCTGCGGGATCACTTTGTAGCTGCGGTCGAAGAAGTTAAACCGGTTCACGTAATCGCCGCCGAGCAGCGTGCCGAGCTCCCGGCCGACGCCGGCGAGGTCCAGCCCGAGGTCGGCGATCTGTTCGCGGTCGAGCACGACGCGCGCCTGCGGCAGATCGATCTTGAGATCCGTGTCGACGTACAGGAACTTGCCGCTCGCCAGGCCGGCGTCGAGCACCGCTGCGGTCGTCTCGAGCATCTGCTCGGCGGGCGCGTCGCTCTGCAGCACCAGCTCGACATCGTACTGGCCGGGGGTCGGCAGCGGTGGATCGAGGCGTGGGAACACGCGCAGGCCGGGCGCTTGCGACACTGCGCCGTACACGTCACCGTACATCTCCTCGGTCGATCGCTCGCGCTCCCGCCAGTCCTTGGCAACCAGGCCCCCGAAGCCGCCCCACGAGGCAGTCAGCGACCACATGAAATCCGTCTCGGGAAACGACGTGATTGCGCGGGCAACCTCGAGCGATTCCCGATCGACGGCCGCGAGGGAGGCATCCGGCGACGCTTCGAAGAACAGACTGATATGGCTCTGGTCCTCCACAGGCGCGAGTTCCTGCCGCGAGAACGTATGCAGCGGCCACGCCGCGATCATGATCAGGAGCGCGGCCACGACGATCGCCCCGCGCATGTCGAGTGCGGCGTCGAGCAGCCATGCGTATCGCCGGCGCACCGCCTCGAAGGCGCGATGGACCAACGCGCTGAACCGGCCTTCCCTGCCCTGCGCGTGTACGAAGCGCGAACTCATCACCGGCGATAACGTGACCGCGACCACGCCCGACAGGACGACTGCGGCGGCGAGCGTAATCGCGAACTCCAGAAACAGCGAGCCCGTCAGGCCGCCCTGGAATGCGATCGGCGTGTATACCGTCGCGAGCGTGATGGTCATGGCGATGATCGGGCCGATCAGCTCGCGCGCGCCGATCAATGCCGCATCGATCCGCGACTTGCCCTGGCGCACGTGTCGCTCGACGTTTTCGACCACGACGATCGCGTCGTCCACGACCAGGCCGACCGACAACATGATGGCGAGGATCGTCAGCAGATTCAGACTGAAGCCGAACGCGTACATCACGATCGCCGCGCCGAACAGCGAGACCGGCATCGCCACCAGCGGCACCAGCGCGGTGCGCACCGAGCCCATGAACAGGAACACCACGAAGGCGACGATCGTGATCGTCTCACCGAGTGTCTTCGTTATTTCCTGCAACGCATTGCGCATGAACATCGTTCCGTCGTACACGAGGCGCATGTCAACGTCTTTCGGTAGCGACGGGCGAAGCCGTTCCATCTCTTCGCGCAGCCGATTGCCCACCTCGATCTCGTTGGCGCCGACCAGCGGCCACACCCCGAGGTAGACCGCGTCCTGTTCGCTGTACTTCGCGATCATGTCTGCTTCCTCGGCGCCGAGCTCGACACGCGCCACGTCGGAGAGGCGCACGAGCGCGCCTTCCCGCTCGGCGACGATCAGTTTCCGAAACTCGTCCACCGAGCGCAGATCGGTGTTCGCCAGCAGGTTGACCTGCACCAGATCGTTCTTGGTCTGGCCGACGGCGGCCAGGTAGTTGTTGCGTTGCAAAGCCGCGTGCACGTCGCCGGGCGACAGATTGAGCGCCGCGAGCCGATCGGAGTCGATCCAGATCCGCATGGCGATTTGGCGAGCGCCCTCGAAGGTCACCCGCTGAACCCCGGCCAGGGTCGACAGTTGCGGCTGCAGGCTGCGGAGCAGCCAATCGGTGATAGCCGGCACGCTCCGCTGCGTGGACGTGAAGCCGAGATAGAACGTCGCGTACGGGCGGTCGGCGCGCTGCACCTCGACCGTTGGCGGCTCGGCTTCCGCCGGCAGCTCCGAGCGAACCTGCTGCAGGCGCGCGGTGACCTCGGCCAGCGCCGTCGTGCTGCTGTGATTGAGCTTCAGGCGCACGGTGACAGTGCTGACGCCCGCGCGGCTGGTTGACTCGACATAGTCCACGCCGCTGATGCCTGACACGACGCGCTCGATCGGCGTGGTCAGGAAACCGCGAACGGTCTCGGCGCCGGCGCCCGTGTACACCGTCGTGATCACCACAGACGAGCTTTCGATTTGCGGATACTGCTGTATCGGCAGACTCGTCAGTGCCCGCCAACCCACGAGCACGAGCACGAGGTTGACGACCACTGCGAGCACGGGATGCTTGATGAAGATGTCGGTGAACGAGCGCATGTCCAAATCACTCAATCGTAGTGCTGCTCGAGGTTCTGCGGATCAACCGGCCCGATGCGGCGGCCGAGTTCGGCTTCCCTCACTGGTCCGGCGATCACCTGACCGCGATCGCGGCAGGGGCAGGGGCGTTCGCGATCGCAACGAGCACCGCGTCGCGCAGCTTGAACGATCCCGAGGCGGCCACCTGCTCGCCGGCAGCGAGGCCCGCATCGATGACGACTTCGTCGCCGAGCATCGCTCCGACCTTGACCGGCCGCATGTGCGCGCGGGTCTTGCCTTCCTTGTCCGGCGCGAGCACAAACACGTGATCTCCGCTCGGCCCCTTGCGCAGCGCGCTCGCAGGCACCGCAACGGCCGTGCGCGGGGAGCCCACCGGGACACGGACGCGCACCGAAGCGCCCGGCGTGGGTGCCTGCGCGACGCCCTCGATCCTCGCCCGCACCGCGGCGTTGCGGGTCGCGGGATCGACGCGGGCATCGATCGCGACAATTCTGGCCGCGGTCGGGGACGAGTCGCTGGTCGCAAAAACATCCACGCTGTCGCCAACCCGAAGGCCCTCGGCCACCCGCTGCGCGACCGTGAAATCCACGTGCGCGGCGTTATCGACGCCTTGCAGCGTCGTGAGCTGGGTGCCCTCGTTCAGATATTGGCCAGGGTGCACGTCCGCCATGCCTACGCGCGCTCTGAAAGGCGCACGAATCGTCTTGCGAGCGATGATCGCCTTGGTGCGACCGATCTGCGCCAGCGCGACGTCGCGCTCCGCGCGCGCCCGATCGACCTCTATCTCTGACGTGGCCTGGCTCTCCCTCAAGCGCTGCAGGCGCTGTAGCGTCGTCTTCGCGAGGACGGCCTGCGCCTCCTGCGCCTTAAGCTCGGCCTCCTCGACGGAGACGTCGAGCGCGACGAGCACCGTGCCCGCGTCGACGACTTGTCCTGGGGCAAGCGTGACCTGGCGGACGGTGCCGGGGAGCTCGTTGCGCAGAGTGATCGAGCGCAGCGCCAGAACCGTCCCGATCGACGTTGTCGCCTCGCGGTGCTCGCGTTCCTTCGCGACGGCGACCGTCACCCACTCTGTCGGCTCGGGCTGGTTTGCCGAGACGGCATTGGCCTCCTGTATGGACGCGTGTTTCCACGCGGCGACGGAAACCCCTGTCCCGACAACCGTCAAGAGCAACAGCGAGGATCCTGTCCAGCGACGACGATTCATGAGCGGCGCCCTCCTGAGAGCTTGGTAACACGAGCCTTGGCTTTGGGCGGCGAGCGAGCCGGCATAGAGCGCGAGAGCATGTCCTCGAGCGCGATGCGCACTCGAACGACCAGCTCCTGACTTACCGGGGCCAGCCCCAGCACCCAGTAGAGCCACAAGCCGTCGATCGCCGCGGCGACGGCCTCGCCGACGCCCGGGGGCAGCCCGTCCTCTGCGACGCGCCGATGAAGGTCGCTGTAGACCGCGCGCATGGGCTCGATCAGGGACGGGTTCTGTGCCAGGGCCGCGAAACATGCGGACGAGCTGCGCTGGAGTTCCTCCGTCCAGCCCTGGGCATCCGAAAGGCAGTGATCAAGCAGGGCCCGCGCCATGCGCCCCGGTCCTTCCGGGGTGCGCTCATAGGCTTCCATGTAACAGGCTCGCCAGTTCGCCGCGGAGCGCGTAACCAGTGCTTCGATGAGGCGGTCCTTGGTGGGGAAGTAATGCAGCAGACCACCCTTGCTTACGCCCGTCTCGGCGGCGACGGCGTCGAGCGCAAGGTTGGCGATACCCTGGCGCATGATCACCGTCTCCGCAGCGTCCAGCAGCCTGTTCTGCAACTCGGTGGCATTGGCTCGTACCATGGTGAGACACAATACCGTCCGGACGGTCTGTTGTCAACCGTCCGGACGGTTTTTATTCCGTCGACGCCGACGGAACCCTAAGGCATCGGCTTCGAGAAGGCTTTAGCGTCATCGCGCCTACTCCTCACTCCCGTGACAGCTCAGTCGCCATATCGGTCGTGGTGGCGCACCACTCGGTCTTGGACATGGCGTCCGCGGCACGGTCCAGCCCATGCGCGCCTTAAACGGCTCGATCTCCGCCAATGGTGCGGGACACAAGAACCAGGAATCTGGCGCGCGCGTACAGATGTGCGAGGTGGGGCATGTTGCGCCATGAACGAGCAGCCCTCACCGCGGCCGCGGTGGAACATGAAGTGGTAGATGATGAGTTGGCGGCGCCCCTCGAACAGATCGAGGAGACCCGCCTTACCGCCCGGGCCTTCGAAGACATACTCCTTGTCGATCCTGAGCATCGGCAGCCTGCGATGTTCCGCATTCAGCGCGTCTCGTCGACGGGTGAGCTCCTTCTCCCTGCTGAGCAGTTCCTTGCGCGCAACAAGCCATTCGTCTCGCGAGACGATCTTCGGATGTGCAATTGCGCTCGTTGTCATGATGATTTTTCCTTTGATGCTGATTGTGTGTACTTCTCGCTCAACCTGTCGGGGAGCCCAATGTCTTCGGTCGGGCGGATCTCGAAGCACCCCCCCAGGCGCACACCCGGGTGCTTCGACATCAACCGGATGGCGTGGTTGAGGTCGTTGGCCTCAAGCACCAGGATTCCGCCCAACTGTTCCTTTGTCTCGGCAAATGGGCCATCGGTAACGGACACCTTGCCGTTCTTCCACCTCAGGGTGGTGGCGTTCCGAACGCTTTGCAGCGCTTCGCCACCAACAAAGTGGCCGTTCTTCCGAAGCACGTCGTCATAGGCGAAACATTCCTTCATCATGGCGTCGCGCTCGCTTTCGGACATAGCTTCCCACTTTTTCTCTTCCATGTATCCAAGACATATGTATTTCATGGTTTCCTCCGAATCGTAGTGAACTGGTTGTTTACACCTTATAGTCGTACGGCGGAGCTCGAAATCGACAACGGGCCTCCCAGACGCGACCGGGTTGCATTGTCAGGCAGCGCTTGCAGTGAAGGCGCCGTGCAGCGCCTCTTCGGCGAGGTCGAAATGGCCCAGCGGGTTAATGAGGCAAGTGAGGACGCGCCGCGAGTCGGAGCGGTAGACGGTGTCCACCACCTCGCCTACCTGCTCGCCTCCCGTCCCCGCTTACATCCTGCGGCCTCCCGGCTACCGCGGAGCGTCCGGAGCGACGAATCCGAGCGCGCGGAGCGTCCGTGAATCCTCCGCGATCGGCCGCACCTCGACACACCCGATCCGTGCCCCCGGGATTCTCGATGCCACCTGGATTGCTTCGTTCAAATCCCTGGCTTCGATGACGTAGTAGCCGCCGAGCTGTTCCTTGGTTTCCGCGTAGGGCCCGTCGGTGGTCGAGACCTTGCCGTTGCGCACCCGGACGGTGGTCGCGGCCTCGGGGGGCTGCAGCCGGTTGACCGCCATGAAGTGACCGCTCCTCCTGATAGCTTCAGTGAACTCGGCGTAATCCTCATAGTGCTTCTCGGCATCGGCCTCCGACATCTGCTCCATCAGGGTCTCGGCACAGATCAGGCACAGGTACTTCATGGCTGCCTCCGCATCGTGGTGGAACGGTTGTGGACGCCATATAGTCGATCGGCGGTGCCCGAAATCGACAAGTGGTCTGCTCGAGCCTATCGGGTCCCGGACAAAACCAGCAGCGGCGTCCGAATAAGCGACCGCAACGATACCCATGCGGCCGTCAGCTCTTCAACCGATACCCCGTTCTGAAGATCCACGCCACCACGGCCAGGCAGATCAGGAAAAATCCCAGCGTCGCCGCCAGGCTCACCCCCACACCGACATCGGATGTCCCGTAGAAGCTCCAGCGAAAGCCGCTGATCAGGTAGACCACCGGGTTGAAGAGGCTGAACGTGCGCCAGCCGTGTGAGAGCATGTCAATCGAGTAGAAGGCGCCGCCGAGGAAGGTGAGCGGCGTGATGACCAGCATGGGGATGAACTGTAGCTGCTCGAAGCCGTTCGCCCAGATGCCGATGATGAAGCCGAACAGACAGAAGGTCGTCGCGGTGAGGATCAGGAAGGCGATCATCCATACCGGGTGCACGATCTGGACCGGCACGAACAGGTTCGCCGTCGCAAGGATGACCAGGCCGAGGATGACCGATTTGCTCGCAGCGGCGCCGACGTAGGCGAGGACGATCTCCAGCGCCGACACGGGCGCGGACAGGAGCTCGTAGATGGTGCCCGTGAACCGGGGAAGGTAAATGCCGAATGAGGCGTTGGAGAGGCTCTCGGTGAACAGCGACAGCATGATCAGCCCCGGCACGATGAAGGTGCCGTAGGGCACGCCGTCCACTTCGGTCATGCGCGAGCCGATCGCGGCGCCGAAGACGACGAAATAGAGCGAGGTGGTGATTACCGGCGTTACCAGGCTCTGCCACAAGGTGCGCCGGGCGCGCGCCATCTCGAACTTGTAGATGGCGAGGACACCGTGGCGGTTGAAGGCGGGGACTTCGGTCACAGTGCTCACGCGCGCTCGCTAACCGGCTAACGTTCGCTAACCAGGCTGACAAAAATATCCTCAAGCGAGCTTTGACTGGTGTGCAGGTCCTTGTAGCCGATCCCCAGCTCGCCAAGCCGCCGCAGGAGCGATGCGATGCCGGTGCGCGCCTCGCTGGCGTCGAAGGTGTATTCCAGCTCGCTCCCTCCGTTATTCAGCGCCAGGCGCCAGTCGCTCAGCCCGACGGGAATCTCCGTCAGGGGCTCCTGCAGGTGCAGCGTGAGCTGCTTCTTGCCGAGCTTCTTCATCAGCGTGGTCTTCTCCTCGACCACAATCAGCCGGCCCTTGCTGATCACGCCGATGCGGTCGGCCATCTCCTCAGCCTCGTCGATGTAGTGTGTGGTCAGGATGATGGTGACGCCGCTCTCGCGCAGGCCGCGCACCAGGGCCCACATGTCGCGGCGCAGCTCGACGTCCACGCCCGCCGTCGGCTCGTCGAGGAACAGGATCTCCGGCTCGTGCGACAGCGCCTTGGCGATCAGCACCCGGCGCTTCATGCCGCCCGACAGGGTCATGATCTTGTCGTGGCGCTTCTCCCACAGCGACAGGTCGCGCAGCACCTTTTCCAGGTGCGCCGGACTCGGCGGGCGCCCGAACAGTCCCCGGCTGAAGCCGACCGTGCCCCACACGGTTTCGAACATGTCCGTGGTCAGCTCCTGAGGCACCAGGCCGATCTTCGACCGCGAGGCGCGATAATCGCGCACGATATCGTGGCCGTCGACGAGCACGGTTCCGGTGGTCGGCGTGACGATCCCGCAGACGATACTGATCAGGGTCGTCTTGCCCGCGCCGTTGGGGCCAAGCAGGGCGAAGATCTCGCCCTTGCGGATGTCGAGGTCGACTTCCTCCAGCGCCTTGAGGCCCGACGCGTAGGTCTTGGTCAGCTTCGAGATGGAGATTGGCAGCATCGGCGAACCTAATCGTAACCGTATCGGAAAATAAGTTTAAGGAACTTCTGAATAAGTCATCCCGAGCCCTTCGACTTCGCTCAGAGCTTGCCCTGAGCGAAGCCGAACGGGACAGGCTCCGCGAGGGATCCTGAGCGTCTGTACAAGCAAGATCTCTCGTCGCGTTGCAACTCGAGATGACAACTGATGCAGAGGCTCCTTAACTGTTATGTCACTACCGAGGACGCGCGCGGGCCAAACCTCAACGGCGCCGGCGGGTTAAGCGGCCTGTTGCAGGTAGGTGATGGCGTTGATCGTGGCCCCCTGTGGGTCTTGCAGGACGCAGAAGCGTCCGACCTGTGGGATGTCCCGCGGGGGCACGAGAACCTTGCCACCCATCTGCTCGCCACCGTATTTCACCAGAGTGTATTCCATACCTGGCATGGTCGCGGACTCCAGGGTCCAGCCGAAGAGCTTGCGATAAAAGCGCTTGGCTTCCGGAACGTCGGTGGTCAGGAGCTCACACCAGCTGAACGCGCCGTGGAGCCTGCATTTGTTGTCCATAGCTACCTCCTTAATGTAATCGTGAAAGCCTGTTGCCAGCTCGACCAATTCATACGCCTTACTGAGCCTTGCAGAATCGGTGAACAGCCTATCGTCATGCCGGCGGGGGCCTGCCCCGGCACGTGGTAAGCCGGGGCCGGCACCAGTATTTCACTGGATTCCTGCTTTCGCAGGAATGACTGCTAATAGTTCACTCTTAATGCAAGGCTCAATAGGTGGCCGTTTTTGGTTGACAAGCAGGAACGCTGACGCACACGCGATCGCTAGGGCAGCAGCGAGCCTTCTCAGGATATTGACGCTGGTATTCATCAGCTTCCTATTCTCCAGCCGAGCATCCCCCGTACTGCGCATCAGAAGTGCATGTAGGCGAGCGCTCAATTGAGCGCTCGCTTCGACCCGCCGCCGTAGCGACCTCGCCGCAACGACGAGCGCTCACGCGTGCTCCGCGCCCGGACCGCACCATGAATCCGAGCGCTTAGGGGTGGCGATCGTCATATTTGTCGTGATGCCGCACCCAGTCGGTCAGATCGTGGTTGGGGCCGGTCTCGTTGCGGCCCTTGGGCGTGAGGTCGAGGATTATGTACGTGCCAAGGACCTCCTCGGCCCCGCGCCCGTAGGCTGAATAAGTGTGGACAATGTCGCCGGTCGCGTCCTTGTAGAACACGCTGAGGCCGGACATTTCCTCGCTCTGGAACTCGCGTATGTCGTAGTTGTAGTAGACCTGTCCCTTCGCGATCTCGTCCTGTCTGAAAGATACGTGAAAGTCGTAATTGAAGTCGCTGCCGCAGGACGACACCCACTTGAAGTGCCAGCCCATGCGCTTTTTGAAGGCTTCGATTTCCGCCAGGGGCGCTCGCGAGATCGCCACATACGTCACGTCGTGATGCTCGAGATGCACGAGAGCGCCTTCGATATGGTCCACCTCGAACGAGCAGCCGACACAACCCTCCTTCCAGCCGGGGCCGAGCATGAAATGCTTCACGACCAACTGGCTGCGACCGTCGAAGAGATCGGCGAGCGTCTCCTTGCCATCCGGCCCGTCGAACAGATACGACTTCTCGACCTTGATCCAGGGCAGCTCGCGCCGCTCCGCGCTCAACCGATCGCGCAGACGAGTGAGTTCTTTCTCTTTGCTCAAGTGTTGGTTGCGCGCAGCGAGCCACTCAGCTCGGGACACGATTCTCGAATGTTCTATGTTGTTCTTGGTCATGATGATTTCTCCTTCGATTTGGGCTGTAGCGGGATTTTCAGAGCGCTGCTCCTTGCACGAAGCTTCCTCACGACGAGCGCGGTCAGCCCGCCCGCTGACGTTCCGCCGGCGGCTACGAGTACCAGGGATGTGAGACATGCGGGACACATCGGACTACACCTTTCACTGCGCTCGCGCGTCGCGGTTGCGGCCGGCCAGCTCCCGGATCGGCCGCACTTCGACGCTGCCCACGCGCGCCGGCGGGATCTTCGAGGCTATCTGAATGGCTTCGTTCAGATCCCTGGCGTCGATCAGATAAAACCCGGCCAACTGCTCCTTCGTCTCGGCGAAGGGCCCGTCGGTAACGGATACCTTGCCGTTGCGGACTCGCACAGTGGTGGCGGTCTGAACGGGCTGGAGGGCCTCCGAGGCAATGCAGTGGCCGCTCTTCCGGAGCAACTCGTCGTAGGCCAAACACTCGCTGTCGGGCATGGTGTCCAGCTTCTTCTCTTCACTGTAGACCAGGCATAGGTACTTCATGGCTCACTCCAACGTCGTGGCTGTGGATACCCTATAGTCGTTCGGCGGAGCCCAAAATCGACAACGTGCCTGACCGGCGCGACAGGCCTGCCGGACCAGCAAGCGGCAGGGTACCGTCATTGAGGAAAGGGCTTGAATCAAAATTTCCCAGGTCCAGGAATCGCCGGGTAAGTGTCAGGAAGCGCCGGCCGTCTTCGCATCGTCATGCGGCCGCTCGGACGTCTTCACCGGCCGGCCGAACGCTTGCACTTGCTTGCCACCGCCTCGCGGATAATGTTCGCCAAGCGCAACGTGGCGGGGCCCGCATGCTCACGGTCGGCGAAGATCAGATAGAGATCGGCGTAGCGCTCACCGCCTTCGCGCAAGGGGAGCGGCTTCAACGTGCCGGCCTTTAGCTCGTCTCGGATTCGTTCTTCCGGCAGCCATGCGAAGCCGTAGCCCAAGCGCGCGGCTTCGATCGAGGTGGCGAGGTGGCTGACGGTCCAGCGCTGCGCCGCTTCCATCGAGGGAGGGCTGGCGCGCTCGGGGCTCGACTCGCGAACTACGAGGTGCCGGTGCGTGCGCAGGTCGCGCATCGTGGGCTTGCGCCCCAGCCGATGCAACGGGTGGTCCGGGCGCGCGGCGAGCACGAAGCGCAGGCGCATGAGCGGCTCGCCGAGAAATCCGGGCGGGACGCTTCCGAAGATCGCGAGGTCCGCCAGCCCCTGCGCGAGCGCGTCGGTGCGGTGCCCGAGCACCGATTCGATCAGCTCGATGCGCGTATGCGCGCTTTCCTTACCCAGCCGTTCGAAGCAATCGAGCAACAGCCACGTCGGAAAGATGACCTCGACCGCGAGGCGGATCTCTGCCTCCCATCCCGCCGACAGCCTTTTCGCGGACTGCTCCAGCCCCAGCGCTTCGTCGATCAGGTAGCGGGCGCGGCGGTAAAGCAGCTCCCCGGTCGGCGTGAGGGTCGCCTTGCGCCCCTCGATCTTGAACGCCTTCACGCCGAGCTGTGACTCGAGCTGCTGCACGGCGTAGGTCACCGAGGACTGGCTCTTGTGCAGGGCTTTGGCGGCCCTGGCGTAGGCGCCTTCGTCCACCACTGCGAGCAGGGCACGCCATTGGTCCAAGGTGATCCGCGGTGCGTTCATGCAACAGGAAATGATCGAATAGATCGATTGGTTTAGCCGATATTTTGCGCTTTTTTATCTACTCGTCAAATGATGAAATGTGCCCACTTTGGAGCGATGGAACGAGGAGGCACCATGAAAAGCGAAGCTTGTCGTGTTCGGGCGCAACGGCGAGGAGGTCGCGATCGGCGCGACATCGGACGCGACCGTCTTGGTCCTGAACGGCCAGCCGATCGATGAGCCGATCTTCGGCTACGGGCCCTTCGTCATGAACACGCCGCAACAGATCCAGCAGGCGATCGCAGACATGCGCCGGCCGGCTGGGAAAGACTCCTGCTTTGCCAACGTGAGGTAAAAATGGAAACGCTTCTTCAGATCAACACCAGCATCTTCTCCGACGGCGGTCAGTCGAGCCGGCTCGCCGAGCGCTTCGTCGCTGCATGGCGCGATGCGAACCCCCGCGGCATTGTTGTCTTGCGCGATCTTGCGAAGGAGCCTGTCCCGCACATCGACGCGGGGCGCTTCAGCGCTTTCCTCGCCAAACCGGCCGAACGCACGTCCGAGCAGCAGACGGTGGTGGATTACTCCAACGCGCTGATCGACGAGCTGAAGCGCGCTGACGTGATCGTGCTCGGGCTGCCCATGTACAACTTCGGGGTGCCCTCGACGCTCAAGGCGTACTTCGACCACATCGCGCGCGCCGGCGTCACGTTCCGCTACACCGAGCAGGGCCCGGTGGGCCTGTTGCCGGGCAAGAAGGTGTACGTCTTCGCCGCCCGCGGCGGGCTTTACGCGGGAACGCCCCGCGACACACAAACGCAATACGTGCGTGATTTCCTGGCGTTCCTCGGGATGCACGAGGTGGAGTTTGTCTATGCCGAAGGGCTCGCCATCAGCGCAGCGAGCAAGGAGGCGGCCTTGGCGCAGGCGAAGCAGGCCATCGAGCGCCTGAACTCGGCGAAGCGCGCGGCTGTTCCTGCCTGATGCGGATTTCGAGTCGCAAGGAAAACGCCATGAGCGCCAACATCGACATCGAGACCTGTGAGCGCTGCGATGCGGCCGTGACGGTCATCGCCAGCATCGAAGATGTGGCGGTCATCACGACGATCCATGCACACCTTGAAAAGAGTAAGTGGATTCTCTGCTCTAGTGCAGGCGAGAGATCTCCGCCAGCTTCAATCGCAGCAGATCCGGCTCTTCGTTCTGTCTAGAACTTTCCGGCGACGGCCGACCGGATCTCATCGAGCGCGCTCGGGTCTTCGATCGTCGTCAGGTCGCCGGCATCGCGGCCTTCCGCAAGCGCCTGGATCGAGCGCCTGAGGGTCTTGCCGGAACGGGTCTTCGGTAGCGCCGTCACGAAGTGCACCGCTTTCGGCCGCCCGATCGCGCCGAGCTGCTTGTCCACCGTGTCCATTACCTCTTTCTCGAGCTGCCTGCGTCCGTCGGCAGACCCAAGCATGGAGGCGTCCTTCGCCACCGCAAACGCGAGCGGCATCTGACCCCGGACTTCGTCGGCGACGCCGACCACTGCGCACTCGGCGATGTTCGCGTGCATGTTGACCGCCTCTTCTATCTCGCGCGTGCCGAGGCGGTGACCGGCGACGTTGATCACGTCATCGGTGCGGCCGAGAATGAAGTAGTAGCCGTCTTGATCGCGAATGCCCCAGTCGAAAGTCGAATAGACGAGCTGGCCCTTGAAATCGCTGAAGTACGTTTTCTCGAAGCGCTCGTCGTCGCGCCACACCGTGGACATGCAACCGGGCGGGAGCGGCGGTGCGACCGTCACCACGCCCTTCTCGCCCTGGGGCACCGGATCGCCGGTGGCCTCGTGCAACAACCGCACGTCGTAACCGTAGCAGGGAAAACTTGGGCTTCCCATCTTGAGCGGGGTGTTCTCGATGCCGGGATGCGCCGAAAGCAGCGGCCAGCCGGTCTCGGTCTGCCAGTAATTATCGATGACAGGTTTGTTCAGTGCGCCGGCGATCCAGGCGTGCGTGGGTTCATCGAGTGGCTCACCGGCGAGGTAGAGCGCCCGCAGTGAAGAGAGGTCGTACCTCGTCAGGTACGCCGGGTCCTGCTTTTTCAGCACGCGAACGGCGGTAGGTGACGCGAACATCACGTTGACGCGATGTTCCTGCACGATCTTCCACCAGATGCCGGCGTCAGGCCAGATCGGCACGCCCTCGTACATGATCGTTGTCATGCCGGCGATGAGCGGCGCGTAGATGATGTAGGAATGCCCCACCACCCAACCGATGTCGGAGGCCGTGAACATCGTTTCACCCGCCCTGCCGCAGTAAATGTATTTCATCGAGGCGGCGAGCGCGACCGCGTAGCCACCCACGTCGCGCTGCACGCCCTTGGGCCGGCCGGTGGTGCCCGAGGTGTAGAGGATGTATGACGGCTCATTGGACTCCATCCGCGCGCACGGCACTCGCGCGCCGGCATGCTTCGCCGCGAGCTCGCTCCAGTCTGTGTCGCGCCCGGGAACCGAGGCCATGCGCGGATCCAGCCCACGACGAAAAATCAGCACCTTCTCGGGCGGGTGCCTGGCGAGCCTGATCGACTCGTCGACCAGCGACTTGTAGAGCACGACCTTGCCCATGCGGCTGCCGCCGTCGGCGGTGATCATCAGCCTCGGCCTGGCGTCGTCGATGCGCGCGGCGAGGCTCGGCGCGGCGAAGCCGCCGAAGACCACTGAATGCACGGCGCCGATCCGCGCGCAGGCGAGGATCGCGAAGCACGCCTCAGGGATCATCGGCATGTAAGTGATTACGCGATCGCCCCGCTTAACGCCGAGCGACTGCAGCATGCTCGCCGCGCGCTGAATCTCTGCATGCAACTGGCGATACGTGTAGCTTCGCTGTTCGTCGACCTCGGTCGAAATGTAGATGAGCGCCTTCTGGTCTGCGCGCGCCGCCAGATGACGATCCACGGCATTGTGACAGAGATTCGTTTCGCCGCCGACGAACCACTTAGCGAACGGCGGTCGCGAATAGTCGAGCACTTCCCCGAACGGCTTGTACCAATCCACGAGCCGCGACTGCTCCGCCCAGAAGCCTTCGCGGTCTTCAATCGAGCGGCGATGAAACGCCCGGTACCCGTCCATTTGTACTCCGCTATGGTGTCCTCTGTCTCATCCGACTACGAACAGATCCACGAAGCGATTGACTGCCGTTTGCTCCAGCGCCGCCTGGTCATCGCACAGATCGAGGATACGTCGCGCGTTGCGCTGAGAAACACGCGTGGCGAGATTGCGCGCGAACTTCTCGCGGAGGATCGGAATCCCCTCGGCGCGCCGGCGCCGGTGACCAATAGGCTATTCCACCTCGATCCGCCCCGTCGCTGTGCCGTCGCGAAAGAACACCTGCACGGTGTTGCCGGGCATCCAATAGAAGAACGTTCTTACTGGATTCCCGCGTTCGCGGGAATGGCGAACTTTGCTGTGTTCGGACTTGTGCAAAGCTTCCCTAGCGTTTTTCTATCGGCTCGAACGCGCGATTCTCCGGGCCGATATAGTGAGCGCTCGGGCGAATAATCTTGCCATCCAGACGCTGCTCAATGATGTGTGCACACCACCCGGTCGTGCGGGAAATGACGAACAAGGGCGTGAACATCGCGGTGGGGACGCCGAGCATGTGATAGCTGGATGCGCTGTACCAGTCCAGGTTGGGAAACATCTTCTTGGCGTCCCACATCACCTTTTCGATGCGCTCGGAAATATCGAACAGATTGCGGTTGTTTGCGCTTTCGCACAGCCTGCGGGATATCTCCTTGATGATCGGGTTGCGCGGATCGCCGGTCGTGTACACCGGATGCCCGAAGCCAATCACGATCTCCTTGCGTTCGATTCTGGCCCGGACGTCCTGCTCCGCTTCGTCCGGCGTCGCATAGCGCTGGATGATTTCCATCGCCGCCTCGTTGGCGCCGCCGTGCTTGGGTCCGCGCAGGGCGCCGATGGCCCCGGTAACGGCGGAATAGATATCGGAATCGGTACCGGTGATGACCCGGGCGGCGAAGGTGGAGGCTGCGAACTCGTGCTCCGCATAAAGAATGAGCGACTTGTCCAGGCATTGCTCGTGCAGCGCCGAGGGCTCCCGGCCATGGAGCAGCCGGAGCAGATGGCGTGCAATCGACGGATCGTCGGTCTCCACGTCGATACGACGACCGGCGTGCCTGTAGTGGTACCAGTAAAAAAGCATCGACCCGAACGAGGCGATCAACCTGTCGGCGATCTCGCGTGCCACCGCTGGGGATCGCGAGGGCGCCTCCGGCATGACGGCGCCTAGCACCGAGCAACCGGTGCGCAGCACGTCCATGGGATGCGTGGCGAGCGGCAGCGCCTCCAGAGCGGTGCGCACTGCCTTGGGCAAGCCGCGCAACCGCTTCAACCGGTCGCGGTAGGCGGCGAGTTCCGCCAGTTTTGGCAACTGTCCATACACCAGCAGATATGCCACTTCCTCAAAGCAGGCATGCTCGGCAAGATCGGCGATGTCGTAGCCGCGGTAGTGCAGATCGTTGCCCGTTTTCCCTACTGTGCAGATCGCCGAGTTGCCCGCCGCTATTCCTGAGAGCAGAACCGATTTCTTGCTCTTGACCGGGGGTGAATCAGTTGTGGTTATCGCGTTCACGGCTTCTCCTTGTTTGCAAACAGATCATCGAGCTTCGTCTCGTAGGCGTGATAGTCAAGATAGTCGTACAGCTCGGCGCGGGTCTGCATTGCTCTCCACTATCGCTTTCTGCGTGCCATCAGTCCGTATCGCTTCATAGACCCGCAGGGCCGCGCGGTTCATTGCGCGAAAGGCCGAGAGCGGATACAGCACCAGCCTGACGCCTGCGGAAGCGAGTTCCCCGACAGTGTAGAGCGGCGTCGAACCAAATTCGGTGATGTTGGCCAGGATGGGCACGTCGACATTCCTGGCAAACTCGCGGTACATGTCCAGCTCGGTCATGGCCTCCGGAAAGACCATGTCGGCGCCGGCTTCAACGTAGGCGCAGGCCCGGTCGATGGCGGCGGCCAGACCTTCCCGCGCCAGCGCATCGGTGCGCGCCATGATCACAAACGCCGGATCCTCGCGCGCATCGACCGCCGCCTTGATGCGATCCACCATCTCGCGGCGCTCACTATCGCCTTGCCGGGACGGTGGCCGCAACGCTTCTGCTGTACCTGGTCCTCGACGTGCACGGCAGCCGCTCCGGCACGCCCCATCTCCCGTATCGTGCGGCCGATATTGAAAGCGCCGCCCCAGCCGGTGTCGATATCCACCAGGACCGGCAACCGCGTGGCGCCTGTAATGCGGCGCACGTCTTGCGACGTCGTTCATCGTTGTCATCGCCAGATCGGGCAGACCGAAAGACGCATTGGCAACCCCTGCGCCTGACACGTACAACGCCTTGAATCCTGAACGCTCAGCCAACCGGGCGCAATACGCGTTCACCGCGCCGACTACCTGGAGCGGCCGCTCAGTGTGTACCGCCGACCGAAATACCGCACACGGAGAAAACCGGGTACCGTGGGGCGCCGGGCTGTCGCTCATGTTCGCATCAGTACAGTCCTCCCCGCACTATCCGCCTTCGGCGCTCTTCAGCTTGCCCGCCGATACCCATTGCGGTAGCCGCTACCCGGCCGCGCACCACTCTCGTAGAGCCCCGCCCCAAGACATCGCCCACTTCGCCCTCCAAGGCTTCCTCCACGATCAAACGCACCGCCTCGCGCACCAGCGCCCCCGGATGTCCTCCACTTCGCTTCCACCGCTGAACAATGCCGCCAACCTCTCGCGCGTCGCTACACTTGCCGGTATCCTTCTCATCGGGATGCCTCCTTCGTTTGTCCGGACTCGGCGTCAACCGAGCCGTGTTCACGTTTGCTCCGACCTGACGTCCGTCTTCACGAACCTCCGGCCAAGCAAGGACGCATCCCACTTGAATTTCCAGCAATGTTAAGACTTCACCCAGGAAAGACCTGCAGGCATTACAATTTACCACTTATAGATATCTCCAGGGACGCCCGTAAATTACCGGTCCCACTATGGGAACGGCAAAACATGCCGAAGGAGGCACGCGATATGGCTGATACTAACGTTATCGAGATTAGCCTTGGCACTGCGGTCAAGATTGCAGATTTTCTTAAAGAGGAGTTGCGAACCCTGGATCTTGAACTGGAGCGCAGCAAGACAAGTCACGTCGGTGCGACAGCGCTCAACGTCATGCGAAACAAGAGAGACATCTTGCGCGCCATCTACGATGAACTGAAAGCAGCCGGTGTTGAGGGCTATGATTCGACCGTCGAGTTGTTTAGCCAATCACGCCCCCCTTTCCGGAGATAGGAATCGATGTGGACAGACCCCAATTCTTTGGGAGATCGCACCGCATCGCCGGCGCAGACAGAACCAGAATACAGAGGGCAGTCGATGAAAGCCGTATGGAATGGCGCGGTGCTGGCGGAATGCGACAACACCATCGTCGTTGAAGGCAACCATTATTTTCCACCTGAGGCGATTGCCAGGCAGTACTTCCTGCCGAGCGACAAACACACCACCTGCCCATGGAAGGGAGTGGCGAGTTACTACCACGTTGAGGTCAACGGCAGATGCAACGAGGATGCGGCGTGGTATTACCCCGACCCGAAGGAAGCGGCGAAGGAAATCGCCGGTTATGTCGCGTTCTGGAAAGGCGTGGAAGTCACTGTGTGACGATGCAGGAAGACGCACCGTCGTAGTGTCCGAGCGTTCAGTGGAAACCACTGGTCGCCTATGATGGGCTTCGCAAGCACAAAGCGAGGCGGCTGTGGGCACGATCTTGGTCGGGACGGCGTCATGGGCAGATCCCAGGCTGATCAAGTCAGGGCTCTTCTATCCCCGTTCGTGCAAGACGGCCGAGCAGCGCCTGCAGTTCTACGCGGAGCAGTTCGCCGTCGTTGAGGTCGACTCGAGCTACTATGCGATGCCGAATGCCCGGAACGCCACGCTCTGGGCCGAGCGTACGCCGCCCGATTTTACTTTCGACGTAAAGGCCTTCCGTGTCTTCACGCACCACAAGACCGCACCCGCGGCGTTACCCAAAGACATACGCGAGGCGCTCGGAACCACTGCCGATAAAAACGTTTATTACAAAGACGTGCCGGGCGAAATCATGGACGAACTCTGGAAACGGTTCAGGGAAGCTTTGGAACCGCTCAGGATCGCGGGCAAGCTGGGCGCCGTCCTCTTTCAGTTTCCGCCCTGGGTCGTACGCCGAAAAGAAAACCTAGACCACATCCTGTCGTGCGCCAGCAAGCTGTCCGGCCTTCGCCTTGCCATAGAGTTTCGCAACCGAACCTGGCTTGACGAGGAGCACAGAGACGAAATCTTGCACTTCGAGCGGCAACACGGATTCGTACATGTCGTGGTGGACGAACCACAGGGTTTTCCCAGTAGCGTGCCGCAGATCTGGGAGTCGACTGTCGATGACATTGCGATAGTGCGTCTGCATGGTCGCAATGCGCAGACGTGGCAGAAGAGCGGACTATCCTCAAGCATGGAGCGATTTGACTACCTGTACTCAGAGGAGGAGCTTCTAGCTCTGTGCGAGTCTATTCGCGCCCTGGCCTCACGCGTCGGGACTGTGCGCGTCTACTTCAATAACAACCAGTCGAACTATGCGCAGCGCAATGCCGCAGAGATGCAGGAGATGCTCAGTGCGGAATGAATGGCGGGTACCACCGCGATGCCTGGCCCGAGGCGCGCCATGGGGACAGCTCTGCCTATTTCTCCGCGAAACCCACTCGCGATGAGCGCGAGCCGCCGAGGCCGGGGCGCGGGCCGTGACCCCGGACCATCGTTCTCCGTAGCGGATGGTCGATGAAATGTGAGTGCGCATGGACATGGCGCAACTGCGGCAGCGACTGTCCCGGAAGCAAAGGGCATGCAAGGCAGTTCAAGGTGGGGTCCAGCGCTGTTCCCGGCACTATTGCGTGCCGCCGCGATATTCGGTGCGGGATGAAGGAGAACCCTGGGCGCCACGCATCGATGCTCCCCCAGTAGGGACCGACCAGTCCGACCATGGGCGGCTGATATCGCGAGCCAGAGCCATAGTATGGTTGCGGCCGCTCTGCTTCCCTGAGCTGGCGCTCCGCGCGCTCCTTGTCGAGCCGTTCTACCAGTTCCCGGTCCTTCTTGCGAAGTTCCTCGGCGGCCTTCTTCATCTCGGCAGACGGCGGTGCGTTATAGGATCGGTCATCGACAATCTCTATCACGTTTTCGACGGCGCCAGCGCCACACGGCGTGTCCTGATAGGTCACAAGGCCATGAGCGCCCAGGCATTTGTAGACCTCGGCGCGGGCTGGAGATGCGGCAAAAGCGGCGGCCAGCAACACCGTCAGGATGCGCAGCATAAGGTCGCCCCCTCCTTTGAGAGTCCTCTCTCTTCTAGCCTAGCGCCGGGCATGGACGATGACAACCCGCCGCACGACAGCGCCGCCTTCTGAAACCGCGCGGCTGACTCTACCTGGCCGACGTGACGGTGCAGCGCGAGCTGACGCTGGAGACGCACAACAATCCGGACCTGTGTGCCGCGTGCATAGCCGGCGCGTTGCCCGGCTTGCGC
>JBQTIC010000055.1:0-33890 GCA_052388435.1 Chromatiales bacterium | reverse complement strand
GTCAGCTTGCGGAATGCGTCCTCGAGCGCCTCGGCGGGCAGCGCGGGATTCAGTCGCGCGAGCGCATCGCGCAGCCGTTGCGCGAGCACTACCTCGCCGTAGTCGCGCCGCTCGTGGGCGGGCATGTCGGGCGCGATGACCGGTCCGTGCGCGATCCGCCAGCCAATGGCCTCCAGCCAGGCGAGAGCGGCTTCCTCGACGACGGACTCAGTGAAGGCCGTCACGGCGTTTCCCACAGTGCGCGCAACGGTACGGCATACAGGTGACCACCGAACGGGATGGTCGTGCTGCCGTCGTAGAGAACCACGCCCGCGGCAAAGCGGTTGCCCGCGGCGTCCCGTAGCTTGCGAAGCCCCCGGAGGTCGCCCTCCGTCACGGATGCGGCCGCCTTCACCTCGACGCCGGCTACAGCCTGCTGGCCCTGCTCCAGTACGACGTCCACCTCGAAGTCGTCGCGATCCCTGAAGTGGAAGAAATCGATCGGCACCGGACGCCAGCTCGCCTGGCGGCGAAGTTCCTGGAATACGAACGTTTCCAGCATCGATCCGAACAGCATCCGGTCCTTGTCGAGCGCCGCCGCGCCGATCCCGAGCAGCGCGCAGGCCACGCCCGTGTCGCCCATGTGGAGCTTGGGACGCTTGACCATCCGACTGAGGCGGTTCGTATGCCACGCGGGCAGGCGCTCGAGCAGGAACACACGCTCGAGCGCGGCGACGTAGTCGTGGATCGTCTGCCGCGTCAATTCGAAGGGGGCCGCAAGGTCCGTCACGTTGATGAGCCGCGCGGTGGAGGCGGCGGCCGCGGCGAGCAGTTGTGGCAGGGCGTCGAGCGAGTGGATGCGCGTCAGGTCGCGGACGTCGCGCTGGATCTGCGTTTCGACGTAGTCCCGATACCAAGCCTGGCGACGGGCGCCCACCCGGCGCGCCAAGGCTGCCGGGTACCCACCCGCGACGATGCGCTCGGCGAGCAGCCGCCCCAGACGCTCGGAAACGCGTGTTCGGAACGCGGCGCGAAACAGCGTGTCGAGGAAGCGGGGGCGCCTCTGTTCCCATTCACATTGGGCGAACGGATGCAGGCGAAGGATGCCCATCCGGCCGGCGAGTGAATCGGCGAGCTTCGGAACAAGGAGGACGTTGGCGGACCCAGTGAGAATGAACCGGCCGGCGCTCCGCCGGCGGTCGATCGCCACCTTGAGCGAACTGAAGAACTGCGGGACGCGCTGGACCTCGTCGAGGATCGTCTTCGCCGGGAGGTCCGCGACGAACCCGATGGGGTCGCGTTGCGCCGCGCTTCGCACCGATTCGTCGTCGAACGACACGTAGCGGTAGCCTCGAGGTTCCCCCACCATGCGGGCGAGGGTGGTCTTGCCGCTCTGGCGCGGTCCGTGGATGAGCACGGCCGGCGTATCGGCGAGTGCCTCGCGCAGTCGGGGCGCCAGGTACCGCGGAAGCGGGACAGCGGGGCGGGCCACGGCCGGAGGATAGCCTCCGCGGTCGGCTGAACGCAAGGATCAGCGTCGGCTGAACGCTAGATTCGACTCCGGCTGATCGCTAGTTGGAAGCCCGGCCAAATCGTTAGTCTCGGAATCGGCCGAGAGAAAGTGGCCCGCAGTGCGCGATGCGCCTCGGCGTTGCGCAGTCGCTGGTCCGACACGTGTCCCCTAGTCCACGCCGGTCGGCCGCGAGTATGTCCGGCGCGATGTCGGGCCGTGCGCGACCTCCCGGCTGGTGCCTTCCAGCCAGGCGAGGGCGGCATGCTCGACGACGGATTCGGTGAAGGCAGTCACTGCGATATCCAGTGTGCCACGGGTCGAGCGAGGAACTCGTCCACGGCAATGCCGTCGGCGCCGACGAGCAGCGTGCGCCTGGGTTTGAATGCCTGGGCAAACGCGGTCAGCCCGGGCAGGGCATCGCGCGTCCGTCCGCTCTTCACTTCGATGGCCATCACGCGCTTGCCCGCACGCAGGATGAAATCCACTTCCTTATTTCGGTCTCGCCAGTAGAACAGCTCGCACACCCCTGCGGCTGCGGCGTTGGCGAGATGCGCCCCAACGGCAGACTCGGTAAGGCGCCCCCAAAACTCGCGGTCGGCCTTCGCTTCATCGGGCGACAGCCCGGATTGCGCGCCGATCAGCGCCGTGTTCAGGACCTGCAACTTCGGGCTGGAGGCGCGGCTGCGCACCGCTTCGCCCGCAAACTTGGGCACCCCAGCGAGCAAACCGGTGCCAGCCAGCAAGTCCAGATAATGCGCCAGGGTGGTCGTGTTGCCCGCGTCCTGCAGTTGCCCGAGCATCTTGGTGTAAGAGAGCACCTGACCCGAATACCGACAGCCCAACTCGAACAGTCGCCGCAGGAGCGCCGGCTTGTCGACGCGCGCAAGCAGTAGCACATCGCGCGAGAGGGTCGTTTCGACCAGGGCATCGAGCACATAGCGGCGCCAGCGCTCAGGCTCGTCGGCGAGTTGCGCCGCGCCGGGGTAACCGCCGAAATACAGAAACTGATCGATCGCGAAGCCGAACGCCTCGCGCATTTCCGTGAACGACCAGTGCGGCAGGCGCAGCACCTCGAACCGCCCGGCCAGGCTTTCGGAAAGGCCGCGTTGCAGCATCAATGGCGCCGAGCCGAGGACCACGACCTGCAGCGCGATGCCGGAGGCCGTGTCTTCATCCCAGAGACGCTTCACCGTCTCCGACCAACCGCTGATCTTCTGCACCTCATCGAGAGCCAGCGCCACGCCGCGGGGACCAGCGTCTCTTGCCATGGCCCGGGCGGCTTCCCACTGCGTGGCAAGCCACGCCGTGTCGCGTAGCGTCGGCTCGTCCGCGGAAACAAAGAGGCCTCGCACGCCCAGGCCGTCGAACACCTGTCGCACAAGCGTCGTCTTGCCGACCTGCCGCGGCCCGGTGACCACCTGCAGGAAACGCCTCGGCTCCTTCAGACGGGAAGCCAAGGAAGCGTAAAAAGGTCTGACGAATGAGTGGCTTGCCGATTTACTCAGCATGCTGAGTATTTTTACTCAACGCACTGAGCAAGCGCAAGGCATACGGCCCCGAGGAGGAGTCCGAGCGATGGCGAGACCGGCCTATGGGTTAGCTTCATCGCGCCCTCCGTAAGACATCGAGATGAGCGAGCACACGTCGCTCGCCCTGCCCACATTGCCCAAGCATAGGCTCCGCCATCAGGTCTCTCCGCCGGGCGCACGACGCGCATCCTTTAGACGCAGCTCGCCGGAGATGAGCTTGGGCAGGAGTGCATCGCGCAGGGCAGCGAGGGCGCGAGACTGAAGCAGGTTCTTGAGGACGCGCTCAAGAAGCGGCCCTACCAGGCGCTCGAACCCGCTGACCACGCGGTCTATTGGCACAACCGTAGGAACGCCAGCGAGTGTGTCCCGCGTAATCGTGTCGAAAACTGAACCGTGTGCGCGCTGCCGCAGAACCCTCACCAAGGCGCGAGCCGCAAAGTAGTTGAAAAACCCTTTCGCCCCCTGCTTGCCTCGTAATCCGTAGCAGGACTGGTTCATCGCCATCGGACCCCCGACTAGCGCCACTCTGCCTACGGTGCCGCGCGCAGAGATGATGGTCGTCCCCACCGGAAGCACCCTTGTTGAGGAGGCCTCGACGCCTCTCCCCGTCACCTTCTTTTCTGTATCAACAACCCAGATCTCCGAAGACGATGGAGCATCGACTACAGAGAACCACGGAATATCGCCGTTCCAGTACTCCGACACCGATGTCTTCGGGGTTCCGCCCCCAATGATGTCCACCGTGTCCGCGAACGGTTGCACTTCCCACCCCTCCGGAATCTCGCCGAGCTCGGAGTCGACTAGGCGGGCGGGGAAGAGGTCGGCGAGGGGCTTGGGGAGGCCGAGACCCTCACCCCCGGCCCCTCTCCCGGAGGGCGAGGGGAGATTGGCTTTGGCGCGGACGGGGTCGAAGTCCACGAACCACGACTTGAAGAGCGCCCGCGCCATCGCCTCCAGCGTCTCGCTCATCCGCCGGTTCAGCTCGATCTTGTCGTCCAGTGTGCTGAGGGTGCGGACGATGGCGCGTTGTTCAGAGAGCGGTGGGACTGGAAGTTCGGCCTGACGCAATGTTGTGAGAGGTGTCTGTATTTGAGGGACACCGACCTGCGACACACGGCTGAACAGGTAGTGTTGGCCGTCCGCTGAGGTCAGCCAATAGTAAAGAAATTCGGGCAGCAGCTTGGAAGGATCACACCGCACGCGCATCATGCTGTTGCCCATGATGTAGCGGTCATACTTCCGATTCATCGGCATCAGACCGATCTGCCCAAGCGTTCCTTTGTGAACGAGGAGTACGTCTCCCGGGAACGATTCGAACTTCCTGAGCCGATCTGCTGTCTCGTCGTCGACGAAGACGAAGTCTTCATCATGGAAACGTCCTTCGTTTACGTTCACCCCGCGCAGAACAGGGACGCCCGTTTGCGTGTACTCGTCGGCCATCAAGGCCTTTCCGAACGGCCCGATCTGCGTGGAGTACGGCTCGGCAGACGCGCACTCCGCGATGGTCTTACGAGGCCACTCACCCGCCATACCCAAGCTCCCTCAGGTTAGCGGCGATGGCGGCATCCAGCTTCGCGGCCTCGGCCTGCTGCTCGCGCAGCGTCGCGACGAGCCGCTTCATCTTCTCGTCGAACGGCTCGCCGTCGTCCTCCTGCGCCTCGGCGCCGACGTAGCGGCCGGGCGTGAGGACGTGCCGGTGCTTGCGGATGTCTTCGAGTGTTGCCGATCTGCAGAAGCCGGGGATGTCTTCGTAAGTCACTGGATTCCCGCTTTCGCGGGAATGACGAGTGGAGCGCCACGCGTGGTAGGTGTCGGCGATGCGGGCGACGTCCTCGTCGGTCAGCTCGCGGTGCGTGCGGTCCACCATGCGGCCGAGCTTGCGGGCGTCGATGAAGAGCATGTGGCCGCGCCGGTCACGCAAAGACACTGGATTCCGGCTTTCGCCGGAATGACGGCGCTTTCTGTCGCGCGCGAGGAACCACAGGCACGCCGGGATCTGCGTCGAGTAGAAGAGCTGACCCGGCAGCGCGACCATGCAGTCCACGAGGTCGGCCTCGATCAGGGCCTTGCGGATCTCACCCTCGCCCGACTGGTTGGACGACATCGAGCCGTTGGCGAGGACGAAGCCGGCCACGCCCGCGGGCGCCAGGTGATGCACGATGTGCTGCACCCAGGCGAAGTTCGCGTTGCCGGCCGGTGGCACGCCGTGCTTCCAGCGCTTGTCGTCGCGCAAGCGCTCGCCGCCCCAGTCGGAGACGTTGAACGGCGGGTTGGCGAGGATGAAGTCAGCCTTTAGGTCCGGGTGGCGATCGTTGTGGAAGGTGTCGCCGTGCGCGATCTGACCCTCGATGCCGCGGATGGCGAGGTTCATCTTCGCGAGCCGCCAGGTGGTGTAGTTCGACTCCTGCCCGTAGATCGAGATGTCGGCCTTCGCCTTGCCGCCGTTGCCGTTGCCCTTCGCGTGCGCGCGGATGAACTCGACCGACTGCACGAACATCCCCGACGATCCGCAGCAGGGGTCGTACACGCGGCCGCGGTAAGGCTCGAGCATCTCGACCAGCAGCTTGACCACGCAGCGGGGCGTGTAGAACTCGCCGCCCTTCTTGCCCTCGGCGCTCGCGAACCGGGAGAGGAAGTACTCGTAGACGCGCCCGAGCACGTCCTTGGCGCGGTGGCCCTCACCCCTACCCTCTCCCGCTGATGCGGGAGAGGGGGAAGTAAATGAGATGTTGCTGATGAGGTCGATGAGCTGGCCGAGGCGCGTCTTGTCGAGCGCGGGGCGGGCGTAATCCTTGGGCAGAACACCCACGCCCCCGGGCTTGAGTGCCGGGTTGTCGCGCTCGATGCCGGCCATGGCGTCGTCCACGAGCCGGCCGATGGTGGGCTGCCTGGCTTGGGCTTTAAGATGCGGCCAGCGCGCCTCCGGTGGCACCCAGAAGATGTTGAGCGCGCGGTATTCGTCGGGGTCTTCGGGGTTGGCGTAATGAGCTCTGTCTTCCTCGAGCCTGATGTGCTGCTCCTCGAAGGCATCGGAGATGTACTTGAGGAAAATCAGGCCCAGCACGACGTGCTTGTACTCGGCCGCGTCCATGCTGCCGCGCAGGGCGTCGGCCATCTGCCAGAGCTGGGCTTCGTAGCCGACGGTTGCGGCGGTGCTCTGAGAGGTGTTCTTCGCCGCCGACCTTTCTCGTGGCATGGGCTGTTTGAGCAATAACTTGCGCTGAGCCGCTATCGGCTCATTGGGTGGAACCGGAGGTACGCAGCAGGGATTCGAGGTAGCGGGCAATGAGGTCGACTTCGACGTTGACGCGGTCGCCGAGCTGGTAGGTGCCAAACAGGGTGCTGTCGCGGGTGTGGGGGATGACCTGCACGGCGAAGGCGTTCTGCTCGATCTCGTTGACGGTGAGGCTGACGCCGTCGATGCAGACCGAGCCCTTGACGGCGATGTAGCGCATCAGCTCATCCGGCACGACGATGGCGAAGCCCAGTGCTTCGCTCTGCTGCTCCCGCGCCATGATGCGCCCGATCCCGTCGACGTGCCCGCTGACAAGATGTCCGCCGACGCGCTCACCGTAGATCAGGGCCTTCTCCAGATTGACGCGCGAGCTGCGGTCAACGGAGGCGAGTGTCGTGCAGCGTAAAGTCTCGGGCGAGACATCGACACTGAAGGTGTCGGATTCCAGTCCGACAACCGTGAGGCAGACGCCGTTGACAGCGATGCTGTCGCCCAGCTTTACGTCGGCGAGGGACAGGTTGCCCGCATCGATAACGAGGCGGGCGTTCTCGCCGGCGGGAGTAGCCGAGGTGACCTGACCGATGGCTTCGACGATACCGGCAAACATATGATTCCTGGTGTGCCCAGTCTCCTGGTTGAGTTTGTCGGTCTTGCTGGATTGCGCCGCAATTACCGGAGGCCCGATGCGGTGAGGGCGCCCGATATTGCTGCCGACGACTTTTCCCCCCTGTCCGGGCAAAGCTTCACATGGGCGTGCGGCGGAGACAAGTAGTAGATAGATTCCCGTTTCGCCCTACCCCCTTGCACCTCACTCAGGACAGGCTCTCCTGCAAGGGGAGAGCGAAACGGCCGTTACGGATAAGACGGTCTGGCCAGAAGGCGCAGATCGGGGCCAATGGGGCAAACATCCTTAATGTCGAGTTGCACGGCGTCGGCGAGACGTTGCAAGCCCGGCAGCCGGGCCATGCCTTGCGCAGCATCGCCCAGGAGTTTGGGGGCGATGTAGCAGATGAGCTCGTCGACGAGCCTCTCCGCCAGCAGCGCGCCGGTCAAAGTTGGACCGGCTTCGACCAGCATTTCGTTGATGCCGCGACTGCCGAGACTGCGGAGCGTTGCGGCCAGATCGACCCGGCCGGATTCGCCCGGAAACGCAAGGACCTCGGCGTTGCTTTCCTCTATGCAGGCTGCACGGCTAGCGTTGCCGGTAGCGGTGACCACAAGCTTGGCACCGGGCTCCGCCAGTAACCTTGCGGTCGGCGGGATCCGGAGCCGGGAATCCACGATGACGCGCAAGGGTTGATCGGGGATCTGTTTCAGTAGCTCAGGGTCGCGGACGCACAGGCCTGGGTCATCGGCGAGCACGGTGCCGACGCCCGTCATTATCGCGCCGCTCTGCGCACGCCATTTCTGAACGTCTCGGCGCGCGGCCTCGGAGGTGATCCAGCGGCTCTCTCCCGTCGCCATGGCGATGCGGCCGTCGAGGCTCATCGCCACCTTGGCGCGCACCCATGGCCGTCCGATGCGCATGCGCTGGCAGAAGCCGACATTCAGCGCCTCGCTCTCTGCAGCGAGCAGGCCGCTCTGCGCGGTGATGCCTGCCCCAGCAAGTTGCTTGAGACCATTGCCGCCAACCCGCGAGTTGGGATCCGCCATAGCGGCGACGACTCTGGCGATACCCGCTGCGATGAGCGGATCAGTGCAGGGTGGTGTCCGGCCGTGGTGACAGCATGGCTCCAGTGTCACGTAGCAGATGGCACCGGCGGCTTGCGCGCCTGCCTGCCGCAAGGCGACCAACTCGGCATGTGGGCCGCCGGCCCGTTCGTGCCAGCCCTCCCCGACGATGCGGTTCTCGCGCACGAGCAGGCAGCCGACCCGCGGATTGGGGCGTGTGCCGTACAGTCCCCGCGCCGCGAGGCGCAAGGCATGAGCCATGTATCGGTGATCGTCAGCCGTGAATACCGCCACGGGGCAATGCTCATCGGCGTGCGCGGCGGCGGGGCCGTCCGGGCGGCGGCATCTTCCTGGGCTTGCGGCGCGGCTGGGTGGGGGCCTGCTGGGTTTCGCTCCCCGGCAGGGCGAGGTCGAGCTGATGGCGCCTGGCCTCCGGCGGCAGCTCGTTCTGGAGGCCGGCGATCTCCTCCAGAAAGGCGGTGACATCCTCGAAGCTGTGGTAAACGGAGGCGAAACGCACGTAGGCGACATGGTCCAGGTTGCGCAGCTCCTGCATTACCCACTCGCCGATCCTGCTGGAGGGTATTTCGCGCTCGCCGCTCGCGCGCAGCTTGCGCTTGATGTTGTTGATCGCCGCTTCGACGCGGTCGGTCTCCACGGGCCGCTTGCGCAGCGCCCTGTCCATACCGGCCCGCAGCTTCTCTTCGCTAAAGGTCTCGCGGCTCTTGTCGCGCGCTTTGACGACGCGCGGCATATTGAGCTCCACCGTCTCGTAGGTGGTGAAGCGCTCCTTGCACTTCTCGCATTCGCGCCGCCGGCGCACCTGCTCGCCCTCGCCGACGAAGCGGGAGTCGATGACGCGGGTGTTGGGATGCGTACAGTACGGGCAGCGCATGCGCGCGTCCGCCGCCTAGGGAGACTCTGAGTAGAGGCATCGTTCGTCATGCCGGCGAAGGCCGGCATCCAGCAAAAGATAATTTTCAACTGGATCCCGACTTTCGTCGGAATGACGGCCATGTTGCCGCGTCACTTTTGAGAGGTTCGCTAACAGGCGAAAGCCGGCGCGCGCCTCAGCGTCGTGCCCTCTTCCGCGCCGGCTTGCGCGCCGCCGTCCGCCTGGTGGCTGTGAATTTCTTGGCGTGACCCTTTGCGACCTTCCTTGCGGGGACGCGTCTCGCCGGCCTTGCCGGCGTCTTCCTCGCCTTTGGCCTGGCTGCTGCCTTACGCGGCTTCGCCTTCTTTACTGCTCGCGCCGGGGCGGCCGGCCCGGTTGCCAAGGCTCCTTCGACGTAGACCGGGAACCGCTTGCAGAGTGCCAGGACCTTCTTGCGCGTGGCTTCCACCACCGACTCATTGCCCATGCTGTCAATGATGTCGCAGATCCAGCCGGCCACCGTCATCGCCTCACCCTGCTTGAACCCGCGAGTAGTGGCAGCCGGCGTGCCGATGCGGATGCCGCTGGTGACAAATGGCGACTGCGGATCGTTCGGGACCGCGTTCTTGTTGACCGTGATGTAGGCACGGCCGAGCGCAGCGTCCACATCCTTACCCGTGAGCCCGCGCTTGATCAGGTCAACCAGGAACAGGTGGTCGTCGGTGCCGCCGGAGACGATATTGACCCCGCGATCCAGGAACACCTTGACCATGGCCCGGGCGTTGGCGATCACCTGCCGCTGGTAGGCTTTGAATTCGGGCTGCATGGCCTCCTTGAACGCCACCGCCTTGGCGGCGATGGTGTGCATCAGCGGGCCGCCCTGATAACCCGGGAAGACGAGCTTGTTGATCTTGTCTTCGATCTCCTTGTTCGCCCTGCCCATGATGAGGCCGGAGCGCGGGCCGCGCAGCGTCTTGTGGGTGGTGGTGGTGGTCACGTCGGCGACGTCAATCGGGCTCGGATACAGACCCGCCGCCACCAGCCCGGCGACGTGGGCGATGTCGGCCACGAGATAGGCGCCGACCTTATCGGCGATGGCACGGAAACGCCGCCAGTCGAGGATGCGCGAGTAGGCCGAAAAGCCGGTCATGATGAGCTTGGGCCTGTGCTCGAGGGCAAGCTGCTCAGCCTTGTCGTAGTCGATCTCGCCGGTGTCGGGATTCAGTCCGTACTGCACCGCCCTGTAGATCTTGCCGGAGACACTGACCGACGCGCCGTGAGTCAGATGGCCGCCGTGCGCCAGGCTCATTCCCATGATCGTGTCGCCGGGGTTAATCAGCGCCAGGTATACGGCGCCGTTCGCCTGCGAACCAGAATGCGGCTGGACGTTGGCCCAGGCCGCGCCGAAGAGCTGCTTGGCGCGCTCGATGGCGAGGCTCTCGGCGATATCGACGAATTCGCAACCGCCGTAATAGCGCTTGCCGGGATAGCCTTCCGCATATTTGTTGGTTAGCACCGATCCCATCGCTTCGAGGACTCGCGGGCTGGTGTAATTTTCCGAGGCGATGAGCTCGATGTGTTCTTCCTGGCGCCGGCGTTCCTTCTGAATGGCGTTCCAAAGCTCGTCGTCGAAACCCGCAATTTTCATCGTTCTGCTGAACATGATTCTTATCCTCTCGGCACGCTGAGGTTGTTGGTCGTGGACATGGAAGGGCCAGGGCTGAGATCCGCTAAGCGCAACCCCCTCGGCACGGCACCGCTCGATCGCCTGGCCTAGTGGGAGTTCCCTGTCGCAAAGCGCGCTAAGCCTATCAGAAAAAGCCCGCGCCCGCATCGTGTTGCGCGCCTCGCCACGCAGGTTGGAATCATCACGCTGCAGGCGCCGCAAGCGGTGGAACCGGTGGGGTTTTCGGGGCGGCGGGTCATCAAGATCCGCCTCGAGCGGCCGCTATAACCGACGATATGTATCTCGACAAGCGTCCCCGCTCTGCAGACAATCCGCGCCGATCGATCCAGGAGCGCTTCGCGGCACTCAACCGGGAGCGGCTGCGGCGCATCCGGGAATCACTCAGCGGGCGCCAACAGGACTTTCTGGAACTGCTGCCGCTGCTGTTTCACACCAATCACCCGCTGCTGCCCGGCTACGTCACGCAGAACGCCCCGTGTGGCGTGCGCGATTACGCACCGGCCCGCGAGACCCTTGCCGCCGCCCAGCGTGTCACCCGATTCTATAATTACGATCGGCGTGCCTCGGCCCGGCTCGATATCCTCGGCCTGTACATGATGGGCTCGTGCGGGACCATCGCCTATTCACCGGAGAGCGACTTCGACATCTGGCTGTGTCATGCGGCGGGCATCGGCGAGGAGGGAGTCGCGGAGCTGCGCGAGAAGGCGTGCCGCATCGAGGCCACGGCCCGGGAGGTCAACCTCGATATCCATTTTTTCGTCTTCGACCCGGAAAGCTTCCGTCGTGGACATCTCGGCAGCCTCTCGCCGGACAGCAGCGGCAGCTCGCAGCATTATCTGCTGCTCGATGAGTTCTACCGCTCGGCTGTCGTGCTCTGCGGTCTCTATCCGCTGTGGTGGACGGTGCCGCCGGAGGAGGAGCCGAACTACAGCGCCTACGCCGAGAACCTGCTGAGCAAGCGCTTCGTCGAGCCTGGCGACTACATCGACTTCGGCGGGCTCGAGCACATCCCCGCCCGGGAGTTCTTCGGCGCGGCCGTCTGGCAGCTCTACAAGTCCATCAACGCGCCGTACAAGTCAGTGCTCAAGCTGCTGCTTATCGAGGCGTACGTCGAGCAGTATCCGAAGATCAACCTGCTCGCGCTGCACTACAAGCGGGCGGTCTACGAGGGCGAGACCGACCCCAACGCCATTGACCCTTATCTGCTGATGTACCGCAGGGTCGAGGAGTACCTCTCGGGGCGCGGCGAGACCAGCCGGCTCAACCTCTTCCGTCGCTGCTTCTACTTCAAGGTGAACCAGCAGTTGAGTCAAGGCGCCAGTGCCGCCGAGGAGGACTGGCGGCGTGAGGTGATGCGCGAGCTGGTCGTGTCGTGGGGCTGGGATACGGGACGACTCGCCCTGCTCGATGCGCGCGAGGATTGGAAGCTGCCGGTGGTGATGGACGAGCGCCGCGATCTGATCGCCGCGCTGACGCAGGGCTACCGCCTGGTGTCGCAGTTCGGACGCGAGCGTGCCGAGGAGGCACGCATCTCCCAGCGCGACCTGCACATTCTGGGCCGCAAGCTCTACGCCGCGTTCGAACGCAAGGCCGGCAAGGTCGAGATCCTCAACCGTGGCATCGCCCCTGACCTCGTGGAGCAGCGGCTCTCGCTGCACCACGTGCGTGATGGCGAGGGGCAGACGAGCTGGGTGCTGTTCACCGACATCGTGGCACCGGAGGAGGTGGGCATGCGGGCGGGCGTCAAGCGCTCGACGAGCATGGTAGACATGCTTGCCTGGTGTCACTTCAACCGGCTGATCGACGGGCACACGCACCTGAGTGTCTTTGCCGCTGGGCTGCCCGCCGCCGCGCGCGGGGGGCGCGCCGTGCTGCACGCTCTCAACGCGGCCTTCCCCGAGGGACGCCTGCACGACGCGGCCGCTGAAGACCTCACGCAGGCCCCGCAGGTTCTGCGGGCAGCTCTCTTCGTCGATGTCGGGGTCGACACGACCGCGCCCAAATGGCGCGGCGGCGACCTCATCGCCAGCAGCCGCACCGACCCCTTGAGCTACGGCGGCCAGCGCCAGAACCTCACGCAGTGCTTTGATCTGGTGATGATGACGAGCTGGGAGGAGATATTCGCCCTCCACTACCGCGGCATCGAGGGACTAATGCAATGCGTGTGCGAATACACGCGTTCGGCGCCGGCATCGAGCGCTGCGCCGCAGGCGTTCAGCACCCACTGCTTTTCGCCGGGATACGGCACCGCTATCGGCAACCGCATACAAATGCTGTTCGATGACGTAGTGCGGTGTGCGCATCAGGCGAGTGGTCACTGGCGCTACATCCTGGAAGCGGCGGACACCTTTCACGCGCTGATTCGCGACGAAACCGGTCTGCGTCCCCAGATCATCGGGACTTACGAGAAACTGCTGACCTTCCTCGCAGGGCCGGTGCGGCAGTTCACGCAAACGGTCTTCGATCGACACACGCTCGCAGGAGAACTGTTGCCGCTGCTCTTTCAGCAACACCGCCCCGACGTTATCCAGACCTTTCTCCGGCCGGTCGGCACACAGGTGGATATCCTCGTCATCGACGAGCGCGGCGCCCTTTTCATGCAGACGCTGCCCTTTCACAACCACCACGTGCTGGTCGATCACCTTGCCCGCTTCTTCCGCAGCATGGCGCAGCGGTTTTGGGCAGTGCAGCCGCAGGCGGCGCAGGCGCCACGGCGGATGGGCGTCGAGTTCAAGCTTCTGGCCGCGAACAACCGCGGCGGACACCCTATAGAACCGATCTGCTACAGTCCCGATCTGGGGCGCCAGTACACGCAGCTCAAGGTCATCGCCGAGAGCAGCGAGGATCAGCGCACGCAATACACGATCCTCTGCGATGGAGGCGAGTTCTCCTCGCTCGAGCACGGCAACGAGGTGTTCCATGCGGTCGCCAGACATGTGCTTACGCTGCGCGAAGGAAGTCGAGCTTACCCTATATACATCACGGATCTCGATCTCTGCGGATTGCATCACGCCGGTGTGCAACCCGAGGACACCCAGACAATCCAGCTCCTTCAGTACAAGAAGCTCATCGACGAACGCTTCGCCAGCGCCCTGCGCGACCTGCAGTCCGGCGAGTAAAGCGAACGGACCTTTGATCAACCCCTCGCCCCGCCGTCACGCGGTACAATGGCGGCCAAAGTATCGGGGCGATCGCGCCGCCTCGCGAGAATGACGCGAATTCCATGCCTATCTCGCCGGAACTGTTGAATCGCATCGAGGCGTTGCTGGCACGCATCGAGCCGCTTCTGCCACCGGCGCGTACATATCCGGACTGGCGGGCCATGGCCTACATCTGGCGCCGCGAGGGCTTCGGCGGTTACTTCCAGCCGGTAACGATGCTGTCGAAGGTGCGTCTCGATGATTTGCTGTGCATCGATGACCAGAAACGGCAGATCGAGACCAACACACGCCAGTTCCTCGCCAGCCTGCCCGCCAACAACGTGCTGCTTTGGGGCCCACGCGGCACCGGCAAGTCCTCGCTCATCAAGGCGCTGCTGAACGAGTACGCCAGCCACGGCCTGCGCATGGTGGAGGTGGAACGCGAGCATCTGACCGATCTGCCGGACATCGTCGATCAGCTCGCGCGCCGCCCCGAGCGTTTCATCGTCTTCTGCGACGATCTCTCCTTCGAGGCGAATGATGGGCGCTACAAGGCAATCAAGGTGCTGCTTGACGGCTCGGTGCACGCCACGCCGGAGAACGTGCTGGTCTACGCCACCTCTAACCGCCGCCACCTGCTGCCGGAGCAATTGAGCGACAACCTTGCCGCGCGCGTGGTCGATGGCGAGGTGCACCAGGCAGAGGCGGTCGAGGAGAAGATCTCGCTCTCGGAGCGCTTCGGCCTGTGGCTCGCCTTTCACCCCTTCAACCAGGAGGAGTACCTGGACATCGTGGATCACTGGCTCGGCCGGCTGCAGGTAAGCGACGCCGATCGCGCCGGCATGCGCGAGGCGGCGCTGCAATGGGCGCTGCTGCACGGCTCGCGCAGCGGTCGCTCGGGGTGGCAGTTCGCCAAGGACTGGGCCGGGCGCAAGGGCCTCGCCGAGCTGGATGAGGCCAGTGAATGAGCGCAGGCGCGCGCGATCGGCCGACCGTCGAGCATGTCCGCCGCGTGCGCGATGATGCGGATCTGATCTTCGGCACCGCTGAGATCGAGCAGGCGCTCGATCGCATGGCCGCCGCGATCACGGCGCGTATCGGCGATCGCGATCCGCTGCTCCTCGGCGCGATGCTGGGCGGCGTGGTGCCCCTGGGCGTGCTGCTGCCGCGACTGTCGTTTCCTCTGCAGATCGACTACGTACATGCCACTCGCTATCTTGGCCGGACCAGCGGCGGCGAGTTGCACTGGTTGCGCAAGCCGGGCGCCTCGCTGCGCGATCGGACCGTGCTGCTCATCGATGATGTCCTCGACAAAGGTGTTACGCTTGCCGCCATCGTCGAGGCGTGTCGCGAGGCTGGCGCGCGCGAGGTGCTGACAGCAGTGCTGGTGCGCAAGCGCGTGGCTGCCCGCCCGGGATTGCAGGATGCGGACTTCGCCGCCCTCGATGCCGATGACCGCTATCTTTTCGGCTGGGGCATGGACTATCGGAGCTACCTGCGCAACGGCGACGGTGTTTACGCCGTCGCTGATCGGGACATCTGATCGATGATCGGCATCCTCGCCGGCAGCGGGGCGCAGCAACTGGCAGCTCTGCGCGTCGAGCGCGAGCAGTCGCTGAGCACAGCGTACGGCGATCCCTCCGGGCCGCTGCTGCACGGCAGTTTCGCCGGCGTGCCGGTGGTTTTCCTCAACCGCCACGGTCCCGGTCACACGCTGGCGCCCCATCGCATCAACTACCGCGCCAATCTTCACGCGCTTTCGCAGGCCGGTGCGAGCACGGTCATCGCCATCGCCGCCGTCGGCGGCATTACCACCGCGATGTCGCCGGCGCGCATCGTGCTACCGTCGCAGATTATCGACTATACCTACGGGCGCGATCACACCTTCTTCGACGATGCTCAGGCGCCGGTCACGCACGTCGACTTCACCAAGCCCTATTCGGAACCTCTGCGGCAGTGCTTGCTGGATGCCGCGCGCGCGGCGGGTGTCGATGTGGCCGCGGATGCGGTCTACGGCGCCACTCAGGGACCGCGGCTGGAAACCGCGGCGGAGATCGATCGCATGGCACGCGACGGATGCGACATCGTCGGCATGACTGGCATGCCGGAGGCTGGGCTTGCGCGCGAGATCGGTCTTGCCTACGCCTGCTGCGCCGTGGTGGCCAACTGGGCCGCTGGCCGCGCCGAAAGCATAATCACCATGAAAGAGATGCGAGAAAACCTGGCTGCAGGCATGCGCGAGGCGCTGAGGCTACTGGCCGTCGCGCTCCCGATCATCGCCGCAGCCCTTACTCCGGCGCCGAGTTCACGCGCGTAACCTGTACCAGCATTCCGAACAGTGGATGGTCGAAGTAATGTAGCTCGCCCAGCCGCAGGTTGCGCTCTTCGCGCAGGACCATGACCTGTCCATGATAAAGACATTGCAGCAGCGCGCTCAGCGTGAGCTGCCGGCCTACCGCCAGGCGAATGTCGCCATCCACGATCGGCCGCCCGTCCGCGCCGAGTGCCTCGGAAGTGATGCGCACCGGACGCCCCTCCTCCCCGCCCTGCTGCCAGCCGACATGCAGGAGCGTGGTGTACTGCCCCGACCGTTCCAGCTCGCGCACCGCGCCGCTGAGAAGCAGCCGCGACTGGGGGAGTGAGTCAACCGGCACACCGGTCGGCGCAGAAGGCAGCGCCCTGGCGCCGCCGCCGACAGTGGGAGCGGGCGTGTTACGTTCGAAGACGACGACCTCGACCTGAAAGGTCGAGGATTGGGCATGAGTATGTGCCGGTGAGAGCAGCGCAAGCAGGGCGCCGAGCGCCGCGCCGGTCCTACCCCTTCCCCTCCTGTTGTTGCTGATTCTCATCGCTCCACTACACAGGCACCGCTCCTCAGGCTGCGCACGCATGCGCTCCAAGCTTGACGTGCTTATCGACGCTGCACAGCGACTGTCTCCTCTACCGCCGACTGGCCATCTCTGCCTGCGAGTACACCCAGCAGCCACTGCATCTCGGCGATCCGCGCCTGCATATCGGTGAGCGGCTTGATGATACGCAACTTGTCACCACCGTCCAACCGGTACGCCTTCGGCTGTTGCTGCACGAGCTGGATGATCCGGAGCGGATCGATGTTGGGCTTCTCATCGAAGAGCAAGCGGCCGCCGTTCTGTCCCAGATCGACCTTGCGCAGGCCGAGCGTCGCGGCGAGCAGCTTCGCGCGCGCGATGAGAAACAGATTCTGTGCGGCGGCAGGCAGCGGGCCAAAGCGATCGATGACTTCCTCCCGCAGCGCAATCAAGACATCCTCGTCCACCGCGCTGGCGATGCGCTTGTAAAGGATGAGGCGCGTGTGCACGTCGGGGAGGTAGTCCTCCGGCAGCAGCGAGGGGATGTGCAGATCGATCTCGGTGACCGTTGCGGCGGCGCCGTCGAGTTGCGGTGCGCGGCCGGCCTTCAGACTGCGCACGGCACGCTCCAGCAGTTCCGTGTACAGCGCAAAGCCGATCTCCTGGATGTGGCCGCTCTGCTGCTCGCCGAGGATCTCCCCGGCGCCCCGGATCTCCAGATCGTGGGTGGCCAGCGTGAACCCGACGCCCAGCTCTTCGAGCGACTCCAGCGCCTCAAGCCGCTTCAGCGCATCGCCGCTCATGTTCGCGCGCGGCGGCACGATGAGGTAGGCGTAGGCACGGTGGTGCGAGCGGCCGACTCGGCCGCGCAACTGGTAGAGCTGCGCCAGGCCGAAGCGATCAGCGCGGTTGATGATGATCGTGTTGGCGGTGGGCACATCGATGCCGCTTTCGATGATCGTCGTGCACACCAGCACGTTGTGGCGCCGGTGATAGAACTCGAGCATCCCCCGTTCCAGCTCCCGCTCGCGCATCCGGCCGTGGGCGATCGCGACCCGCGCCTGCGGGATGAGACCGGCAACGTGCGCGGCAACCTTCTCGATGTCCTCGATCTCGTTGTGCAGGAAGTAGACCTGGCCGCCGCGGCCAATCTCGCGCAGCAGCGCCTCGCGCAGCAGCCCATCGTCCCATTCGCGCAGGAAAGTCTTGACCGCCAGCCGGCGTGAAGGCGGTGTCGCAATGATGGAAAGCTCGCGCACGCTGGAAAGCGCCATGTTGAGCGTGCGCGGGATGGGCGTGGCGGTGAGCGCCAGGATGTCCACCTCGGCGCGCAGGCGCTTCAACTGCTCTTTCTGACGCACGCCGAAGCGGTGCTCCTCATCGACGATGATCAGCCCCAGGCGCTTGAAGCGGATCTCCGCGCCAAGCAGTTTGTGGGTGCCGATAACGATGTCGACCGTGCCGTCGGCAAGACCGGCCACCACGGCATCCGCCTCCTTCCTGCCGCGGAAGCGCGAGAGCTGCTCGATGCGCACCGGCCAGTCGGCGAAGCGATCCTTGAAGTTCTGGTAGTGTTGCTGCGCGAGCAGCGTGGTCGGCACCAGCACGGCGGCCTGGCGGCCGTCCTGGGCGGCGACGAAGGCGGCGCGCATCGCCACCTCGGTCTTGCCGAAACCCACGTCGCCGCACACGAGCCGGTCCATCGGCTGGCCGCGCTGCATGTCCTCCAGCACCTGCTCGATGGTCCGCGCCTGATCGGCGGTCTCCTCGAAGGGAAACTTCTCCACGAAGGCCTGGTAGGCGTGGACATCGAGCTGGAAGCCGTGTCCCTGGCGGGCGGCGCGCCGGGCGTGGATCTCGAGCAGCTCGGCGGCCACGTCACGCACCCGTTCCGCGGCCCGCGCCCGCGCCTTGCCCCACTGACCGCTGCCGAGCCTGTGCAGTGGGGCGTAATCGGGGTCGATGCCGGCGTAACGGCTGATGTAATGCAGCGCGGCCACCGGCACATAGAGCTTGTCGGCGTCGGCATATTCCAGGTGAAGATACTCGCCGGGCACATCGTCCACGATGAGCGTCACCAGGCCGCGATAACGGCCCACACCGTGTTGCTCGTGCACGACCGGCGCGCCCTCACGCAGCTCGGTCAGATCGCGGATGATCGTCTCGGGATCGCGCCCTGTGGCGCGCCGCCGGCGCCGCTGTACGGCCCGCTCGCCGAAGAGCTGGGACTCGGCGATGACGGCGAGCCGCTCTTCGCCGAGTTGCAGGCCCTGATACACGTTGGCGACACTCAATGCCAGGGGCGCGGTCGCGGCGAGGAAGGCACGCCAGTCGTCGCAGAGTAGCGGACGCAGGCCGTGGCCGCCGAGCAGCTCAAGCAGGGTCTCGCGACGACCGGATGACTCCGCGAGGATCAGTACGCGGCCGCCGAAGCCCTGCAGGAACCGTTGCAGCAGCAGAAATGGTTCCGGCGCGCGGCCGTCCACGGGCAGCGACCGGGGCATCGCCGTATCGAACTCCGCGAGGCCGGCGCCCTCGCTCTCCTCCTCGCCGCGGATGACCACGTGGGCATGGCGGCGGCTGAAGGCGAACACTTCCTCCGGCGGCAGGAACACCTCGGCGGGCGGCAGCAGCGGCCGCCGCACGTCGTGGCGACCCTGCTCATAGCGCATCGCCACCTCGTCGCGAAACGCTTCCGCCGCAGCGTTCACGCCTTCGTCCAGGACGATAAGCGCATCGGGCGACAGGTAGTCAAAGAACGTGGCTGGCTGCTCGAAGAACAGCGGCAGGTAGTACTCGATTCCCGCCGGGCAAAACCCCTGGCTCACATCGTTGTAGATGCCCGACGCTGTCGGTTTCCCTTCAAAGCGCTCGCGCCAGCGCTGGCGGAAGCCCGCTATCGCCTGCTCGGTCATTGGAAACTCGCGCGCCGGCAGCAGTTCTATCGCTTCCACTGTGCCCGTCGAGCACTGCGTTTCGGTGTCGAAAGTGCGGATGCTGTCGATGTCCTCGTCGAGGAGATCGAGCCGATACGGTACGTCGCTCCCCATCGGGTAAAGGTCGATGAGCGAGCCGCGCACGGCGAAGTCGCCATGCTCCATCACCTGCGGGCTGGCGCGATAGCCCGCTCCCTCAAGGCGGTGGCGGAAGACATCGCGCTCGATGCTCTCGCCGCGGCGCAACTGCAGACTGCCGCCCTCTACGTAAGCGCGTGGACACAGCCGGTGCATGAGCGTGCTCACGGACACGAGCACGACGCCCCTGTGCAACGCCGGCAGCCGCGCCAGCGTTGCCAGGCGATCGGAGATGATGTCCTGGTAGGGTGAGAACTGGTCGTAAGGCAGCGTCTCCCAGTCCGGGAAGACCAACACCGGCACCGCCGGATCCATGCCGGTGAAGAACGCCAGCTCCTCGCACAGGCGTTCGGTGTGCAGCGGATCACGCGCGACAACGACCGTTACGGAGGCGTGACGCGCGGCGGCCCGGTAGAGCGCCAGGGCCTTGGCCGAGCCGTGGAGGCGCCGCCAGCTCCGACGCTGGCCAGCCGGCGGTAACGGCGGGGCAAAGACGCTGTGGCGCGGTGCATCCATCTGCAAAGCGTGATTCGTGAGTGGTGAACCGCCGATAACGGAAGCGGACTTAGCAGTTGCCGATCACCATTACGAGTTACGAGTTCGAGTCAGGGAAGCGATCTCTTGTTCAATCTCGGCGAGGGCTTGCAGCGGATCCGGTGAGCGCGTGATCGGTCGCCCGATGACGAGATAGTCGGCGCCGTTGCGGACGGCGGCGCCGGGCGTGCCAGTGCGGAGCTGATCGTCCTGTTCGGCACCGGCGGGGCGTATACCTGGCGTGACCAGCAGGAACTCGCGCGGCAGCTCGCGGCGCAGCAGCGGCACTTCCTGCGGCGAGCAGACCACGCCGTCGAGCCCGGCGCGATGGGCAAGGCGCGCCAGCCGCAGCACGACCTCCGGCGGCTCACCGCTGATTCCCAGATCGCGCAGGTCAGCCTCCTTGAGGCTGGTCAGCAGAGTAACCGCGATGAGTAGCGGCCGGCGGGACGCCGCGGCGATCTGCTCGCGCGCCGCGGTGAGCATCGCCAAGCCGCCCTGGGCGTGGAGGTTCACCATCCAGCAGCGCAACTCCGCCGCCGCTGCACAAGCGGCCGCCACGGTACTGGGAATATCGTGGAATTTAAGATCAAGAAAGACATCGAAGCCCGCCCGTACCAATCGCTCGACCAGCGGTGGGCCCGCGCGGGTGTACAGTTCCTGGCCCACTTTGAGGCGACAGCGCGCCGGGTCGAGCTGTCTGGCCAATGCCAATGCGGCATCGGCTCCTGCGAAGTCCAAAGCGATTATGATCCTGCTCGCCGCGATGCTACTCGCCCTCAATGCCATGGATTGGCTTGACGGTATTCCACTGCTTGCAGCCCGGGCACTGCCAGTGCACCAGCTTGCCGGTGAAACCGCAGGTGCTGCATCGGTACACCGACTTGCTCTCAAGCAGCTTTCTGGTGAACTCAGTAAGCAGGAGCAGGTTGTCGCGGGCGCGCCCGTCGGCGCTGGCGAGCGTGTAATGCACCAGCCGGTCGAGCCCGCGCACCGAGGGCCGCTTGCGCAGCTCCGTGGTCAGGTACTCGATGGCGGCATCGACGCCGTCGCGCTCGGCAATCAGCTCGGCCAATGCCAGCACCGGCGTAATGCCGGCATGCTTGCGGGCGAGCTGGTTGAGGTAGTCGGCACATTCCTCCGTGCGCCCGAGCGCGCGATAGCACTGCAATAGCGGCTCGATCGCCTCGGGGATGAAGTCCTCGTCCTGCCGCTCGATGCGCTGGTAGTGATGGATGGCCTGCTCGCGGTCGTCCCCGCGCAACGCCACCTCGGCCAGCAACAGACTCGCGCGCACGCAGGAGGGATCCTCCTCCAACGCCTTGCAGCTGGCCCGCTCCGCCGCCGGGATATCGCCGGAACGCAGCGTCTCCTCCGCCTGCTCGCAGTAGTAGTGCGCGATCATCTGCCGCAGGCTCTTGTTGCGCGCGCTCTCCAACCGCCGCGCGTACTCGATGGCGCGGTCCCAGTCCTGCTCCTGCTGGTAGATATCGACCAGCTGCGCCAGCGCCTGCCTGGTGTGGACACCGGCCTCGAGCAACTGCTTGAAGAGACCCTCGGCGCGGTCGAGTAGTCCCGAGCGCATATAGTCCATGCCCAATTCCAGCACGGCGAGCGTCCGCTCCTCGTCGGTGAGCTGGGTTCGCGCGATCAGGTTCTGGTGGATGCGGATGGCCCGGTCGACCTCGCCGCGGCGTCGGAACAGGTTGCCGAGCGCCAGATGTGTCTCTACCGTCTCGCTTTCCACATCCAGCATCTTGATGAATACCTCGATGGCTTTGTCGGGCTGCTCGTTGAGAAGGTAGTTGATGCCCTTGAAGTAGTCAGGCGCGAGCCGCTTGGGGGTCGATGCCGGCCGCCGCCGCTGATCGCGCCGCGCGGCAAACCAACCGGAGATGGCCGCAACCGGGAGCAGCAGCCAGAACAGCCCGGCGGTGCCTTCAAGAAACATCCGTCTTCACCGGCTTGGCGGGGTCCGGTCGAGGCGGCGTCGCGACCGTACCCTGGCGGCGTAAACGCCGCAACTCGCGTCGCAAGGAGATCACAGGTGGCAGCCCCGCCAACACTCCCAGCAGCGCGCCAATGACCAGTGCCACGACCAGGAACACTGACAGCGGCTCCTGCACGCGGCCAAGATAGTAGTTGAAGGTGACGGGCTCCGGGTTGCCCTTGTGAAGGACCAGCCCTGCAATGACAATGATCAGCAGCAGCAGGTACTTCAGCAGTCGCAATACCCGACTCATCGAGAGCCCCCGGCGCATGGTATCGGCAGGATGCGCGCCGACGCCAGTATAGGAGGGGGATGCGCCGTGCGGAAGTGGCGGCGCAGCAGCGGCGCTAGCGGTGCGTCGCGTGTGCCGCCCCGTTGACGCGATCGCGGAGTTCCTTGCCCGGCTTGAAGTGCGGCACGTGCTTCGCCGGCAGCATCACCGGTTCGCCGGACTTGGGATTGCGCCCGACGCGTGAGGGCCGGTAATGCAGAGAAAAACTGCCGAAGCCCCGGATCTCGATGCGCTGCCCGCCCGCCAGGGTGGCGGCCATGTGCTCAAGCATGCTGCGGACGGCGAGTTCGACATCGCGATAGCCGAGCTGCGACTGCCTGCGCACGAGCAGTTCGATTAGTTCCGACTTGGTCATGGAGATCACCGGTTGTTTGCGTTGCCCCGCGCCGTCCGAATCAGCGGTCCGTGCCCGGCGGTGCCGCGGCGTCCCGGCCGAATCCTGCCGCGCGCCGCCCTGTCACTCGTCGCGCGACGCGCCGCACCGCCTAAGACTGTTCCTGGGTGCCTAGCTTTTTCTTCAGTATGTCTCCCAGCCTGGTTGTGCCGGCTTCCTTCTCGCCGCCGTACTCCTGGAGGGCGGCGGCCTCCTCCTCGCTCTCTTTCGCACGTACCGAAAGTGTCAGCACGCGCTTCTTGCGGTCGACACCGATCAGCAGGGCCTCGACCTGCTGGCCCTCCTTGAGCACCTTGCGCGCGTCGTCCACGTCCTCACGCGCAAGTTCCGAGGCGCGGATGGCGCCCTCCACACCGTCAGTGAGCGCAATGACTGCACCCTTGGCGTCCACGCTCTTGACGATGCCCCTGACGACGCTGCCCTTCTCATGCGCATCCAGGTAGGCGGACAGCGGGTCCTTCTCCAATTGCTTGACGCCCAGCGAGATGCGCTCGCGCTCGGCGTCCACGCCCAGCACGATGGCCTCGAGCTGGTCACCCTTCTTGTATCTGCGCACAGCGTCCTCATCCGCCCCGTTCCAGGATAGGTCAGAGAGGTGGATGAGGCCGTCGATGCCGCCTTCCAGCCCGATGAAGACGCCGAAATCGGTGATCGACTTGATGACGCCGGTCACCTTGTCACCCTTATTGTGCCTGGCGGCGAACTCCTCCCAGGGATTCGGCTGGCACTGCTTCATGCCCAGTGAGATGCGCCGGCGCTCCTCGTCGATATCGAGGACCATGACCTCCGCCTCCTGGCCAACGTGCACGAGCTTGGAGGGATGCACGTTCTTGTTCGTCCAGTCCATCTCGGAGACGTGGACCAGACCTTCCACGCCCTCCTCGATCTCTACGAAGCACCCATAGTCGGCGAGATTGGTGATCTTGCCGAACAGCCGCGACTTCGGCGGATGGCGACGCGCCAGATCCACCCAGGGGTCCTCGCCGAGCTGTTTCAGGCCAAGGGAGACGCGCATGCGCTCGCGGTCGAACTTGAGGATCTTGACATCGATTTCCTGCCCGATCTGCACCACCTCCGAGGGATGCTTGACGCGCTTCCACGCCATGTCGGTGATGTGAAGCAGACCGTCCACCCCGCCAAGATCGATGAAGGCACCGTAGTCGGTGAGGTTCTTGACGACCCCCTTGGTGACGGAGCCCTCCTTGAGATTGTTGAGCAGACTCTCGCGCTCGACACTGCTCTCGCTCTCGACCACGGCACGCCGCGATACCACCACGTTGTTGCGCTTGCGGTCGACCTTGATGACCTTGAATTCGAGGGGCTTGCCCTCAAGATAGCTGGTGTCGCGCACCGGCCGCACGTCCACGAGCGAGCCCGGAAGGAAGGCGCGTATGCCCTCGATGTCAACGGTGAAGCCACCCTTGACCTTTTCGGTGATGACGCCGGTGATGGTCTGGCCCGCGTCGCTTGCCTTCTCCAGGCGCGTCCATGCCATCGCACGCTTGGCCTTTTCGCGGGAGAGTCTTGTCGCTCCGGAGCCGTCCTCGACCGCATCGAGGGCCACATCGACGATGTCGCCGACGGCAATCTCCAGCTCCCCGCTTTCGTTCTTGAACTGATCGGTGGGAATCAGGCCTTCGGACTTGAGGCCGGCATTGACGACTACGACTTCCGCGCTGATGGAAACAACTGTTGCTGGGACGATGGCGCCCGGCCGCATCTTGGCGCCAACCTGACTTTGTTCGAATAATTCCGCGAAGCTCTCCGCCATGCAACCTGACCTGTAAACCCCGGCCTGTGCCCGGGACCCTTGTTTGCTGTCCGCGTTGAACCGCGGGTTAGGTTAATCATCCAGTCGCGACGCTGAATCGGCTGACCGCCGCCACGACCGCCCGTTTTTCCATGCCTCGCCGCCGCGTCAGGCCAGGCCCTTCTCGCGTGCCAGTCTCATCACCCGGTCGAAAACCGCATCGATCCCCATAGCGGTAGTGTCAATGAGGTGCGCATCCGGCGCCGGAACCAGGGGCGAAGCGGACCGGGCGCGATCCCGTCCGTCGCGCTCGGCGATGTCCGTGAGAAGGTCGGGGAGACTAACATCAAGCCCTTTTTCTTTCAACTGGTTATAGCGCCTGCGGGCACGCTCATCGGCGCTTGCGGTCAGAAAGACCTTCAAGGGCGCATCGGCAAATACCACGGTCCCCATGTCGCGACCATCGGCGATCAGCCCCGGCGGCCGCCTGAAGGCCCGCTGCCGGACGAGGAGCGCTGCGCGCACCTCGGGCACCGCCGCGACGTTGGAGGCCGCGTTGCCACAGCTCTCCGTGCGTATGGCCTGGGTCACGTCCTCGCCATCGAGCCACACTGTCCCGGCTTCACCGCCGCCGGGGGCGAAGCGCAGATCGAGACCGGCCGCCGCCTCCCGCAGCGCGCAGGTGTCCGTGAAGTCGAGGTTGCGTTGCAGGGCCGCGAGTCCCAGCGCGCGGTAGATGGCGCCACTGTCGAGGAAATGCCAGCCGAGCGTCTCTGCCAGCCGCTGGCAAAGCGTGCCCTTGCCGGTCCCACTCGGACCGTCCACCGCAATCACCGGTACCGTGTCCGGCATGCGCCTCAGCGACCGGCGATGAGAAGGCCGGCGGATCGGGCGAGGTCCACGAAACCGGGGAAAGAGGTGGCCACGTTGGCGCAGTCTGTGATGGTCAGCGGTCCCCGCGAGCGCGGAGCCGCCATGGCGAAGGCCATGGCGACGCGATGATCCCCGTGGCTGTCGATGTTCCCGCCGCGCAGCTGCCCGCCGCGTATCGTGATGCCATCCGGCGTCGGGGTGGCTTCGACACCTAATCGTTGCAGATTCTCCGCCATGACCGCGATGCGATCACTCTCCTTGACGCGCAGTTCCTCCGCTCCGGTCAGTACGGTGTCGCCTTCCGCACAGGCTGCGGCGATGAAGATGGCCGGAAACTCGTCGATGGCAAGCGGAACGAACCGCTCGGCGATGCGCACACCGCGCAGGCGGCTGGTGCGGGCGGTGATGTCGGCGACAGGTTCACCCCCGTGCATGCGCTCCTTACTCACTTCAATGTGCGCACCCATCGCTCGCAGGATGTCGACGACGCCCGTGCGTGTCGGATTCACCCCGACTCCCTGCAGCGTCACCTCGGAATCCGGTGCAATGCAGGCGCCAACGAGGAAGAAGGCGGCCGAGGACAGGTCAGCGGGCACGGCGATGCGGCAGGATTTGAGGCGTGTGCCCCCATCGATGCACACCCGGATGCCATCGCGCTGCACCGGGCAGCCGAAGGCGGCGAGCATCCGTTCGGTGTGGTCGCGCGAGGTTGCCGGTTCGGTTACGCAGGTGCAACCGCTCGCATAAAGGCCGGCAAGCAACACGCTCGATTTGACCTGTGCGCTCGCTATCGGCATTGCAAAATCGATCGCAGCTAACTTCTGGTTGCCGTGGATATGAAGCGGCGCCGTGCCCGCGGCCGTGGAATCGATGCGCGCGCCCATGCGCGCCAGTGGCTCGATCACCCGTCGCATGGGGCGCCTGGAGAGCGACGCGTCGCCGGTGAGCACGGCATCGAACCGTTGCCCGGCCAGCAGACCCGTCAGCAAGCGCATCGACGTGCCCGAGTTGCCCAGATCGAGCGGCTTGCCCGGCGTGCTGAGGCCGTCCCTGCCCGCCCCTTCGATGACGATTGTGTCGCCGTCGCGCTCGATGTGCACGCCCATTTCGCCAAAGGCCGCGAGCGTCGCGAGCGTATCCTCCCCTTCCAGAAACCCTTCGATTTCCGTGCGCCCCTCGGCGATCGCGCCGAGCATGATGGCGCGGTGGGAGATCGACTTGTCACCCGGCACGCGCAGGCTGCCGCGCAGACGCCCGCCCGGCTGCACTTCGAACGTGCTGTAGAGCCGGCTCACGGCATCAATCCGGCTGCCTGGGAATCCCATCACGCGTCTGCTTGGCGCGGCGAAACAGCGCCGCCAGCGCCTCCCCGTCGCCGCGCTCCACCGCGGCAGTGATCTGCGCGACACTGTCATTGAAGAGCCGCAGGGACTTGAGCATCGCCTCGCGATTGGCGAGCGCAATGTCGCGCCACATCACTGGATGGCTGGAGGCGACACGGGTGATGTCATGGAAGCCACCGGCGGCGAAACGCAGCAGCGCATCGGCGGGCTCGGCGCGCGCGAGACAGTCGACCAGTGCGTAGGCCAACATGTGCGGGAGGTGGCTGGTGTAAGCAAGGATCTCGTCGTGCTCGGCGGCCGGCATCTCCTCCACCGTGGCGCCGGTTGCCTCCCACATGGCGCGCACGCGTGCCTGGGCCGCGGCGTCTGTCTCCGGCTCCGGCGTCAAGATCACGCGATGGTTAACGTAAAGTTCCGCGAAAGACGCCGAGACTCCGCTCCGCTCGGTGCCTGCGATCGGATGACCCGGCACGAATCGAGGGAAACTCGCATCGAGGACGGCGCGCGCAACCTCGATCACGCTGCCCTTCACGCTGCCTACATCGGTGATGACTGCGGTGGACGCGATACGCGGCGCGATCCTCTCGAAGACGGCACGCATCGCACCGACCGGTGTGGCAACCACGATCATATCCGCGCCGGTGACCGCGTCCGCGGGCTCGGCGCTGTAGTGGTCGATGACGCCCAGCGCGATGGCCTTTTCCAGCTCCGTCGCATTGCGGCCGCAGCCGACGACCTCGCCGACCGCCTGCGCCCGCTTCAGCGCCCGCGCAAGCGAGCCGCCGATAAGTCCCACCCCGATGATAGCCAGGCGCTCGATCTGCATGCCGTGCCCTCCAACGGACGCTCAGGTCTTGCCCAGGATCTCTGCCAGCGCCTCGAGCAACCGCGCGTTCTCTGCCTCCAGCCCGACGCTGACGCGCAGGTGTTCGGGCAGACCGTAGTTGGCCACCGGGCGCACGATGACCCCCTTGCGCAGCAGCGCTTCATAGATGCGCGCCGCATCGCCGACACGCACGCATAGGAAATTGCCGGCCGAGGGAACGCAGGACAACCCCAGCCGCGCCATGCCGTCGCGCAACTGTTGCAGCCCGCGCGCGTTGAGTTCCACGCTCCTTCGCACATGATTTTCGTCGGCCAATGCGGCGGTCGCCGCGACCAGCGCCAGACTGTTTACATTGAATGGCTGGCGCACGCGATTGAGGATGTCGGCGAGCTGTGGGTGCGAAAGGCCATAGCCGATGCGCAACCCGGCCAAACCGTAGATCTTCGAGAAGGTGCGCGTCACCACAAGATTGGAAAACTCCGGCAGCCATTGCATGCAGTCCGGATAATCGGCCTCGATCACGAACTCGAAGTAGGCCTCGTCCACGACCACGATGACGCGCGGCGGCACCGCACGCAGGAATTCATAAACGGCATCACGGCGCAGCCACGTGCCAGTCGGATTATTGGGGTTGGCAATGAACACCACCCGCGTGCCCGCGCTGATCCCACGCTGCATCGCCGCGAGATCGTGACCGTAATCCAGTGCCGGGGTCACCACCGCCCTGCCGCCGACCGCCAGCGTCACGAGCGGATACACCGCAAAGGCATGCTCGGAGTAGATCACCTCGTCGCCGGGCCGCACGAACGCGCGCGCGACCAGCTCAAGTACGTCGTTGGAGCCGTTGCCGAGCGTGATCTGGGCGGCATCCATGCCGAGATGTGCCGCAAGTGCTCGTTTCAGCTCAAATCCGTTGCCATCCGGATAACGATGCAGACCGGCCTCTGCACCACGCATCGCCTCCAACGCCTTCGCACTGGGTCCAAGCGGGTTTTCGTTGGAGGCGAGCTTGACGATGTTGCGGATGCCAAGCTCGCGTTCCAGCTCCTCGATGGGCTTGCCGGGCTGGTAGGGCTGCAGACCGCGCACGCCTGGCGCCACCAGTTCACAGAGATCGACAATCATTTGAACAGTCGCAATTCGTGACTGGTGATTGGTGACCAGTGATTGGAAGGCCGAGTCGCATCCTCGCCAATCACCTCTCACCAATCACGTCCTCTTCATAGAGCTGCGCGTGGATAAGAACCCAGCAGTTTCACCATCGCAGCGCGATCCTTCAGTCGCTGCAGCGCCTCAGCCACGCCGCGATCCTCGACGTGCCCCTCCAGGTCGACGAAAAAGTAGTAGTCCCACATGCCACGCCGCGAGGGTCGCGACTCGATGCGCGTCATGCTCACGCCCATCTCGGCAAAGGCGCCGAGCACGTGATGCAGGGCGCCCGGCTTGTTGGGTGTCGAGAATAACACCGAGGTCTTGTCATCACCGCTGCGTGCCGCGTTCTGATCGCCGATAACCAGAAAGCGCGTGGTGTTGGTCGGATCATCCTCGATGCCGTTCATAAGTGTGTGCAGACCGTAAAGCGCCGCAGCGGCCTCCCCGGCGATCGCCGCACTATCGGGCTCCGCCGCCGCCCGCCGTGCGCCCTCGGCGTTGCTCGCCACCGGCACGCGGTCGACGTTGAGCAGATTGCCGTCGAGCCAGCGCCGGCACTGAGCCAGCGCCTGCTGATGGGCATACAGCCGCGCGACCTTCGCGATCGCGTCGGCCCGGCTCAGCAGGTGATAGTGGATGCGCAGCTCCACCTCGCCGCAAATCTTCAGCGGCGACTGCATGAAGCTGTCGAGCGTGTGGTTGACCACCCCCTCGATGGAATTCTCCACTGGAACCACGCCGTAGTGGCAGTCGCCCGACTCCACCTCGCGGAATACCTCGTCGATGGAATTGAGCGGCAACGTGCGCACCGAACGTCCGAAGTGCTTGAGTGCCGCAGTCTGCGTGAATGTGCCTTCAGGGCCCAGATAGGCGATGGCGAGTGGCTGCTCCAGCGCCAGGCAGGACGACATGATTTCCCGGAACAGCCGCGCGATCTCCTCATTCGACAGCGGACCGGGGTTGCTGTCGATGATGGCGCGCAGGATCTGCGCCTCGCGCTCCGGCCGGTAGCAGTGCGACTCACCCGCCGCGTTCTTGACGTCGGCCACGGCGCGGGCCAGGCCGGCGCGACGGTTGAGGAGCCCCAGCAGCTCACGGTCGAGGGCATCGATACTCGCCCGCAGCTCCTCCAGGACCTTGTCGTTGGCCATTCGCAGGACCCGCGGCAGCGATCAGGGTTGAACTGTCGGCGTATCCGCGGGCGCCCCCTGGCCCTCGCCATCGCCGTTACCGTTGCCTTCGCCGTTGGTTTCCACGATGCGCTCCAAGCCGACAAGCTTCTCGCCCTCATCGAGATTTATGAGCGTGACGCCCTGCGTATTGCGACCCATTACCGAGATACCCCCGGCGGGCGTGCGCACCAGTGTGCCGGACTGGCTGATGAGCATCACCTCGTCGTCGTCGGAGACACCGATCGCGCCCACCACCTCACCGTTGCGCTCGGTGGTCTGGATCGAAATCACACCCTGCCCGCCGCGGCCCTGCGCCGGGTAGTCCTCGATCGGCGTGCGCTTGCCATAGCCGTTCGCGGTCGCGGTGAGGATGGTGCTGTACGGCTCGGGGATGATGAGGGCGATGACCTTGCTCCCATCGCCAAGGCGCATGCCGCGCACGCCACGGGCTACACGGCCCATTGGCCGTGCCTCGTCTTCGTTGAAGCGGATCACCTTGCCTTCGTTGTTGAACAGCATTACTTCCTGTTTGCCGTCGGTGAGGGCCACGCCGACCAGCTCATCGTCCGCCGGCAGGTCGACCGCGATAATGCCGCTCGGGCGCGGCCGTGAGTACTCGGTGAGCGCCGTTTTCTTGATCATGCCCCGCCGAGTGGCCATCAGGACGTAGCGATCGGCCGCGAACTCCTTAATCGGCAGCACCGCGGTGATGCGCTCGCCTTCCTCCAGCGGCAGCAGATTGACGAGCGGCTTGCCACGCGCCTGTGGCCCGGCCTGCGGGAGCTGATAGACCTTGATCCAGTAGACACGGCCGCGGGTCGAAAAGCACAACACCATGTCATGCGTGTTCGCGATGAAGAGCTTCTCTACGAAATCCTCCTCACGCGTGGTCGCCGCAATGCGCCCTCTCCCGCCGCGCCGCTGCGAGCGGTAGACGTCCATTGGCTGCGATTTGGCGTAACCGGCGTGCGACAGCGTCACCACCACGTCCTCCGGCGCGATCAGATCCTCCTCGTTGAGGTCCTGGTGATCGTGGACGATCTCGGTTCGGCGCTCATCGCCGTAGCGCTCGCTTATCTCGGTCAGCTCATCGCGGATGACACGCATCAGCCGCTCCGGCCGCGCCAGAATGTCGCTGAGATCGCTGATGCTGGCGAGCACTTCTTCGTACTCGCCCATGATCTTGTCCTTCTCCAGACCCGTAAGGCGCTGGAGCTTCAGATCAAGGATCTCCTGCGCCTGCACCTCAGAGAGCCGGTAGCCCTCGTGGGTGAGGCCGAGATCGGGCGCGAGACCGTCCGGGCGCGTCGCCTTGGCGCCCGCCTTCTCGAGCATGCTCACGACGATACCCGGCGGCCAGGCACGATCGAGCAACCTCTGTTTGGCCTCCGCCGGATTCGCGGAGGTCTTGATGAGCCCGATCACGGCATCGATGTTGGCGAGCGCAATCGCCAGGCCCTCCAACTTGTGGGCGCGTTCGCGCGCCTTGCGCAGGTCGTAGACGGTGCGGCGGGTGACGACCTCGCGGCGGTGGCGGATGAATGCCTCGATGAGCTGCCTTAAGTTCAGTGTCTTCGGCTGCCCGCTGACCAGCGCCACGCCGTTGATGCCATAGACCTCCTGCATCTGCGTGTGTTTATAGAGATTGTTCAGCACGACCTCGGGCACTTCGCCACGGCGCAGATCAATGACCACGCGCATGCCGTCCTTGTCGGACTCATCGCGCAGGTCGCGGATGCCCTCGATCTTCTTCTCCTTGGCCAGCTCGGCTATCCGCTCCAGCAGCCGCGCCTTGTTGACCTGATACGGCAGCTCGGTGACGACGATACGCGCCTTGTCTTCCTCGCCCTCGATGTGGGTGCGGGCGCGGACGAAGAGGCGGCCGCGGCCGGTACGGTAGGCCTCGCGGATGCCGGCGGTGCCGCTGATGATGCCGGCGGTGGGGAAATCCGGCCCGGGGATGTGCTGCATCAAAGCCTCGACGTCGATGTCGGGATTGTCGATCATCGCCACGCAGGCACTGATGGTCTCGCGCAGATTATGCGGCGGAATGTTGGTCGCCATGCCTACGGCGATGCCGCTCGAACCGTTGACGAGCAGGTTCGGCACCCTGGCGGGCAGTACGGTGGGTTCCTTTTCCCTGCCGTCGTAGTTGGGGACGAAGTCGACGGTCTCCTTGTCCAGATCGGCCAGGATCTCCTCCGAGATGCGCTGCAGTCGGCACTCGGTGTAGCGGTACGCCGCCGGTGAGTCGCCGTCGATGGAGCCGAAGTTGCCCTGCCCGTCGATGAGCGGGTAGCGCAGGGAAAAATCCTGCACCATCCGCACCAGTGCGTCGTAGGTCGCGGCATCGCCGTGCGGATGGTATTTGCCGAGCACGTCACCGACGACGCGCGCGCATTTCACGTAGGGCCGGTTCCAGACGTTGTTGGCCTCGCGCATGGCGAAGAGCACGCGCCGATGCACCGGCTTCAGGCCGTCACGCACGTCCGGAAGCGCGCGGCCAACGATGACGCTCATGGCGTAGTCCAGATAGGACTGCCGCATCTCGTCTTCGATGTTGACCGGGGAAAGTTCCTTGGCGAAATCGACCATCGACAGGTGTCAGACTGTTAACATCAATGAATATCCGGGGAAATACGGCAACTAACTGAATCTAAGCGCTTTTGTGCCAGCCTTCTGGTCGGGCGTGGGCTGTTTCAGCAATGTAAAATTGTAGCATGGGTGCTGGCGTGACTGCACCCCGTTTCCACCCTGTTGCTCAGGAAACCAACGCCGCGCGGAGAGTGGCTGACAGCGGCGGTTCAATGGACCCTTTTCCGGCGACGATTAATGTCTACGAGCGATGAGTGCGGCCGCGATGGCGGAAGTGGAATCACCTCTACTACGCCTGTCAGCTCAGCGCAGCCTCTTTGCGCGCGCCCTTGACATCGTCGGGAGCGGCGAGCTGCCCTTGCACAGCAACGACCAACAGTCGGGATGATCGCACCGCCACCGCCCAGGCGCAAACCTCGCCACACTCATCGCTATGACATCCCGTACGAAGAGACCCGTGCACGGCCGGAGAGCCGATCAGACTGAGAGCCTCTCAGGGCCACTTGCGGGCGTGATGCAGGACACGCAGCACCTGAATCGCATCCAGGCGCACACGGTAAACCACGATGAATGGAGTACCCGAGGCGACCAGTTCGCGGGTGCCGCGCATGCGGCCGCGACGGCCCAGATTGGGATGTTCCAGCAGGTACTCCACGGATTCCCGGACACGTTCCGCCATTCGCCGCGCCGCGGCCGGGTTGTCTTCAGCGATGAAGTTGCCAGCGTCTTCGAGGTCCTCGATGGCGATCGTGGTCCATTTAAGCTCCACGACCGCCCCATTTCCTCAGGACCTTGACAGCCTCGGCGTGACTAACCAGCTTGCCTGCATTCGCCGCGGCGATGCCCTTGCGGATGGCCTTCACCTGCCACTCATGTAGTGTAACGAACTCTTCGATTGCCTGTGCGGCGAGATACGACCTGGACCGGTCTGTTGTCTTGGCCAGCGTTGCCAACCGGTCAGCGACGTCCTTGGAGACGCGCACTGAGATTAAGGCAGTATTGCCCATTATTAGCTCCGGGGAGAAGGTTTATCATCAGAATTGATGATACACGCATCATTTATGATGCGCTAACTGTGCCCGCCTAAATTTCACTCCGGCAGGCCTCCCTTGCGCAGAAGAGCAACGTCAGACTTGGGGAAGAACCCCGTCGCCCAACTGCTGAGTGAGAACTTCGGATTTATCCTGAGCACCTCTTTGCTCTTGGGCGCGAGCCTCCCCCTCGCGACCTGTCTTCATATAAGTGAAGGTCAATTCGAGTGGACAGGCCTGGTCTACACTCCGATAGGTAGACCAGTAGACGTGTGAATTAAGGAAGCTCTGAATAAGTCCATCCTGGACTTCTCAGAGCACGCAAGGCAAAAAGCGTGGTTTTTGCTTTGCTTCATCTTCAACGGCTTGCCGCCGTCGAAGATGGCGGCACATCCCTATGCCGCAGGA